>NZ_JACMOO010000415.1 GCF_014377975.1 Ferruginibacter sp.
CCGCTTTCGTTTGCTCAGGAAAGATTGTGGTTTATTGACAAGTTAGAGGGCAGTATCCAGTATCACACACTGGTAGCGCTTCGCCTGCAAGGCAAATTGAATAAAGAAGCTTTGGAAGCTGCTGTTAAAAGCGTAATCAAAAGGCACGAAATATTAAGAACTGTTTATGTTGAATTTGATGGTATTGGGTACCAAAAATTAAAAGATTTTTCCTCCTGGGGCATATCTTACCTGGATGGCTTCAGCCTTAAGCACAACAAAACGCTGCTAGATGAAACCATTCATAACATTAATAAGCAACCCTTTGACTTGTCAAAGGATTTTATGCTTAGAGGCACTCTCATAAATATTGCTGATGATGATCATTTGTTAGTTGTTTCCATTCATCACATTGCCTGCGATGCCTGGTCTACTCCAATAATTATAAAAGAAGTTACCCAACATTATGGTGGCACATTACAGGGAGTGCCATACCAGTTACCACCCCTTCAATTACAATATGCTGATTATGCAGTTTGGGAAAGAGATCATTTGAGAGAAGATTTACTTCAAACTAAACTGGGTTACTGGAAAACAAAACTGGAAGGTTTTACACCTTTACGGTTACCATACGATTTTGAATGTCCGTTAAACCGTACCAGTAGGGGTAGTAGCATTTTTAAATTTATTGATCAATCGGTGCTGAAGCCATTGGTTGATATTAGCCGGCAAAACGATTGCAGCCTTTATATGACCTTATTGGCAGCCTTCAATATTCTTTTGTACCGGTATACAAACCAGGGAGATATTTCGGTTGGGGCATCTATTGCCAATCGAAACCAGCAGGAAGTGGAAGAGTTGGTTGGTTTTTTTGTAAATACTATCACCCTCCGAAACCAGGTTAAAAGCGATCAAACATTCATCGACCTGTTAAGGCAGGTGCAAACCACTACTTTAGGTGCTTATCAGCACCAGGATGTCCCTTTTGAAAAAGTGCTTGATGCTGTTTTAAAAGACCGTGAAAAAGGACGTGCTTCTTTGTTCCAGGTAATGCTTGTCCTATTAAATACCCCCGAAGTTCAAAATGTTTCTTTGGGTGAAGTTCAGGCCTCATACGAACCCACCAAATCTGAAGTTTCAAAATTTGATTTTACCTTTTTTGTAAATGAGACAGCCAATGGATTAAGTCTTACTGTTGAATACAGTACAGAATTATTTAAAGAAGAAACCATTACCAGGTTGGTTACTCATTTTGAAAATTTACTGAAACAGGTTGCTAAAAATCCGAAAGCAAAAATTGCTAACATCAGCCTGCTCTCAAACGATGAGCAGCTTTTGCTTACGAATACCTTTGGCATATCAAAAGTTGACTATCCTCAGGATCAAAATATCATTTCTTTATTTGAACATAAGGTTGCCAACCACCCCAATGCACCAGCACTTGAGTGTGAAGGTATCGCTTTGAGTTACGCCGCGCTTAATGAGCAGGCAAACCAGATTGCCCATTACCTGCGCTTCAAAGGCGTTACCCGAAATAGCCTGGTTCCATTATTAGTTGAGCCGGGGTTACAAATGGTGGTTTCAATACTGGGTATACTAAAAGCAGGAGGTGGTTATGTACCTATCGATTCAAATCTGCCTGCAGAAAGAATTCAATTTATCATTACAGATGTGAATGCTACGGTTGTAATCTTAAGCAGTCAGTACAGCAATTTGTTGCATGACCATGTAGGGGAACAGTTACATTTATTGGACCCTGAGGAAGATATTCTCTCCTTACAACCTAAGCATAATGCTCTGGGAGTTATCGGAGCAGATCATCTTGCCTATGTTATCTACACATCCGGCTCAACCGGTACACCCAAAGGGGTAATGATAACACATGGCAACATCGTTGATTACTATTATGGATTGACCGATAAATTGGCAGTTGCTGATTGCAAAAGTTTTGCATTGTTATCATCTACAGCAACTGACCTTGGAAATACTGTATTATATGGTTCGCTGTTATCAGGCGGCGTGTTGCATGTATTCAAAAAAGAAATGCTTAGTAATGCACATGGTTTACTCACCTACTTTCAGGAGCTTTCAATTGATTGTATCAAGATCGTTCCTTCGCATTGGAAGGCTTTGCAGGTAGATGATCAATTACTGTTACCCAATAAGCTGCTTATTTTTGGAGGGGAAGTTTTATATACCGAAATGGCTGATGCTATTTTGGCTGCTAATAATTCTTGTACGGTAGTCAATCACTATGGACCCACAGAAACTACTATTGGAAAATTGTTACATGTTGTTGGCAGTTCCTCTGCCTATCAAAAAACAATTCCCATAGGCATGCCCTTTGGCACCACAGTGGTGTATGTTTTAGACGGAGATATGCAACCGGCGCCACTTGGTGTACCGGGCCGATTATTCATTGGAGGTAAAGGTTTGTCAAAAGGGTATTTAAATAACGAGGACCTCACCCGAATAAAGTTCATTACCAATCCTTTTAATAACCCGGATGCGCCTGTTTTATACGATACCGGCGATTTAGTAAAATATGGATCTGATGGTAACATCACTTTTATAAACAGGGCAGATGACCAGGTAAAAATCAGGGGCTACAGGGTTGAATTAGGTGAAATTGAAACTACCCTTCAAAGCATTGAAGAAGTTGAACAGGCAGTAGTTTTATACAACCAGGATAAGAGTACCAATGGAAAGTTAGTAGCCTACATTGTTTCACATTCTACATTTGATAAGGATAACATTATAGATCAACTACGCAAGAAGTTGCCGGACTATATGGTTCCTTCTCAAATCATTTCGTTGGAAGTATTTCCATTAATGGTTAACGGTAAGGTTGACAGGCGTCAGTTGAAAGAATTAGATGTTGCGGGTTCTTCAACAAGCAAGCACATCAACCCAAAAAATAATGTAGAAGAACGGTTGGCCAAAATTTGGATGAACGTGTTGGAGCTGGAAAACATCAGCATGCAGGATGACTTTTTTGAACAGGGCGGTCACTCCTTACTTGCCATTCGTTTAGTTTCTGCTATTCGAAAAGAGTTTAATGTTGAAGTTCCAATCGGGCATGTATTCGACTATCCAACAATAGCATTGCTTGCTGAGCAAATAATTGCTACCGACGATTCTAATCCGGCAATTGCAATCAGTCCTGCTATTCCAAGGCCTGCTGTCATTCCAATGTCGTTTAGCCAGGAACGCCTTTGGTTAATCGATCAGCTAAGCGGTAGCCGGCACTATCACATTCCAGCTATTTTAAACTTAAAAGGTGATCTTAATATTTTTGCGCTCAAGTATGCTTTTAAAGAACTAATCAATCGGCACGAGGCGTTGCGTACCGTTTTTCGCGAAATCAATGGAACTACCTGCCAGGTTATTCAGCCTAATAATAACTGGGATATTGAAATTGTTACTACTGAATTAGTCGAAGGTCAAACAGGAGGATTATTACAGTCTTTGATTGACAAACCATTTGATCTGCGCAAGGATTACATGATCAGGGCAAGCCTGTTAAATCCCGTGGATGATGAATACCTGCTGATCATAACACTTCATCATATTGCTTCTGATGCCTGGTCAACACCAATTATGGTGCGTGAACTGGAGGAGTTGTACAATTCAAAAGTTGAAAACAGGAAAGCTGATCTCGAACCGCTACCCATTCAATATGCAGACTATGCAATTTGGCAAAGAACATTAGCAGCCACCAGTGCATGGAATAACAAAGTGAATTATTGGAAGCAGAAGTTAACCGGCGTTACTAAACTTAATTTACCTGTCGATTTTGTACGGCCTGTGGTTCAAAGTACAAAGGGTGCAATGGTGTCCCTTAAATTAAACAACCATTATAACAAGAGTTTACAGCAACTAAGCAAAGAACATGGAGCCACCATGTATATGACTTTGCTTTCAGCCTTTAAGGTGCTATTGCATAAGTATACGGGGCAAAACGATATTTGTGTAGGCACGCCTGTAGCCGAAAGACAATACGAAGAGATCCAAAACCTGATAGGTTTTTTTGTAAATACCCTTGCTATCCGCTCCGAAGTAGATACTCATAAGTCGTTTACCAGTTTGCTTTCGCAGGTAAAGACCAACATATACGAGGCCAACCAAAATCAGGACATTCCCTTTGAAAAGGTGGTTGAATCATTGGTTTTGGACAGGGATATTAGCAGAAACCCGCTTATACAGGTAGTATTCTCCTACCAAAATGTAAGCAACACAAAACCTGTATCGTTAAAAAATATTAACGTTGAGCAAAACGGTCAGGGATACAGCGGCCATCATACCAGCAAATTTGATATTACTTTCAATATTACAGAAACGACCGATGCAATATACCTGGGAGTTGAGTATTGCACTGATTTGTTTAAAGCGCATTCCGTAAATAGGATGATGACTCATTTTGATGAATTGCTTGCATCCATCAGTGTAAATCCGGAGCGACCTTTAGCTGAATTGAGTATGATTTCGGATGAAGAAAAAGCAGCTTTAATTGCTTTAAATAACCACCAGACTTCACTTCCGGTAAAGAAAAGTATTATTGGAATTTTTGAAGATCAGGTAAAACTAACTCCAGCTAAGACAGCATTAATTTTCGAGGATCAATCGGTTACCTATCGTCAATTAAATGAGCTTTCTAATAAACTGGCCAATCAATTAAAAAAATTGGGCTTAGCGCATGGCAATGCAATAGCCATACTTGCTCCCCGGGGAATGGATATGATTGTGAGCATTTTGGGCGTCCTTAAATTGGGCTGTACCTATGTCCCTTTAAATGTTGAATTTCCTGATGAAAGATTAGAATATATTATTAGGGATGCGCAAGTGAAAGCTGTAGTCCACACTTCTTTTAAAACTGATATTCTCCAGTATGTAAATGACATTCCGCTTATAAGCATTAAGGAGTCGAAAGAATGTTCTGCTGATTTTAGGACCTCTCAAGAGGCTGGTATTGCACCCGTATACATTATGTATACCAGTGGCACCACAGGCAAACCAAAAGGAATTGCTGTAAGCAATCAAAGTGTTTTTAATATTGCATTCCAGGCAAATGACCTAAGAGTTTTGCCATCAGATAATATGCTGCAATGGTCTAATTACGCTTTTGATGGCAGTGTTTTTGAAATTTTCGGTTCTTTACTAAACGGGGCAACCTTATGTTTATTAAAGGAGGGTTGGTCTGCTGATACTGATGCAATTGCAAAAGTGATTGTAGAACAAGAAATTTCTATCTGCTTTGTAACAACTGCAATATTTAATGCGCTAATCGATGCTGATCCTTTGGTGTTGACAGCCGTACGCAAGATATTTTTTGGTGGTGAGGCGGCTTCCTCTGTTCATGTAAGAAAAGCTATTGGGGCATTGGGAACTGATAAAATCTTTAATATTTATGGCCCAACCGAAACAACCGTTTTTGCTACATATTGCCCATTAAACTCGTTGTTAGAAAATGAAATGATCCCTATCGGCAAGCCTTTAGACAATATAAAATCTTTTGTTTTAGATGGTAACAGAAATTTTGTTCCGATTGGGGTTGTAGGCGAATTATACATTGGCGGTATGGGGCTATCGTTAGGTTATGTAAACAACCAACCTTTAACAAAGGAAAAATTTGTGGAGATTGTAATTGGCAATAGAGTTGAGCGCCTCTATAAAACAGGTGATGTGGTTAAATGGAATGAAAATGGGATGCTGGACTTTATGGGCAGGATTGATGACCAGGTTAAAATTCGTGGATACCGCATAGAACCATCAGAAATTGAAAACATTCTGCAGGAGAACAGTATGGTTAAAAATGCAGTTATAATAGTACGCGACCACGGAAATTTTAAAGCTATGATTGCTTACATCGTTCCCGGTGAAAATTTCAACAAGCAAAATTTAATTAATTGGCTACAGGCTAAGGTGCCTGATTATATGGTGCCATCTTATTGGATGACCACTGATAAGTTACCACTGAACACCAATGGGAAAGTTGATAAAAATGCGTTGCCACAATTCGATATCAGCAATGAGTTATTAGATAAATATGTGGCTCCCCGTTCTGAATTGGAAACACAGTTGGTGCAGATTTGGCAAACCTTATTGGGTATTAAAAAAGTTGGTGTCTACGATAACTTTTTTGAAATAGGTGGAGACTCTATTTTAACGCTTCAATTTGTAAACGCAGCCCGAAGATTAAATATCGAAATTCATCCACGGGATGTTTTCATTCATCAAAATATTGATTCACTTACCAAGTTTGTAAACCAACGTGCAGAAGAAATAGTAGATGCTGAACAGGGAATATTATCCGGAGGTTGTGGGCTGTTGCCCATTCAGCAATGGTACCTTAACTCAGTTGAGATGGTTAATGTATCTCATTTTAACCAGGCTGTATTACTGAGCGTTAATAAAATCATCAGTGTTGATCAACTCAATAGGGCATGGCAGGTAATTTTTTCGCACCACGATGCATTACGGTTTAAATATCAACAGCACGCTGGCAGCAATTGGGAGCAGATGCTCAGTTCGGATGTCTCTTTTGCTGTTATAGAAGAAACAGTGGACAAAGACGTAAATGATCTCAATCAATTCATAAATGATAGGGCCAACTACTACCAGCGAAGCCTGGATATTTTTAAAGGTGATATTATAAGAGTGGTTCTTATTAAAACTCCTGGTTTTGAAAGTGAAAACCGTTTATTGGTCATCGTGCATCACCTGGCTGTTGATGGAGTATCGTGGCGGGTAATAGCTGAAAACCTTGATTACCTCTTAAGCTGTATTCAGAAAAATGAAAATGTTTCTTTGGGTAAAAAAGGTAGTTCTTACAGACAATGGCACCTATCGTTAAGTAATTATGGCCTCCAACCTGCTTTACTTGCACAGGGCGACTACTGGAAAAATGTTATTGAGAGTTACTCCCCTTTAAACATTGGAAACAATAATAAAAGTGATGTAAGGCTCAAGGATATGCGGACCACTGCAATGCTGCTAAGCCCGGAACTTACTAACCTATTACTCCATGAAGCATCGAAAAAATATCAAACCGAAATAAATGATGTTTTGCTCAGTGCCCTTGCTAATGCATTAAGTGAGTGGGGTAAAATTGATCATGTTACAGTAGGTCTGGAAGGTCATGGAAGGGTGGAAATAGATGAAAAGATTAACCTTAGCAATACAGTTGGTTGGTTTACTACTATTTATCCCCTTGTATTAACGACCAATAAAATTTCAGACCCGGGAGCTACGCTCGTGTCTGTGAAAAATCAATTGCGACAAATACCGGACAAAGGAATTGGGTATGGTGTTTTGAAGTATATGAATAAAGATGCCCGTTTCGCAACTCCTGAAAAATGGAATGTAATTTTTAATTACCTCGGCCAACTTGATAATGTGGTTAAAGGTGGAAGCTGGATTTCACCTGCTAATGAATCTACCGGTGTGGGTGTAAATGAATATCATATTATTAATGAAGAACTGTCGGTCAATTGCTTTATAAAAAACGGGCAGTTAGTTACCAATTTAAGCTTCAATAGCAATAACTTTTCTTTGGAGCAGGTTAAAGAACTGCTTAACATTTACAATAGTCGTTTGCAGACATTGATTGAGCATTGTACTAATCTCAGTATTAACGCAAATGTTTTCAATCATATTCATAACACTGCCTCACAGAATGGCAGGCAGCCGGTAAATGGCAATAAATACTTGGTTCCAATAAAATCTTCAGGCACTAAAATTCCATTGTACATAGTAGCCGGTGGAGGAGGTACTGCAAATAAGTTTATGCGTTTTGCCAGGATGATGGACAAAGATCAACCGGTGTATTCCATACAACCACCTATTGATCTTAATGACCTACAGACTTTTCCCGATACCATTGAAGGCATGGCCAGCAAGTTTATTAGCGAAATTTTTGCCTTAAATCCCGAGGGTCCGTATGCTCTGGCCGGCCATTGCACAGGTGGCAAGATTGCTTTGGAAATGGCTAAGCAGTTACAGCGAAATGGGAAGAAAGTGCACATGCTAGCTATGTTTGACACGTTGATTGGCCGAAATGTGTCACCGGAATTGCCATCTTTTAAAAATTTGTATCATTTTCCCGCAAAGTTTAATACGGCTTTGGCCAAGCTAACTTTAAAATTCGATTTTGAATTTTACCTCTTGAGGAAGCATCCAAGGAAAACTGTGATGTATAAGTTAAAGTCTTTAAAAAATCTTTTGAATAAGTTTTCTGCAAAATCAAAAAATGATACCGCGCGGGTATACGATGAGTTTAAGATTTTTGATAAAACATCTGAACTCTATACTCGTGCTAGTAGAAAGTATACATTAGAACAATATGATGGAGAAATTTTATTGTTTTATGCTAAAGAACGCTACTACTTTACCGATGCACAAAACAAGATCAATTTTAAAAAAATAGAACTTGATTACGATTCCAAATATTTATGGAAAGAATATGCATCATCGGTAATGCTATACGAAGTTAAAGGTGACCATTCAGACATTTTTGAAACGGTTCATGGAAATGAGTTTGCTATGTTGGTGCAAAAACATCTTGATAAACCTGACCGATAGATTTTTCGGCTGTACTATACATCCCTTCTTTAATTCATTAATATATGATGATCTAAATATTCGAACAATTGGTACTTGCATAACCGGTTAAAGTGGTTTACTGTAAAAATGCAACTTTAGGTATGGAAAGATACTCTTTGATGAAGATTTGATTATTTGACCGGCAGTTTGTTTGGGTTTAATCCCACTATTATTTATGAAAAATTATATAACCTTGAAATTTACAGTCTATCTTATCATGTCCGCATTTCTTTCTACTCAACTTACTTCCTGCTCACCTGCAAAAGACCTGGACTATTTCTCATACCCTGCCTACGATAGCAGCCACATGTTTGTTCAGGAGAGTTACGAAGTGCCTATTAAAGTTGGCGACCAATTAAATATCATGCTTTCTGCTTTAAAGC
>NZ_JACMOO010000075.1 GCF_014377975.1 Ferruginibacter sp.
AAAAGCAATCATCTTTTTAAATGGATTTGATGGCTTATTATTTTTTTTAACCGGTGCTTTGGGTGTTTTATTTGTATTTATGTGGACGGGTACAGATCATTCCATGGTAAAAAATAATTTCAATTTAATCTGGGCATGGCCCACCAATATTTTGGTTGCTTTTTTTCTAAACAGTAAAAGAGGTTGGCTAAAAAAATACTTAATTCTCTTTATTACAGGATTGATCATAGCATTATTAAGTTGGTTTTTTTTACCACAACAAATGAACAATGCGCTGCTGCCAGTTGTACTTTTATTGCTTTACAGAAGTTTTCGCAGGTACCAGTCATTTTAAAAATTTATTATGCACACCAGCCATATCGTTTATCAAAATTCTTTTGTTTATTATACGGTATATGGCAGGGGCAAAACAGTGGTATTATTGCACGGCTTTGGTGAAGATGGAAAAGTATGGCAGCCACAGATTGATTTTTTACAACCCCATTTTCGCATCATCGTACCGGATATTCCCGGTAGCGGAAAATCGTCGTTTATACAAGATGCTAATATTGATACCTACGCCGAAATAATAAAACTGATACTGGACAACGAAGCAAAAAAATTTCCCCTGCAGGTGAATGAAGGCATTGCATTAATTGGCCATAGTATGGGCGGATATATTGCCCTCGCATTTGCAGAAAAATATCCGCAATATTTAAACTGTTTTGGATTATTTCATTCATCTGCCTTTGCAGACAGTGAAGAAAAAAAACAAACCCGGCGCAAAGCGATCGAATTTATTAAGGCCAATGGTGCCGGTTCATTTTTAAAAACAACTATTCCCACAATGTTTGCAACATCTTTTGCAGAACAATACCCGGATAAAATAAAAGCCCTGATTGAAGAAGGGAAAACTTTTAGTGCTAAAGCATTGATTCAATATTACCAGGCAATGATTGAACGACCAGACAGAACGGCTGTATTAAAAAAATTCAATAAGCCGATATTGTTTTTAATGGGCGAACTGGATAAGGCAATTCCTTTACAAAGTAGTCTGCAACAGTGTTATCTACCCAGCCAGTCTTATGTAAACATATTGTCGCAATCCGCTCACATGGGTATGTGGGAGGAAACTGAAAAGGCAAATAATGTACTATTTAATTTTTTAATTGCTAATTTTTAACAGGTTACCAACCGGCCCACCCAACGTTTTTAACTATATTTATATCTATTATCTGCTTAAAATTGGGTACAAAGAATGAAAAAGACTTTCCTGATAACATGTTTATTGATATGCACTTTATGTAGTTTTTGCAGGCATATTAAAGGAGGTTTTTTCAATTATAAATATTTAGGACCAGGTATTTCAAATCCTTCATACCTGAATTATAAAGTAACACTTACGGTTTATATGGATTGCAATGCAAACGGAAACCAGATAGATCCATCTGTAAATTTTACTTTTTTTGACGGCACCTCATCTTCTGTAATTATAAATATGACGGTCCAACAAACTTCCAGCTATTTGTTGCAAAAACTATATGACGATCCTTGTATTAGCGGCGATCAGGCCATTTGTTATTATAGAATTGTAACGTATGAATTGGCAAATATTGAATTACCTGTTTCCGCCAATGGATATACTATCAGTTATCAACGCTGCTGCCGCATTGAAAATATGGATAACATAGCAAACTCTGGTACAACAGGAAATACATATACCATAAAAATCCCTGGAACAGCATCCACAGTACCCAACGCCAATAAGAACAGCAGTCCTGAATTTCCTGTAAATGATACAGTAGTTATTTGTGAGAATAATTTTTTTCGATATCCTTTTTCAGCAACCGATCCTGACAAAGATTCATTAAGCTATTCTTTTTGCAATTCTTTTAGCGGTGGTAG
>NZ_JACMOO010000416.1 GCF_014377975.1 Ferruginibacter sp.
GCTTTAGTAAGACAAATTACTTTCTCAATTTTTTCATTACCGCATTATTACTATCTTTCCTCCCTTAAACAAATTATTTTACGCACTGTAACAGCGATCATTCTTTTTTTAGAAATTAAAACGCAGGCATTTAGAAACATATTTCAAATCAACATAATAAATTATAAGCAACCATGACTAAAACAAATTTAAAAAATCCTTTTAATTTCTTTCATAAGCTGCTCCTCATTTTGCTCATCACCATTATATCTAAAAATATTTGTGCGCAGCAAATACGGGTAGTAGTTGCAGGCTTAACGCACAATCATATTCATGGCATTTTAAACCAGTATAATAAAGGTGTAGTGGATATAGTTGGCATAGCAGAACCTGATAAGCAATTACAGAAAAAGTATAGCGAACTTTATAATGTCCCCGATTCCCTGTTCTTTACTGACCTTAAGAAACTGGTGCTGCTAAAAAAGCCGGATGCAGTATTGGGGTATAATGCCGTGGCAAAGCATGTGGAAATAGTTGAAATATGTGCTCCCTTGGGTATAACCGTTATGGTAGAAAAGCCACTGGCAGCAACGTTGGCCCAGGCAAAGCGTATTGAATTATTGGCTAACAAATATCATATTAAGGTATTAACCAATTTTGAAACTACCTGGTATGCTTCTTACAGGGATGTTTACAATACTGTAAACAGTGATAGTATTGGTGAAATTAAAAAAATGGTTGCACATGACGGGCACCAGGGACCCAAAGAAATTGGTTGCACACCGGAATTTTTAAACTGGTTAACGGACCCGGTATTAAATGGTGCAGGCGCACTAAATGATTTTGGTTGCTATGGGGCAGATTTAATGACCTGGTTGATGAAGGGCAATAAACCAATTGCTGTAACAGCGGTTACCAGGCAGTATAAACCCAAAATTTATCCAAAAGTTGATGATGATGCTACCATTATTTTGGAATACCCAAATGCAACTGGGCTGATTGAAGCTTCGTGGAACTGGCCTTTTTCAATAAAAGATTTGGAAGTGTTTGGAGAAAAAGGTTACCTGCATGCATTAGATGGAAAGAATATTATTAGCCGGATGCGTGAAAATATTAAAGGCGAAAAAATAGCTGAACCGTTGGCTGCTCCTATAAATGATGCGATGAACTATTTAACGGCCGTGCTTCAAAAGAAAATACCTGGAACAGCCGACCAGTCATCTTTAAAATATAATATGGTTGTAATGGAAATATTAGACGCCGCTAAGCGGTCTGCGGCAACGGGTAAAAGGGTTGTATTATAGGGGAAGGTTTTTTGCTGTATTGTTAGATTTGTATGCCATCATTTTATTCACGGCAACATTTGATATCACTCAATGACCCAACCTTATTTCCCCACAATTTCTTTTCGAAAATGAGTTCCCCAGTTTAAAATTTCATCTAGTAATTTTTTCATGGACTGCCCTAATGGAGTGAGGGAATATTCCACGGTTACAGGCATACTGTCATAAAGTGTACGGGTAATAATTTTGTTCTCCTCTAAAGCCTTTAATTCCTGTGACAGCATTTTTGGTGATATATCCACAATATCCCGTTGTAATTCACCAAATCTTTTTTCGCCAAAAGTTAAAGCAATTACGATAGGTATTCGCCATTTTCCCTGAATTACCTCCAGGGCGTCTCGTGTAACCAATAGCTTATGCTGGCAGATGTTTTCCTTTTGATTCATATCCTGTTGATTTTTTATTTACCTGTTAACACTTACTTACCCAAAGGTAACTACTTTACTTTCGATAGTTAAGTTCTGTAATTTTGTTTTATAAAACAACAAGTAAAAATGACAAATTCAACATGGGTTATTGACCCAATACACTCCGAAGTGCTATTTAAAATTAAGCACCTGGTTATTTCAACTTTAACAGGTTCATTCAGAAAATTTGAGGGAACTATAATTACCAGGGGAGATGATTTTAATGATGCCAAAGTAAATTTTACAATCGATTTAAAAAGTATAGATACAAATCAAACTCAACGGGATGGGCATTTACACAGCGGTGATTTTTTTGCGGCAGATGTATATCCACAAATGACTTTTAAATCCACATCGTTTCTGAATGCAGGTGGCAGTGATTACAAAATGGCTGGCAATTTAACTTTGAGGGGCGTAACTAAGCAGATTGAATTGAATGTAGATTATGGCGGGTCGGAAGATAATGGACACGGTACTCTAAAACATGGTTTTGAAATAACAGGAATAATTAATCGCAAAATATTTGGAATGACCTGGAATAAACTCACAGATACAGGTGGTTTAGGATTAGGTGAAGACATCAAACTAATTGCAAATATTCAGATAGCCAAATTAGTAGAAGAACCAGCAGCAATAACAGCATAATCACACATTTGCCATTGCTTTTTTTATAAAAAAAGTTTCTGCCTACAAGTATCGCCAATAGAAAATCCTTATCCGAATTAAAAAACGGATAAGGCTTTTTAATTTTTAGCAGCACGATAAAAAAAGGGCGAAAGGCTGATATTGGGTATAGTGTCCGGGCCTTCAGACAAACAAAGATTTATATCTGATTTTTTAATGTTGGGGGTTAAGGGCCTAACTCACTTTGTTTTATTTACAGCACACTACAACACATTAAAACGTTTCGGTTATGTTGCAAAAAACCGAACTCTCTGATATTTCGAAAACTTTCTCATTTTAAAAACATAATTTCTTAATCAGACTACATTCAATAAACTTCACTATACGATCTTTGTATTTCAAAATTAAAAAAAGAATTATGAACATAACACTTACAGGTTCTTTAGGTAACATCAGTAAACCACTCACAGAAACGCTGGTACAAAAAGGGCATTCAGTTACTGTTATAAGCAGTAAGGCTGAAAGGCAAAAAGACATTGAAGCATTGGGTGCAACTGCAGCGATTGGCCCGGTGCAGGACGTTGACTTTCTTACAAAAACATTTAAGGGTTCAGACGTAGTGTATTGCATGGCGCCGCCCGACTTTTCTCAAACCGATATCATCGCATACCACGGTCAAATAGGCCGCAATTACGCCGACGCCATCAAGGTTGCGGGCGTGACGCATGCGATCTATCTCAGCTCTTTTGGCGCACATCGCAGCAGTGGCGTGGGTATCATTGCAGGAGCTCACAATGCAGAGAAAGCGCTAGGTGCGTTGCAGAATGTATCCATAACTTTTATGCGCCCCACATCCTTCTACTATAACTTTTACAACTTCGTGCCGATGATACGAAATGCAGGCTTCATCGCAGCCAATTATGGCGCTGATGATATGTTGCAGCTAGTATCGCCAACAGACATTGCCATAGCAATTGCCGAAGAAATAGCACAACCTTATGAAGGCCGGAAAATACGTTATGTATGCAGCGATGAACGAAGCTGCAACGAAATTGCCTCCGTGCTTGGAACTGCCATCGGTATGCCCAATTTAAAGTGGAACCTTATCAGCAACGAACAGATGCAGGCAGGAATGCAAGATGCAGGCTTACCGGAAATGCCGGCGGCACAACTTACTGAAATGTATGCGGGTTTGCATAACGGCAATATGGCGGAAGATTACCTGCAAAACCGACCTGGCATAATGGGCAACGTAAAGCTCGAAGATTTTGCCAAAGAATTTGCTGCGGTATATAATAAATGAATGAACCATCAAGTAAGAAATAAAAAAAGTACTCATAACAGTCGCCAATAAAAGTATTGGTTTTGAAACCGCACGATAGCTTTTGTAAAAGGGATATTGTGTTTATTTGGGAAGCCGGGATATAAGTAACGGAGAGGAAGCTGTAGAAAAATTAAAGGCTGTAGGCTGGACTAATGTAGAAGTTATACAGATGGATGTAAGCAACGACGAATCGGTAAAAACAGCCCGTATTGAAATAGGAAAGAAAACCGCAGTATTACAGCAACCGTTTTTACAAACGTCCGTTCATTACGGGAAAAACGGCCAACAATTATTTATTACAAAATCTTGAAGAACGGTTAGATGATTATTTTAACAACGAAAAATCCTTTGAGCGATTGCCTAAAAGGTGAAAACGCAACACCAGTGTTAGCAGGTTTTATAAACATTGGTATTTAAAATACCCCGTAAACCATGACTAAAATTGGATCACATTATTTAGTGTTGTGTTGATTTAATAAAGAAGCTATTTAAAAAAGCCTGCTAATTCTAGAAGGCTTTTTTAAAAATACATTCTGACACAAATTATTAATTAAGAAAATTCATATCGGCTTCAGTCAAATCGATCTCCGCAGCTTTTATATTTTCTTCAAAATGCAATAGAGATGATGTTCCGGGAATGGGTAATATCCAGGGTGAACGATGAAGTAACCAGGCTATATTTATCTGAGCTTCAGTTGTGTTGTATTTCCTGGCAATTTCAGCAATCCGCTCATCTTTTTTGGGTATTGAAACAAACAATGAATAGTAAGGAATGAAGGGAATCTCATTTTTCTCACACATTTCCAGTACTCCGGTTCCGCCCTTAAATTCTGCATGCGGTAATTTTAGCGTACTGCGTTGTACATGACCATACATATTTTCAACACTGGCAATATCGCCCATCGATAATGCCACTGCTAATTCCGCTTCGTTTACATTGCTTACGCCTACATGTATAATCTTACCTTCTTTTTGAAGCTGAAACATTGTGTCCATTGACAGTTTAAAAGAATCCATATCTCCACCCATCTTCCTGAAATGAACCAGTTGAATTTGATCCTTCTTAAGGGTACTC
The DNA here is from genome assembly GCF_014377975.1 of Ferruginibacter sp. Taxonomy (GTDB): domain Bacteria; phylum Bacteroidota; class Bacteroidia; order Chitinophagales; family Chitinophagaceae; genus Ferruginibacter. The sequence continues at coordinate 4,753 of NZ_JACMOO010000416.1, forward strand.
AAATTCCTATCAATACTTAAACGCAATTGTTCAGGCTTATTGTGAGGAATCCAGCTTTTATCAGGCTTGCGGGCACCGCCTATTTTTGTGCAAATTACAAGGTCGTCGGTGTAAGGGTGTAATGCTTCTGCAATTAATCGATTGGTAACATCTTCTCCATAGTAATCGGCAGTATCTAAAAAATTAATACCACTTTTAATGGCATACTTTAATATTTGTAATGCTTCTGGTCTGTTAAGTGGTTCACCATAAATTTCTTCGCCTGTCAAACGCATGGTACCATAACCCAATCTGTTTACCACCAACGGGTGATTGGTTTTATTACCAATTGTAATTGTTTTTGAAATAGCCACCCGGATAATTTTTTATGTTTGAGCAGCAAATTTAAAATTTGTTATGTTAGCAGTGTGTAAAAATTATTTTTCAATTTTGTTCAATCCCTTTTAGATAAGAAAAGTACAGGCAAATTGTTGACAGACTAAGAATGACCGCCCAGTTTTTTTTCAATTAGCTTAATGAAACAGATTAGAAATTACATAAACTCTTAAAAAAAATACTTTCACTTTTACTTATAATTATAGCCAGGTTACGTAAACCACGTTTAGACCCCTATTTTAGGTATCAATAATTGACAAACAATAAATAATGAAACGAGAAAATTTCACTCCTGACCAGTTCAAATTAAATATGTAATTTTTATCTTTAGAAAGTATCGATTTTACGACATTATAAATTTATTTTAAAGTAGTCCGCTCGCTCATTTTGGAAAAAGTGAAGGTAGAAAAGTGTTGTTAACTTTGCCTTAACCCAGCTCTGCTGATGA
>NZ_JACMOO010000417.1 GCF_014377975.1 Ferruginibacter sp.
CTACTTTTGATTCTACCAGGGGGTATCCTTCTACAGAAAAAATTTATTCACTGATTGATAAGTTAAGAGCATATATCGGCAGCCAACAAGCACTGGCAACCGATTCGCCGATGCTGAATATTTATTCAAGAGATAATAAAATTTTTTTTATCCGGGTCGCCTTTCCTACCAATAAAACCCTGCCGTCGAAAGGCGATATTGCATTCAGAAAAATGTTGTATGGGGGCAACATATTAACCGCACTTGTAAAAGGAGCACCCAACAAAGCTGATAGTGCCATAGGAACAATGGAAAACTATTTAAGCGATTTCGAATTAGAATCGCCTGCTATACCATTCTATTCGCTTGTAACCAATAGGCTGGCAGAAAGAGACAGCACGAAATGGATTACAAAGATCTATTACCCTGTGATGTTTTATAAGTAAGGACTCAACTTTGGGTGATGGGCTATTGCTGCAATAGGTAATAAAAAATATACAGCAAATAAGAAATGTATTTACGATAACGCCTGTTATTTCTTATACATCCTCTCTCCAAATTTAATCAGCATAGCACTGTCACTATTGCGTGCAAGAATAAACGCAGGTTGCTTGCCAATGGTTACAGGTTTTATGTGGCGCACCTGTCCTTTTACGGCAAGCCCATTAATTGTTTCGGCTAAAAAATTGCCTTTCCCTTTATTGATTAAGATGGTGCCGAAGTCTGCATCGTACCTGCCCATTTCAATATTGGGATCGTAATAATTTCCCATTATTAAAATATCCGGAAGATTATCATCATTGGCATTTACTACTACTGCATCTTTCATAGAAGAAAACTGTGCTTCCATTGGCAAAGCCTTCGTTTCAAAATGCAGATTACCCTTATTAATTAGCACCGCACTGGATAAATAAGTTGCTGTTAATTTCGTTGCTTCATCCAGTTTTTCCGAAGTAAATAATTCCTGCAAAGTGGCTTTGGCAAAATCTCCGGCATATAAAAATTTCTTTTTTAATACCGGCATTTGTTTTTCCAATTCTACCTTGTTGGCAAATGGAATTTCTTTGCCTTCCAGGTAATAAGTTAGTACCTGTTCTTTTTTTCCATTACCATCAAAGTCGTTAAAGTAAAGCCGCAATGGTTCTTTATCCGAAGCTTTCAGCCGGCTGTTTAAGCCAAGGTTACCGGCTATTAAATCTATGTCGCCATCAATGTCAATATCAACCGGTAAAATAAAATTCCACCAGCCATTTTTGTCTGTCAATATTTTTTTAGTGAATTTCCCTTTGTTATTTACAAACGCTTCAATACCGCCCCACTCCAATGAAAGCAGTAAATCTTTGTCGCCATCTTTATCTATATCAAACCACAAAGCCTGTGTTACAAAACCTGCCAGCGAAAGTTCAGGTGCATACATTTTTGTAACATCTGTAAACTTCCCGGTTTTATCATTCATTAATAAATACGATTGGGGTACTTGTCCATATTCCCAGGGCACTGCCCTGCCGCCAATGAATAAATCGATAAAACCATCGCCATTAAAATCATACGGCACAACAGTTGATGCAGTTAAAAATAAATTGGTAAAAGCATTTTCCAGTTTGGTAAAATTTGCTTTCCCGTCATTGAGGTAAACCCTTGGTGAGTTATGAAATTCATCACCAAAAAATTCGTTACCCCCACTGGCAACAATTAAATCAATATTCCCGTCATTGTTTACATCGGCAAAACAGGCATCGGTGTTTTCATAGATGCTATCCTTATCAAGAACGGGTTGTTGGCTCCTGGTAAATTTGCCGGAATTTTGCTGCAGAAATACAGCTGGCAAATGATTTCTTGATGATCCAATGAATACATCTTCCAGGCCATCATGATTGATATCTGCAACAGCAAGCGCCGGTCCTTCTGTTGATAGCATATGCGGTATAAGCGGCTCTCGGTCAAACTCTGCAAATTGATTTTCTTTGTGCAGGTAATCTAAACTTGCCGCATGGGTTATATCCACCATCGGCGTTGTCGAATTTTTTATACGACTGGTTAACTGGCTGTAATTGAATTTCGGCAACCCTGACTGGTACTGCATATTAATAGAAGACTTTCCGACCGGCATTGTAACGTGCTGAAAAGAATTATCGGGCCAGATCAATAACATAGAATCTATAACACTGTTTTCAATACCAATTAAAACAGGATTTTCCATGCTGGATAAAAATCCTTTTACCGGGTATTTTTCATAAGTTCTTACATCATTTTTTGTATACACAATTACCCTTGAACCAATAGCATTAATATTTTTTTTATCTCCTTTTAATGATATGGTAACGGATGATTTTTTACCCGGCTTATTATTTTTATTTTCATACAGCAACACCGGCGCATCTATATTATTTACCACAATATCCAGGTCCCCATCATTGTCTAAATCTGCATATACTGCACCATTGGAAAAGGTCGGTTGATTGCCCTCAATGCCGGTTGCCACATCTGTAAAAGATAAGTTGCCGTTATTTTTATAAAATTTATTGGGCAATTTAATTTCAGGAAATTTGTTGATGAGGGCCAGATCTTTTCCCTGCATATTGTTGTCACGGATCATTTGCTGTATCTCTCCATTGGTTACAAAGTTGATGTAATCAATATCATTCATCCGCTTGGGAATACCATTGGAAATAAACAAATCTTTTAAACCATCATTATCAAAATCAACCCACAATGGTGCCCACGACCAGTCGGTTGCAGCAATGCCGCTGTACAAACCTACTTCACTAAAAAGTTGGTTGCGCCTGTTATACTGAAAATTATTTCGGGTGTATTGATGCCCATAGCCAGCCCCAATTTTAAAATTAAAAATATCCAATGCATCTTCTCCCAACGACCTTTTTAAAATGTATGGATCGGCGGGTAACATATCCACAGAAATAATTTCCGGAAACGCATCGTTGTTTACATCTGCAACATCCACCCCCATAGAATACTGGCTGGTATGCATCATCCGCTCTTGTCCTTCCTCGGTAAAGGTTCCGTTCTTTTGATTGATGTACAAATAATCGTTTTCATGAAAATCGTTACCTACATAAATATCAGGATAGCCATCTAAATTGATGTCGGCAATTACTACTCCCAGGCCATATCCAATGGCTGTGCTGCTGATGCCGGTTTGCTTAGTTACATCTTTAAATATATTTCCTTCATTTCTAAAAATCCGGTCGCCGGATAAGGAATCGTAGGTACCAATAAAATCTTTTCTTGGCCTGAATGTTCCATTCTCGTGCACCGAGTGATTGAGCAAAAACATATCGAGATCGCCATCATTATCGTAATCAAAAAAAGCTGCCTGTGTGCTGAAGCCGGAAAAATTTAATCCATATGCTGTTGCCTGGTCTTTAAATGTAGGGATGCCATTTTTATCATTGCCCTGGTTAATGAGCAATTGATTGGTGCTATGCAAAATTTCATATTTACCTACCCGGCACACATACATATCCATTAATCCATCATTGTTGATATCTACTACGGATATGCCTGTTGTCCATCCGCCGTCTTCAGGAATGCCTGCTTCTTTTGTGATATCCTTAAACTTAATTCCCCCAACATTCAGGTACAATTTATTGTCATGCTGATTGGAGCCAAAAAATAAATCTGTTAATCCATCATTGTTAAAATCGGCAGCCCCAACCCCACTGCCGTTGTAGAAATACATGTACTTAAATAAATTAAATTGCTGGTTGTAAGAAAGGTTATTGCTAAAGTCGATCCCTGTTCTTTTATTGTCCAGTGTTTCAAACATTACAACCTCCGTTGCCTTTTTTTTGGATGTGCATGCAGCAAAAAAAGCTGTCATCAGCAGTAAAAGTATCAGTGTGTTATTTCTACCAAATAAGTTCATATATAAAACTGAAGTTCAGTTATTTTATCAATTGAAATAAAACAGGTTGTTCGTTGTTTTGTGTTATCAGCAGCAACCTTTTGCCTGCTGTTGCAATTTCTTTTATATCCTTTATCGCTCCTCTAAGGCTTAGGCCCGATTTGCGGGGTTCTATCCACTTAAATTTACCTGTTCCATCATTCAACAGCACATGACCATAACTGCCATCGAGCCGGCCAAACTGTGGCGGAAAATCGAACAGATTGCCGCCCAATATAAGGTCTACTTTTTTATCGCCATTAACATCTGCAGTACTGATGGCGTTTACACTCGACAGCTGCACCATCGTGGGCAGGGGCTGTATCGTAAAGCTTCCTTTGCCATCGTTGATGGCTACTATTGACTTGCAGTAATTGAATTCCTTTTTGCCCGACTTTTCCAGCACCGCCTTACCAAATAAATCCTGTATCGTTTTGCCGGCGTAGTCGCTGTGTTTTAAATTCTCTTTCTTTAAGCCCGGAAACTGATCGGTAATTTCACGCTTTAAAAATACCGGCATGTCTTTACCGTCAATGGTTCTGGTTATAAATTGTTCGGCGGTGCCGTTGTTGTCAAAGTCGCTGGTCCACAATCGTACCGGGTTTTCTTTGCCGGGTTTCAGGTAAAAGTTCTCGCCGATATTGCCTATCACTAAATCCATTTTTCCATCGCCGTTTAAATCGGCTGCTGCTATTGTTTGCCACCAGCCATGTTTATCTTCCAGGTTGGTATGTTGCAATAATTCAAACTTGTTAGCCGCTTTGTTATATGTGAATATTTGGGTGGCCATCCACTCGCCGGTAATGATTAATTCTTTCCTGTTATCGCCTGTTACATCGGCCCATATTGCGCCGGTAATCATGCCTGCATTGGCTATAGCAGGGTTCATGGACTGGGTTACATCTGTAAAGTGACCCTTGCCATCGTTTTGGTACAAATAGCTTTGCGGCGTTACGCCATAGTTGTAAGGAATGCTTCTGCTGCCTACAAATAAATCTTCGTCGCCATCGC
>NZ_JACMOO010000418.1 GCF_014377975.1 Ferruginibacter sp.
ATGGCAAATTTAAAATTAGAAAACCTCCCGGTTTCTCAAAAAAGTACAGAAATTTTTGATGTATCTAAAAAAAATTTTGGATTTATTCCAAATATGTATTTAAAAATGGGCACTAATACTGCACTGCTTGATTCGTACATTTATGCATACAATTCATTTAGGGCAAACTCGGGCTTTACACCAGTAGAACAGGAAGTGGTATTTTTAACCATTGCACATGAAAACAATTGTGAATACTGTACAGCGGCACATAGTTTTATAGCTGATAAAATGAGTAAAGTGCCTGTAGAAGTAACCGATGCAATTAGGGACGGCAATCAAATTCCAGATGTAAAGCTGGCAGCGTTGTCAAAACTCACAAGGTCTTTAACTGCCAATCGTGGTAATGTATCTCAGGAAGAAATAAACGCTTTTCTTGCTGCTGGATATACTGAAGCTCATGTATTGGGTATAATAGCAGGGATAGCCGTTAAGACGATGAGTAATTATTCCAATCATAACACTAATCCCGAATTAGATGCAGCTTTTGCAGGAAGGGCCTGGAAGAAATAAACGGATAAGTATTGTTAAAAGCCAGTAAGTTCATCAATATCCTTACTGGCTTTTATTTTAAAATCAAAACTGAATTAGCCAATTATAAATGCTGTTCGAGAACATAGGCCAATGAACCAATTTCTGGCTCATTGATAATTTCGCAGTATTAATATTTAAACAGTTCTATGATAGCTATTGAATTGTTTTATAAATAATAATTTTCAGACAGTTTCCCTTTTATAACCAGTGGTATCAAAATACCAAAAAATACGCTAACTAAATTGGCAAATAAAATCAATCGTGTTACAATTTTATATTTCTTAGCCGGAGTGCATTGGTAATGACCGAAACTGAACTGAAACTCATGGCCAACGCAGCGATCATGGGAGAAAGTAACAGCCCGAATAATGGGTATAAAACACCCGCAGCAATCGGAATACCCAACACATTATATCCGAGTGCAAAAAACAGGTTTTGCTGAATGTTCTTCATTACTTTATGGCTTAGCAACCTTGCTTTGGCAATACCATTCATATCGCCTTTTACCAACGTAATGGCGGCGCTCTCAATAGCCACATCTGTTCCGGTACCCATGGCAATTCCAATATCAGCCTGCGATAAAGCCGGAGCATCATTAATGCCATCTCCCGCCATCGCCACTTTCTTGCCTTCAGCCTGCAACTTTTTTATTTCATTTAATTTATCTTCAGGCAACATCTGGGCTTTGTATCCATCCAACTGCAATGTTTCACTTACAGCTTTTGCAGTATCTTCATTGTCGCCGGTAAACATAATCACCTTCAAACCTTCCTCCTGTAATTTCTTAATCGCTTCTTTAGCAGTGGCTTTAATTTTATCCGAGATCACCACAAAACCAATTACATTATTTGCTTCAGCTAAATAAGAAACGGTTTTGCCCAATCGCTGTTCGGCTTTTACCTTCTCCTGTATCTGTGGCGAAATTTTTGCATTCACCTGTTCCATTAATTTCTCATTACCCAATGCCAGTGAACTACCTTCCAGCATACCGATTACACCTTTTCCGGTAACCGCTTCAAAATTTGAAATTGGTTTGATGTCAATTTTCTTTTCTGCTCCATAACGCATGGTTGCCTGTGCCAATGGATGTTCGCTACTGCTGTTTAACGCAATAATTTTTTCAATGATTTCTTCTTCTGTAAAATCAGCATTAGCGGTAATTATTTTTTCAACTGATGGTTTTCCTTCTGTGATGGTGCCGGTTTTATCAATGATCACTACGTCAATATCATTCATCTTTTCCAGCGACTCTGCGTTTTTAATCAATACTCCCGATTGAGCACCTTTTCCTACACCTACCATTACCGACATGGGTGTGGCAAGTCCCAACGCACATGGACAGGCAATGATTAATACCGCAATTGCATTTACAAAAGCATACACATAAGCAGGTTCGGGTCCATAGACCGCCCATATAATAAAAGTGAGGATTGAAATGCCTACCACAACCGGAACAAAATAGCCCGAAATTTTATCTGCCATTTTTTGTATTGGCGCTTTGGAGCGGCTGGCAGTGTTCACCATTTCAATGATTTTTGCAAGCAGGGTTTCTGATCCCACTTTTTCCGCAATCATTACAAAAGATTTATTTCCGTTGATGGTTCCAGAACTTACAGCATCTCCTGTTTTCTTTTCCACGGGTATGGGTTCTCCCGTTATCATGCTTTCATCAATAACTGCTTCTCCTTCTTTAATATTTCCGTCTACAGCAATTTTTTCTCCGGGTTTCACTCTTATAAAATCCCCTTTTTCAATGGTATCTATCGCCACAACCTGCTCCTTACCATCCACAATTTTTGTAGCCTGGTTGGGCGCCAGTTTTAATAATTCTTTAATGGCATTATTGGTTCTTCCATGTGCACGGGCTTCTAAAAGCTGGCCCAATAATACCAATGTTAAAATAACTGTGGCTGCTTCAAAATAAACATACACCGTACCATGCATCGTTTTAAATTGATCGGGAAAAAGATTGGGAAATAATAAAGCCACTACACTGAAAAGCCATGCCACACCAGATCCTATGCCAATCAATGTAAACATATTCAGGTTCCAGGTTATAATGGAACGGCCTGCCCGCTGAAAGAACATCCAGGTAGCATAAAAAATTACCGGAAGGCTAAACAAAAATTCAACCCAGTTCCAATATTTTAAAGGCATCAGGCTGAAGAGCGGATTATTGGGTATCATTTCCGTCATGGCAATTATAAAAATCGGTATGGTAAAAACAACGGCTATCTTAAATTTAAATAACAGTTTTGTATACGTCTTATCCTCCTCCTCCACAGTTACTGTTAAGGGAACAAGATCCATTCCGCAGATAGGGCATGCCCCCGGCTGATCCCTTATAATTTCGGGATGCATGGGGCAGGTATATTGTGTTGCTTTTTGTGCAGCAGGTTGCTCAAGGAGGTCCATTCCGCAAACCGGGCAATTACCCGGTTTGTCGTACGTTTTATCGCCTTCGCAATGCATGGGACAATAAAATACGCCCGAACCTTTTGCACTTTGTTTGTTTGCTGATTTATTTGGTACAGGATGCATCGTATTATCGTACTGATGCACATCCTCACCGGGAAGAGAAATACTGTAATTTCCACCACTGGTTTTTAAGGCTTCCTGTAATTTTTCTAAAGGAATATGAGACGCCGTCTCTATCTCTGCGGTTGCGTTTTTTAAATCAACGGATACTGTTGTCACACCATCCACTTTGCCCAGCGCCTGTTCTACATGCTTTTTACAGCCATCGCATGTCATTCCTTTTATTTGATAGGTATGTTTCATTTATGGTTGGTTATTGTGTAACAAGTTCGCTGATGGTAAATTGACCCACCTTTTTTAGTTGGGCTTGCAGTACTTCTAAAGTCACGGGTTTATTCATCATAAGTTCCGCTGTTGGCGGATTCAAATGTACAGTAACGTCTGATATTTCCAGTAAAGCCTTATTTACAGTGTTTACGCAACCACCGCAGGTCAAACCTCCCAATTCATACCTTTTCTTTTTCATGTTCTTTGTTTTAGTATTAATTTTCTTCTTTTTATATTCTTTTACGATTCATACTTATTAAAGCTGCTGTTGCTATAATAACTACAAGTATAAAAAACCACCAACCCATGTGCATACCCCAATAATAATAATGTTCGTTGTTGTGCATCATAATTTTACATTTTTGAATTAATATAAAATAGAGAAGGTTTAAATGACCTCTTTGAAAAAGCGGTTGTGATACATTGCAAATATTTTATTTTACCGCTTTTAAATATTTTATGCAACAATACTTTTTATCCTGAACAAAAGTTATGCCTTAAAGCCGGAGTGAAGATTACATAACTAATGCAAATGGTCATATCATTCGCATATTTCTAAATTGCAGCCTTGTAAACTTTGTACGAAGCTAAGTTTGATATGCAGGCGAAATGATTCTATTATAGTCAGTCAGTGGTAGTTTTCATAAAATATTTTACTAAAAAAATACAAACTTTTAAGCAAGGAAAGTAACAAGGTTATTAAGATAAAAATGACATAATGTGCATTTAGTTGAAAGGGATTTTATTTTTTTATATTTAAGCATTTGCTTAAATAATTAGATAACTATACCTTTACTTATAAATCAGTAAAACATGACAGATTGTATCCGATTATATGCCGACCCGGTGCAAATTAAAGCCTGCAAAGAAAAAGTTGAAAACGCTACCGGCGCCTTTTTAACAATGGCATCCATACTTGCTTTGGCTGGCAATGAAGTGCGCCTAAAAATTTTGTATTTATTTGAGGAAGAAAAAGAACTCTGTCCCTGCGACCTGAGCGATATTTTGACTATGAGTATCCCGGCCATTTCCCAACACCTTCGTAAAATGAAAGATGGTGGTATCATCCGTGCCCGAAAAGAAGGACAAACCATTTTCTATTCTCTAAAACCTGAACATTTAAAAATGCTTCGTTTTTTGTTTAAATATATCAATGGATTAAACACAAAAATGGAATTAGCATGAATACAAAAAACGTAAACAGCAAAACGTGGGTAGCCGGGTTACTTACCGCATTAGCAGCTTCCTTATGCTGCATAACCCCTGTATTGGCATTAATTAGTGGTGCCAGCGGTTTAGCCGCTGCATTTTTATGGATGGAACCTTATCGTCCTTATCTTTTGGGGCTTACGGTTGCCGTATTGGCTTTTGCCTGGTATCAAAAATTAAAACCGAAAAAAGCAATTATAGATTGTGTTTGTGAAGTAGATAAACTGCCCTTTTGGCAGGGTAAAACGTTTTTAGGAATTGTTACTGTATTTGCAGTTGCGCTGATGGCTTTCCCAAAATATGCTCACATCTTTTATCCCAAAGCCGAAAAAAAAGACATAATTATTGTTGACAAAAGCAGTATTCAAGAAGTGGTGTTTACAATTAAAGGAATGACCTGCGAAGCCTGTACAGAACCCATAAACCTTGCTTTGTCAAAAGTGCCAGGTGTGCTTGAATATAAAACAGATTTTAAAAACGGCAGCAGTAGGATAAAATTTGATAATTCAAAAACTAAAGAACAGGCTATTGCGGATGCTGTAAATGAAACAGGGTATAAAATAGGCGATATAAAAACTGTAATTAATAATAAGTAAAATTTTAAATTGAAAGAAAATAAAATCTTCCTTGAAATCTCTGGTATGACATGCGACCATTGTGCTGTAAGTATTGAAAAATTATTAGAAAAAAAGAAGGGCATTTTATCAAAAAAGGTAAGCTATGCCAAAAGTAAAAGCGAAGTTAGTTTTGATACGGAAGTGATTTCTAAAGAAGAAATAATTAATGGCGTCAACCAAGGAAATCATTACAAGGCAAAAGAAACCATCCACATAAATTCCCGGCATTTTGATTTAATCATTATCGGCGGTGGTTCTGCCGCATTTTCGGCAGCCATTAAAGCGAATGAATTAGGCTTAACAACACTGTTAGTAAATGGAGGACTTGACTTTGGAGGCACCTGCGTTAATGTGGGCTGTGTACCTTCAAAAACGCTTCTCCGTGCAGGAGAAACTGCTTACCATGCAACTCACTCCAACTTTGCAGGCATAAAGCCTAGAGGCGTTGATATTGATTTTGCACAAGTAATAAAAGGCAAAAAGCAATTAGTAAAAACCCTACAGCAAAAAAAATATATGGATGTGGTAAGTGATTTTAAAAATCTTCAAATGATTAAAGGCTGGGCGGAATTTATGGATGATAAAACTATTTTGATAAATGGAAAAGATGAGTATACCGCCATAAAATTTATTATCGCAACGGGAGCTACAACTAATATCCCCGACATTGAAGGACTGAAAGATATTGGTTACCTCACCAATGTTACTTTATTTGATTTAGAAGAGAAACCAACCAGCATTACGATCATGGGTGCAGGATTTATTGGTCTTGAAATAGCAATGGCTTATAACCGCCTTGGAGTACAAACCCGAATCATTGAATTTACTGACAGAGTATTGAGAACTCAAACTCCCGACATCAGTATAGAATTACAAAAGCATTTGGGCAATGAGGGAATCGAATTCCTTCCCAACTTCCGTGCTGTTAAATTTGAGAAATCCGGTGATGATACCCTCATTTACTGTAAATGCCCCGATGGCATATTTACCAAATTAACAGAGCCGGGAAAAGTGGTGGTTGCCAGCGGCACAAAACCTAATACACAAAAATTAGGTTTGCATAATATAGGTTTGCAACTCACCCAAAGCGGGCATATACAGGTAAATGAAATGATGGAAACAAATCTCAATAATATTTATGCGGTGGGTGATGTTACCAATGCGCCAGCGTTTGTTTACACGGCTGCATTTGAAGGAAAAATTGCTGTGGAAAATGCCTTTACCGGTTCAGAAATTAAAGCAGATTATTTATCATTGCCCTGGGTAGTGTTTACAGATCCACAAGTTGCCGGTGCCGGATTGGATGAAGCACAGGCATCAGCACAAAATATTCCTTTTGAAGTTTCTAAAATACTTTTAAGCGATGTGCCACGCAGTATTGCAGCCAATGATATAAGGGGTTTTATCAAACTCATCCGCAATCCCGAAACAGATAAATTATTAGGTGCAAGAATAGTAGCTCCGGAGGGAGGTGAACTGATTCAACAACTAAGTATGGCCATTAAATACGGCATCACCGTAAAAGAATTGGCTGAAAGCTTTTATCCTTATCTCACTTTGGCTGAGGGAATAAAACTAGCCGCCATTACATTTGGGAAAGATGTTTCAAAACTAAGTTGCTGTGCAAGCTAATTCTTATAATTTATTGGCAGATAGAACAATTCTTTTTATGCATTTAAGATATTAAGCACTTTACTTTCATAATTGACAAAGTTCATTTATAAAATACTTATTTCTTTGAGGCATATTATCACAATTATATTAATATCAATGTTATTGTAAGGAAAATCACTTCAATCAGTCTATAAATTAAAAATGCGTATGAAACTATTTATATCAGGCCTTGTTGTAATTGTAGCATTGGCAGGTTTTGCCTTTGTGTCTAAATCCACAGTGCAGGCCGTCAGCAACAACCATAATAAAAAAGGGGAAGGCATTCAATTTATCGAAGCTGATTGGAGCAAGGCTTTAGCAGAAGCTAAAAAGCAAAACAAGCTTATTTTCCTGGATGCCTATGCTTCCTGGTGTGGGCCCTGTAAACTCTTAAAGAAAAATACTTTTCCTGATAAAGCGGCTGGTGAATATTTTAATACAAATTTTATTAATGTAGCAATGGATATGGAAAAAGGCGATGGACCTGCCTTAACAGAGAAATATTCGGTGAGTGCTTATCCTACATTAATTATTACAGATACAGAAGGAAACATTATCACATACACTCAAGGCTATATAACACCCACACAACTAATTGACTTTGGTAAATATGGACTTTCGAAAATAAAAAAATAAAATCATGAGTACATTATTGAAAGAAATGGGCCTGTTTACTTACGAAAGTTATTTGAAGGAGTTTGAAGAATGGGTGAAAAGCGGGAGAACCAGTTCAGAAAATTCTACTCCGGCTTTAGTAGAATATACAAAACTAAACATTGCAAGAACTCAACGTATCCATAAAACCTTTTCAATAAATCCGGTGCTGAAGAAAGCCATTGAAACTATCCGGCATACTTACAGATGGGTAGTTCTTACCGAAGCATGGTGCGGCGATAGTGCCCAAAACCTTCCTGTAATTGTAGAAATAGCAAAGCTAAATCCTGATAAAATAAAGCTGTACATTTTATTAAGGGATGAAAACGCTGAATTGATGGATAACTATCTTACCAAAGGTGCAAGAGCAATACCAAAATTAATTGCCGTAAATGAAACATCGGGAAAGGAAGCTTTTATATGGGGACCAAGACCGGTTCATGCACAGCAATTATTAACCGCATGGAGAAATAACCCGGAAGGAAAATCATGGGATGAGTTTGAAAAGGAATTACATGGCTGGTATGCAAAGGATAAGACACAGTCGCTTCAGCATGAATTTATTCAAATACTACATTCACAAGGATGATTAAATTTAGAGTTGTATTTTGAAATAGCTGAAGTGAATTATTATAACATTAACTAAGGCCCAATAAAATTATAAGATTAAATATTTACTATCTTACTGGTATGATGCGCCGCCGCTTTAAACGTTCTGTTATTATTGTTGGAATATTTTTATTGCTTTGGCTTATCATGGCCAAAAGTTGTATGAAGTTTCGTATCAGTGATAGTGATGCCAGAAAAAAATTTAGTGATGCAGGTGTGGTGTTGCATACTTTTATAAAAATAATAGATGGTTTCCCCCTGCATTATGTACAGACCGGAAACGACTCTTTTCCAACTTTATTATTTATACATGGATCACCTGGAAGCTGGGATGCTTTTCAGAATTATTTAATGGATAGCGGACTTCTGAAACATTACCGCATTATCTCTATTGACCGGCCAGGCTTCGGGTACAGCGATTTCGGAAATGCGATGAATCTCTCTCAACAAGCTGCGATCATTTCAGCCTGGATGGATTCTATACAGAATAAAAAACCATTTATTATTATTGGTCATAGTTTTGGCGGGCCATTAGCTGTTAAGCTTGCTGCAGCAAAGCCAGATAATACAAAAGCATTGGTTATTCTTGCTGGATCTCTTGATCCCGTTGCAGAAAACCCTGAGAAATGGAGGCCTGTTTTATTTAGAACCCCTTTGAACTATTTAGTGCCAGGCGCATTGCGGCCCAGCAACAAAGAACTGTGGTATTTGAAAATGGATTTAAAGGGAATGAGTAACGATTATAAAAAAGTAACCTGCCCTGTTTTTATATTGCATGGCACAAAAGACATGTTGGTGCCTTATAGCAATGTGGCTTATGCAAAAAAAATGTTTACAAAGTCAGCGATGATTACAGTTACCACTTTTGAAAATGAAAACCATTTTATTGTGTGGACAAGGGAAAAGGAAATTACAGACCTGTTGATGAAGTTATCATCCCAACAATAGAATTCCTGCACCGGCTTACTCTTTAAAATACTTTGTCTGTACAATAATTATTTAAGCCAGTCACCACTTGCAATAAAGCCTGTTTTGCAGGATTTTAAAACATCAAGTCTGTAAATATTTTTCAAACCTATTGTCAGGTACTTAACGAATTGCCGTCTTAATAAAAAAATAAGTATGAAAAAAGCTTTTCTTTCCATGGCCTTTGCTGCCATTGCTGTTTTAGGTGTGAATGCACAATCAAAGTTTGTAACCAGAATGGGGCAGGCTACTATCTTCTCACATACAGACGCAGAAGATATTTCTGCAACAAAAAATACCGTAACAGGTGTAATTAATACTGACAGTGGGGATATTGCTATTTCGATTCCGGTTCAAAGTTTCACCTTTGTTAAAGCGCTGATGCAGGAGCATTTTAATAACACCAACTTTATGGATTCCAAACAATATCCCCGTATGACTTTAGAAGGAAAAATCATTAACCTTTCTGCGATAGACTTCTCAAAAAATGTGAAGTATGAAGTAACCGTTGCCGGGGATTTAACCATCAGGGGAACTACTAAGCCTGAAACAGAAGCCGCCACCATGGAAGTTAATAATGGAAAGGTAACCGTTAGCAGCAAATTTATAGTAAAGGAAATCGGTTCCTATGGTTTAGGAAAACCAATGGGTAAAAAAAAATAATGTAGCAGATGACATACAGGTTACCTATACTGCAGTTTATCAAAAAGGTGATGAATAAAATAAGTTAAAATACAATTTCCTATTTAAAATAAGCTGTATTTCGATGTGTACAGGCAGCGCTAACTTTTAATTAAAAATTATAAATACAAAACATGAAAGCATTACACATTATTATTACCAATTTGTTATTATCTATGGCTGTTATAGGTCAAACTGCACCTCAGGGTTTAAGAGTAAATGATAAAGCTCCCGACTTTACCGGGAAAGATCAAAATGGGAAAAACATTTCGCTGAAGAGTGAATTAAAAAATGGGGCAGTAGTGGTGGTTTTTTATCGCGGGCAATGGTGTCCTTATTGCAACCGGCAATTAAAAGCATTGCAGGACTCCTTAAGTTTCATTAAAGAAAAAGGGGCGACACTTATTGCTGTTTCGCCGGAAAAACCAACCAATATTTCAAAAACAATTGAAAAAACGAAAGCTACTTATCCTATACTTTTTGATGACAGCCTTAAAATTATGAAGCGTTATGATGTGGCTTATAAAGTGGACAATCCTACTATAGAAAAGTACAAAAAGTATGGGATTGATTTTTATGATGTTAATGGTAGTAATGGAGCCAGTTTACCCGTACCAACCGTGTATATTATCAACAAAGAAGGGATCATTATATTCAAGCATTTTGATCCGGATTTTAAGAAAAGAGTTTCCGTTCAGGAGCTTTTATTCCATCTGTAGATTCCTGGTTATGTTTTACTAAACTTGAAAACTTACTGACATTATTCTTTTACTATAAAGGTAACTGGTTATGGCTAAAATCTAAGTAATACCATACAAAGCACCAACGGATAAGTTGAAAGATATTTAAGAAGTACTGATTAAAAAGAAATGTTACTCAGCGGCTGTACCTGCGATACAGAGCAGGCACCCTGATTTGCTCTAAGAAAAGCTGGGCTGGATAAAAGCGCTATTCCGGATAGCACTTTGGTAGTAGCCTATTTCAATTTTGTAAATTGTATTGTTATGGCTTTAGGTGTACAATTAGCAGAAAAGGTTGGCGAAGCTATAAATATTAAACCAAGAAAATAATGACAATTCAACAATCTGTACATGCTATTTTTAATCAATTGGAAAACTCATTGGTACAACTTTCCGATCAGCAATATTGTCAAAAAATTGATACCCTTTCCGGCGCAACAATCGGGGAGCATGTAAGACATATAGTGGAAATGTTTGTTGGTTTACAGGATGGCTACACAGCAGGAATTGTAAACTATGAAAGTAGAAAAAGGGACATTGCCATTGAGACATCAAAGGAAACAGCCATTGATGTAATGGCTAAAATAAATGCTGCTTTATTGAATGAAAATAAATCCCTCGTATTAGAAGCAGGCTTTGATGAAAACAGCGATGCATTGAATAAAATACCCACCAATTATTTCAGGGAGATTGCTTATAACCTTGAACATGCTATCCATCACATGGTTTTAATTAAAATTGGCATAAAGCAAGTTTCGGAAATTGTATTACCCGATGGATACGGTGTGGCATCATCAACCATAAAATATAAAAAAGTAACTACTGTTTAATAACCATGATAAAATTATTTGTGATTATTTTATAAGCTGTAATCTAATAGATAATAATTTTTAAAAGGGAGACAAAAAAATAGCATATAAAAATTTTAGCCGGTATCTTAAATATGAAATGAATGAGTGTGAAATATGAAATGCTGTTTAAACAGATTGCCGGGTTGTTTACTTTTGTTGCCATTTCATCAATACAGCACAAACTAAAGTATGAAATTTACGAATATTATTTCCTGGGTATTAAGAATTATTGCAGCAGTAATTCTTTTACAAACACTTTATTTTAAGTTCACTGGTCATCCTGAATCGATAGCATTATTTACTACGCTTGGTGTGGAACCCTGGGGACGTATTGGTACGGGAGTTATAGAATTAGTTACAGCCGTGTTATTATTAGTTCCTTCCACGGTATTTATTGGGGCAGTATTTGGAATTGGCCTAATTGGTGGAGCCATATTATCCCATTTAACTAACATTGGGATAGAATCAAAGGGTGACGGCGGACAATTATTTATACTGGCAATTATAGTATTGGTTTGTGGCATTGTATTGGCAATGATGCACAAGCAGCAAGGTATTTCTTTGCTTAAAAGAGCAGTAAAAAAATAGATGCAGACTGTGCAGTAAATATTTTAGCAAATGATGAGACGCATACATTTAATAATTAGTTTAGCGGTAATACTAACCAACAGTTCGTGTGGGCAAACAGGAGATAAAAAAACCGGTGAAGAAAAGCAAAGCTTCTCCAACCACCTTATACATGAAAGCAGCCCCTACCTGTTGATGCATGCCCACAACCCGGTTAATTGGTATCCGTGGGGGCAGGAAGCATTTGATAAAGCAAAAAAGGAAAATAAACCTGTCATTATAAGTATCGGTTATGCCGCCTGCCATTGGTGCCATGTTATGGAAAAAGAATCTTATTCCGACACAGCAGTGGCTAGGTTGATGAACGAAAATTTTGTAGCCATCAAAGTGGATCGTGAAGAAAGACCTGATGTGGACCAGGTGTATATGAATGCAGCACAACTTATAAATGGCAATGGTGGATGGCCGCTAAATGCGATTGCATTGCCCGATGGAAGGCCGATATATGCCGCCACGTATTTTCCAAAAAAAGACTGGATGTCATTATTAAAACAGATGCTGACATTCGTAAAACAAAATCCTGAAAAAGCAGAGCAGCAGGCGGAAGCAGTAGCAAAGGGAATCAGGGGCAGCGAATTGGTGAAAGTAAATACCAGCAAACCGGAATACAAACTGACTGATTTAAATAGTGTATTTAACAACTGGAAAAAAAATATCGACTTTATTAATGGCGGAAATAACGGCGCACCAAAATTTCCAATGCCGGTGGGCAGCCAGTTTCTTTTACAGTATTATTTTCTTACAAAAAATGAGGAAGCATTAAAGGCAGTAAAAATTACATTGAATAAAATGGCCGCAGGCGGTATTTATGACCATGTTGGCGGCGGCTTTGCCAGGTACTCAACCGATGCAGTATGGAAAGTACCCCACTTTGAAAAGATGCTTTATGATAATGCGCAGTTAACCAGTTTATATGCTTCGGCGTATCAACTAACAAAAGACCCGTTGTACAAAAATGTTGTGTATGAAACGCTTGAATTTATTGGCAGGGAACTTACGTCACCGGAGGGTGGATTTTATTCTTCGCTGGATGCGGATAGCGATGGTGAAGAAGGAAGGTTTTATGTATGGACAAAAGATGAGATAAAAAAAATACTGGGTGATGATGCAGCATTGGCAATAGATTATTTTAATGTAACTGAAAAAGGAAATTGGGAAGGAGGTAAAAATATTTTATATCAATTAGGCGATGATAATACAATAGCAAAAAAATACAATATCACCTCTCTTGAATTAAGCAAAAGAATTACCGGAGTAAAAAAGATATTGCTTGCAGAAAGAGCTAAACGTATCCGCCCAGGCCTTGATGATAAAATTCTTACGGCATGGAATGCACTGATGATAAAGGGATATACGGATGCTTACCGTGTTTTTGGTGAACAAAGATTTTTGGATGCAGCGCTAAAAAATGCAGCATTTATTTTAAAAAATGCTCAATCTAATGATAATCGTTTGAATAGAAATTTCAAGAACGGTAAATCTTCTATTAACGCTTTTTTGGATGATTATGCATTTACCATCGATGCCTTTATTGCATTGTACCAGTCAACCTTTGATGAAAAATGGCTTAAAGAAGCCCATCATCTTTTGGAATATACCCTTGCTCATTTTTATGATGCGAAAAGCGGTATGTTTTATTACACTTCTGATAAAGACCCCGCATTGATTGCAAGGAAAATGGAAATTGCGGATAATGTAATCCCGTCTTCCAACTCTGCTATGGCAAAAAATCTATTTATGCTGGGGGAATATTTTTATAAAGATGATTATATACACAAGGCCTCCGCAATGCTCAACAATGTAAAACAGGATGCTGTAAACGGCAATGCTTATTATGCCAACTGGGATATATTAATGGCATGGCTGGCTGCTGAACCATTTGAAGTAGCCATTGTAGGAAATGATTATGCTTCAAAACGAAAAGAAATAGACACACATTACTTACCCAATATTTTTCTTTCCGGTGGAAATAGCGAAGGCAGTTTATCTTTACTTGAAGGGAAACTGGTACCAGGCAAAACCACCATTTATGTATGCCGGAATAAATCCTGCAAGTTGCCAACAACAGAGGTTAGTAAAGCTGTTGAGCAGATTTTGAAATGAAGATTTTAAACAACAAGTAGCATCCTGTTAGAGAAGAATGATACTGAAAGAAACCGATAATGTTAGCAACTTGTTGTAAACTAAAAATTCAAACTTAACGGTGAAGCTAAAATTACAAGGCTGGTATACTTTTTTACTTTGGCTGAATCCAAAGCCTTTTATGAAATACGGTACCATCTAAGCAGTAGCCCCAGCAGATATAATTTATTTCTTTTTTGAATTATTTTGATCTTAAAAAAAGGGAGAAACTGATTCAATTTTCTCCCTTTCTTAAATTCTTAATCCATTTTTTGCCCTACCTTTCTATATCCCAGGTAAAAGAATAATGGAAATACCAGTAAGGTTAATATGGTAGCAGTAATTAAACCCCCAATTACTACAATGGCCAAAGGCTTGGAGGTTTCAGAACCAATACCATGAGACAATGCTGCGGGCATCAAACCTATGGCGGCCATCAAGGCGGTCATTACTACCGGCCGAACCCTGGTTCTTACACCATCCACAATCGCTTTTTCCAGAGAGGAATGGGTAAATTCACTTTTCTTAATGCGTTGTAAATTATTTTTAAAAACCGTTATCAGTATTACACCATTTTGTATACAGATACCAAATAACGCAATAAAGCCTATGCCCGCTGAAATACTGAAATTGGTTCCCGATAACAATAGTGCTGCAATGCCACCGATAATTGCAAAGGGCACATTTAACAGTACCATTCCTGCATCTTTTACATTGCCAAACATGATAAAGAGTATCAAAAATATCAGCAGCAAACTAATGGGCACAACCTGCCCCAAACGTTTGGAAGCCCGTTGCTGGTTTTCAAAATCACCCGCCCACTGCATATCATATCCCTTATCTAAATGCACCACTTTATTAACTTTTTCCTGTGCTTCGGCAATTGTACTTCCCATATCGCGGCCACGCACCGAAAACTTCACCGCACTGTATCGTCGGTTATCATCCCTGAAAATGATACTGGGGCCGGTAAGCCGCTGTATGGTGGCGATACTTTTTATCGGCACCTGCGACCCTCTGAGAGTGGGTACCATCAAATTACTTATGACTTCTGCATTGTTGCGGTACATTTCCATATAGCGGAGGCGCAACTGAAACTTTTTTTCACCTTCGTAAATCTGGGAGATGGCTTTTCCACCAATCGCCATTTCAATAATTGCATTGGCATCGGCAGTGGTTACACCATACAAAGCCATTTTATTCTGATCAAGATCAATGCGCAGTTCCGGCTGCCCGATATTCCTGATTACACCCAGATCTTCCACACCTTTTATATTTTTCATTACATCGTACACCTCATTGGCTTTTTGCTCGGTGTAGGTAAGGGTATCTCCATAAATTTTCACTACCAGCGATCCTTTCACTCCTGATACTGCCTCTTCCACATTATCCATAATGGGCTGTGAGAAATTTAAATCAATACCTGGAAAAACACCCAGCTTTTTTTGCATTTCTGCTACCAGGGTTTCTTTGCTAATACCGCTTTTCCATTGTTTCTTTGGATAAATGTCCACATGAAATTCTATATTATAAAAACCGGTAGCATCTGTACCGTCATTAGGGCGCCCGGTTTGAGACATTACTTGTTTAACCTCCGGAAATTGCAGGATGAGCGTTCGCATTTTATTAGCCACATCCCTGGAATCTTCCAGCGATACACTCAACGGGCAGGTAGCCCTGATGTAGATTGCGCCTTCATCCAGTTCGGGCAAAAATTCTGTACCAAGAAATTTAAATAAAAACAGGCCGACTACTACCAGAGAACCAGCCAGCAATAACGTGATTCGTTTATGATGATAGGTCCATGAAAACATTTTCATAATGCCATTGGTCAATCCCTGCACAAAAATATTATTCTTTTCTTTTACATTCTTACGAAGTAAAATACTGCTTAGTAACGGTACAAGCGTAAGCGTTAAAATAAGCGCTCCCAATAACGCAAAACCAAGTGTCCATGCAAGGGGCGAAAACATTTTTCCTTCCACTTTTTGAAAAGAGAAAATAGGCAATAGTGCGGCAATAATGATGAGCTTGGAAAAGAAGATGGCTTTGCCCAGTTCGCCACCGGTATTTTTAATAATGCCCAGTTTGGAAAGCAGGTTAAAACGCTTTATCCCCACATTGTGCGCTTTGTGATCCAGCACAACAAAAATGCCCTCCACCATTACCACGGCCCCGTCAATGATGATACCAAAATCAATGGCGCCCATGGAAAGTAAATTGGCGCTCATTCCTTTCAGTGTTAAACAAATAAAAGCAAATAATAACGATAGTGGAATAATAATGGCCACAATTAACGTAGTGCGCCAATCGGCCATAAACAGAAAAACAATCACTGTTACAAAAATGATTCCTTCCAGCATATTGTGCAACACGGTTTCCGTTGCAAAATCTATCAGATCATCGCGATTGTAAAAAGTATTGATCTTTACATCCGCAGGCAATATTTTTTCATTCAGGTAGGTTATTTTATTCTGTACCCGCTTAATTACTTCACTTGGGTTTTCCCCCTTACGCATCACGATGATTCCTTCTACCACATCGTTTTGCGCATCTCGTCCCACCTGTCCTAACCTGGCCAGTTGAGAAACAGCCACATCTGCCACATCCTTAACCAGTATGGGTGTTCCGTTAATATTGGTTACTATGATATTGCCTATTTCTTCCACATTGTTCAGCAAGCCAATACCCCTTACCACATAAGACTGGGAATTGTCTACAATCACATCCCCGCCCACATTGATATTGCTTTTTGAAGCTGCAGTATATACATCCAATGGTGTGATATTATAGGAGGCCAGTTTTTGGGGATTTACTTTTATTTCGTATGTCTTTACTTCGCCGCCAAAACTAACCACATCTCCTACGCCGGGTACTCCTAGAAATTGACGTTCAATCACCCAGTCCTGCAGCGTTTTTAATTCCTTCACTGTTTTGGATGTGCTGCTCAACGTGTACCGGAATATTTCGCCGGTAGGTCCTGTGGGTGGTTGAATATCGGGTGCGGCATTTTCCGGTAAATCAACACTGCGCAGCATATTGTTTACCTGCTGGCGTGCAAAAGCGTCATCTACATCATCTTCAAAAATTATTTTTACTACCGACAAGCCAAACACTGTGGTAGACCGCACAGATGTTTTTTTCTGAATAGGATTCATTCCCACCTCAATAGGTATGGTAACAAATTTTTCCACTTCTTCTCCGCTGCGGCCGGGCCATTGTGTGATGATGGTGATTTGCGTATTGGTTACATCAGGAAAAGCCTCTATCGGAATATTTCTAAATGAAATAACACCCCAGATGATTAACACAATGGTTGCGAAAAATATAAACAACCTGTTCTTTAAAGAAAAGGCGATAACTTTTTTTATAGCTTTAAACATACTATGGATTAATTATTTAGCGATCAATGCCTGATAAAGAAATACCTGTGAATTAGTAACGACATAGTCGCCTGCAGAAAGACCCGAGATGTAGGCTTTGTTATCAATTCGTTTAATCAGGGTGATTTCATGAATGGACAATTTATTATCCTTCTTTACCACTACATAATTTTTACTGTTGTCCATAATAATGGCCTGTGCCGGAATGGATAGCCTGTTGTCTTTTCCCTTAACATTTACCGTAACGCTAGCAAACATTTCAGGTTTAAGTACGATACCGGGATTATCCATACTGATAATTACCTTCATCGTTCTGGTGGCGGGATCGAGCACATTGTATATTTTATCAATCTTTCCGGTGTATTCTTTTTCTGGATTGGAGAGCGTATTTACTTTCACCAAATCGCCGAGGTGAATATTTTCCATATCGGCCTCGTACACATTGGCCACTACCCATACGGAAGATAAGTCGGCAATAGCAAATAAACTCGTGTTATTGTCAGAGCGCACTTCGGATGTGTTGGTAATATTTTTTTCAATAATAAAGCCGCTGATCGGAGCGGACACAGTATAAGTAGAACTTTTTCCCCCTGTAATGGATGCTACTTCTTTTACACGGTTTAATTCAGACAATGATTTGTCGTATGCGATTTTTGCGTTTACATATTCCTGCTCTGTAGCTAACTTTCCTTCGTATAAATCCTTACTGGTTTCCATTGCTTTTTTAGCAATGGTAACATTCGATTCGGCATTGGATAAATCGTTGGTAAAGCCCGCTACTTCCGTACTTCGTATTACAGCCAATACCTGTCCTTTGTGTACGTAATCACCTAGTTCAACTTTTAACGAACTGATCCGGCCACTCACCAGGGAAAATAACTTTGCCTGCTTGTTTTCATTGGCTTCAATTTTACCATTTAGTTTTATGATGTCACTTACATCTTCCAATACAACGGGCGCTGTTTGCACATGTTTAATTATACTGTCGGAAATAGCACTGGTTTGTGATACAGCTGCTTCTTTATGGCTGCCACAGGAGATAAAAAAAACAGTAAGGATAACCAGTTCACAAATATTTAACGGTTTCATTATATTGAATTAATTGTTTAGAATAGTTTTACCAATGGTAAAGTTCAGGGTTTCAATTGCCTGCATTTTTTGATTTTGCAAATCGTTTATCTGAAGAATATTTTGTTTGTAGGATTCATTAAAATCGGTAAACTCAATCAGACTAAGGTTTTTCTTTTGAAAATTTTCAGTGATTGATTTTAATAAACTTTCAAACTCATCCCTGAATCCCGGATCAATGGATTGCAATATCCTGTCGGTATTTAGCAGTTTTGTATAGGCCGACTGTACTTCATTTTCAACAGACAGTCTTTGCTGAGTGAGCATCACTTTACTTTGATCAATGCCGATTTTGGCAGCTTTGATATTGCCCTGGTTTCGATAAAAAAATGGCAGGTCCATGGCTACGGTAAAAAACGAAGCATCATTTACAAAGCTACCTCGTTTATCAAACTGTGCACCCACGGTTACATCGGGTCTGGCTATCGCCTTTTGAAGGGCAAAATTTTGTTGATTGTACAAGAGGTTATTTTCCGCAAGTTTTAAATCAAACCGGTTTTGGTAAGCCGTATCTACCAAATCTGCGAGGTTCAAGTTTTTGAGGGAAGCAGCCAATACCTCATTTTTTTCACTCACCGGAATAAAATAGGTTTTATTATTTTGCAGCAATATTCGCAGCTCGGCCTGTAAGTCATTTATCTGGTTTTGCAATGCCATTTGCTCAGCCTTCAAACTATATAAAAGTGCTTTAATCCTGATGGCATCTTTTAAGGTAACTACACCTTTTACTTTAAGCAATTCATACGAAGCGCTTAAAGTTTCCAACGAACCAATTTGGTTTTGGTAAGCATTGAGTGAATTTTGTAAATAATAAACGCTGTAAAAATTACTTCTCAATGAAAAACGCAAGGTTCGCAAGAGATCAAAAAAACGGTTCTCACTAAGACGGGTATTAGTTTCGGCCAGTTTAATTTCCTTATTGCGCTTACCGGCTACCCTTATTAATTGTTGCACCCCCACAATATATTCGCCTGTTTTATTGCTTACGTCGAAAACTTTATTGACTTGCGGATTGTACATAGCACCTGTGAAGGACAGGTTAGGATTGGTGTACAGTTTAGCTTGTATTACTTCTGCATTTGCAATATCAATATTATATTTTTCCGCAAGGAGGTTAAGATTTTTTTGTAAAAATTGTTTTTCGGCTTCGGGTAGGGTTAAGCGTATTGTATCTTGGGCCTGCACAATTGTAATGGAAAAGAAAGGCAAAAGCAA
>NZ_JACMOO010000419.1 GCF_014377975.1 Ferruginibacter sp.
CTATTCCAGATCCAATAGGGATGGTGGGCCCAAGCAAAGGTGGAAAAATGCCATCAAATGTTTTCAAGGCGCAGGATTTTATACGTGCAGAATTATTGGGATTTGATTTCGATGCCAGGTTTAATGTTACCAGTGCCACTGTTTATTTTGCAGGTGCAGGCTTTTCAAATAGCGGCAGTATTCAAACAGCTACCATTACCAGTGGCAGCCTGGCTCCTATAAAAAGTAAAATTGATTTATGTAAGCCGGGATCCACTGTAACTTTTGATGAATTAAAAGTGGTTGGTCCTGATGGCCATACAAGAACAATACCGCCTGTTTCTTTTGTGTTATACTAAAATATCGTAAATATGAAAAAGTATCTTATTAAATTTTTCTGTCTGACAGTTGTACTGACCCTTATTTTTTCAGTAGCAGATGCTCAGAAAACACAGAAAAAGCGTGCCGCTACCAAGCGAGGCAATACCACTACCAAAAAAACAACCAAGGGTAAAACCAAGGCTAATATTAAGTCGGGTGGCCAGGTTGATTCCGTGGCAGCAATTGTAGCTGTGCCGGTAGAGCCAAAAATTGATAGTTTACCCATTACAAAAGTAAAGAAGTCTTTACGCCAGGATGAAGCGGTAGAAACAAAAGATATTATGGATAGAACTCCCTTGGATTATGAACATTTAAGGGCAGATGATGCAGTTTACCGGCATAAAATATGGAGAGAAATTGATACAAGAGAAAAAGTAAATCTCCCTTTCCGTTACTCTGCAGATGAAAATAATGGCAACCAGCGTTTTATAAGTATTTTATTAAAAGCCATACAGGACAGTGCAGTTACAGTTTTTGACCCGATTGATGACCGGTTTACAACTCCATTGACTATTTCGCAGGTGGCTAAAGGTCTTGGTGGTGGTGGAGATTCTGTTCCACATTATGACAAAAATGGTTTGGTAGATCGGATAGATTATAAATCAAGGGAAATTAACCTGGACTCGATTTATAAATTCAGAATAAAAGAAGAAGTAATTTTTGACAAGGAAAGTTCAAGATTATTTTGGCGTATTTTAGGTATTGCCCCTGTTAGAAATGTATACAGTACTACGGGAGAATACCAGGGGGTGAGTGAAGTTTTCTGGGTTTATTACCCGGATATGCGTCCGATTTTTGCAAAGTATCAAACTTACAATGGTAAAAATTTTGGAGCGAGGATGAGCTGGGAGGAATTATTTGAGACAAGGATGTTTAGTGGTCGAATCATTAAAAGCACCATGGATAATCCCTTTGATCTTCCTATTGCTGCAACTCCAGGTTTAAAAGATAATGGCGTGTTCCAGTTGCTGGCCGGCGAAAAAATTAAAGAGAAAATTTTTACCTACGAGCAGGATTTGTGGAGTTATTAATATTAAAAAATAATTATTTTAAAACCCCTTCTTAGAAGGGGTTTTTTTATGTCTAAGCCCTTTCATCTGCTTAAACAGGTATAAGAAGTAACCACTTTAAAGCAAACCCCATTAATTCTCATTTTACCTTATGAAGAAAAACATGCCGTTTACGCAATCAAATAGGCCATTTATAAAATAGCTTCTTTTGGAAATAGGTTAAGAAAAATACTTCTCTATCTTTAATTTGGTTTTTCATAGGATATTGGATTTTAAACGGGGCTGGATTTTTATCCTGGCCCTCTTTTTATGCTATCCCGATGGAGTAGCTGAAGGGTTGAAAAAATCGGTAATTATCTTTGCTTTAGACCTGCCGATTACTTCCGTCAGTTCTTCAACTGTTTTTTCCTTAATATTTTTTACAGACTTATACTTTTTTAGTAGTGAGTCAATTGTTGCTTTGCCAATACCTTCTACCTTTTCCAGTTCATTTTTAAAACTGCCTTTACTTCGTTGATTTCGATGAAAAGTAATGCCAAACCGGTGAACTTCATCCCGGATTCTTCTTATCAGTTGCAGGCTTTCGCTATCCCAGGGCAATTTTAAAGACTCTGTATCACCGCTAAAAAAAAGCTCCTCCTCATTTTTTGCCAAACCTACGAGTGTTACTTTACCCGTCAAATCCAGCTTTTTAATGCTTTCCATTGCGGCACTCAATTGACCTTTGCCGCCGTCGATAATTATCAATTGCGGTAAAGTCTTTTGTTCTTCTTTCAACCTTTTATAACGGCGGTAAACTACTTCTGCCATTGTAGCAAAATCATTAATTCCGACAACGGTTTTTACATTAAATCTTCTATATTCATTTTTATCTGGCTGTCCGTTTTTAAAACTTACCATCGCAGATACCGGGTAACTTCCCTGAAAATTAGAATTATCAAAACATTCAATGTTAATTGGCAGTTCTTTCAAGTGAAGATCTTTTTGCAACTGAATCAATACGTTGGTTACCTCAAAAGCTGTTTTATCTTCCAATAATAACATTTTCTTTTTCCTAAGCTCTTCTTTAAAATAGTTTACATTTTTTTCAGAAAGGTCAAGCAGTTTTTTCTTATCACCACCTCTTGGAACGGTGCAAATAATATCCAGCTGCGGATAATTAATGGTAAAGGGTACAATAATCTCTTTTGCCTCGCTGTTGAAAGTTTCTCTTAATTGCGCAATAGCAAAACTTAATACTTCTTCTGCATTTTCATCCAGCTTCTTTTTTAATGTAATTGTTTTAGTTTGTACAATGCTGCCATTGCTTACAGCCAGATAATTAACGTAAGCAGTATCGCCTTCTTCAAATATGCTAAATACATCCACTGTTCCGGTGCGTTCATTTACCACGGTAGAACTTGCCTTATATTGTTGCAGATGTTCCAGTTTCTTTTTTATTAATCCTGCTTTTTCAAATTGAAGTTGCATAACTTTTTCCTGCATATCTGTTTTAAACTGTTGTATCACCGGCGAAAGATTTCCTTTTAAAATGTTTTTCAACTGCTGTAAACCTTCGTCATAATCCTGTAAAGACTGCAATGCTTCGCAGGGACCTTTACAATTACCCAAATGAAATTCAAGGCAAACCTTGAATTTCTTTTTTTCGATGTTAGCTGCGGTAAGGTTGAGTTTGCACGTTCTTAGCTGAACGTTTTGCTTAATGAAATCAAGCAGCTCCCTTACTTTACCAACAGAGGTGTAAGGCCCAAGATATTGAGAACCATCATTTATTTTTCGCCGGGTAAAAAATACTCTTGGAAATGGCTCATTTTTTATTACGATGTAGGGATAAGATTTATCATCTTTTAAGTTGATATTGAATAAAGGCTGAAATTTTTTGATTAAGGAATTCTCCAGTAAAAATGCATCCTGCTCACTATTTACAATGGTAAACTCAATTTTTCTGATGCGTTGAACCAACTCATGCGTTTTGTAATTGGTATAGGTTTTCGAAAAATAGGAACTTACTCTTTTGCGCAGGCTTTTTGCTTTACCCACATACAGTAATTCATTATTGCCATCATAATATTTGTAGATGCCCGGCTGCAAGGGAATGGTTGAAGCTAATACAGCAAATTCTTGTTGTGTCATTACTTATTTAGTCTGCGTAAGACAACTTTTTATTTATACATTATTCATTAAAATTCCAGATAAATTTTTCTGCTTTTAACAGGGCGGTGTTACCATTGGACATATTTATTATTGTATTAATGCTTGCCCATTTGTTGGTTTTCCATGTTAGTTGCCGGGTTACAATACCTTCCTTTTCTTTAAATTGTTTTACCAGGTATATTTTTGATATTTTGTCCGACTCAGGATCAATATAAATATCCCAATGCCTCAAGGAAATTGAATCGGGCAGTGTTGGTAAAGGATCATAGGTAAATGTTATGGCATTGATAGTTTGATCCTTAAAGGACGTTTCTTTAAAATAGTTTATAAGGTTGGTTTCTTTTATTTCAGGCGATAGAAAATCTTGTAGCAACGCAACCAGTTCACTTTTTTTAATCCATACAGAGTCTGTTTTATTGTTAATAACAGTAGTGTGCAATGGGGTAACAGGTAAAGAATCTAAAAGTAGTAACTGGCCCTTAATAAAAGAAGTTACCGGAAAAAATGAATCTTTTTTTGCTTCGGTATTTGTAGTAACAGAAGTGGTAACAGGCGTAGTATTGGTAGCAGTATTACAACCTGTTAAAAATATAAAAATTGCCGGCAAAAATGCTTTTTTCATTTGCCAAAATTAACTACAAAGATGGTGTAAAACAAAAACCGCAGAAGTGATTATTTTGCGGTTTTTGTTAAATATTTTGAAATGGATATTTACCCTAAAACATCCGGAATAAAAGGCGAATAAACAGTAGGAGATTATTTATTTTATCAGTTTTGTAATGCCAAATTTAAAACCATAATTGTTCAGCTTTTCCTGAATAATATATTGTTTGGTATTAGTAGTAAATAGTTGTGTACGAAATTGCGGTCCAAACTGAACCGTAAAACCGTTGTCTGTTTTATAACTCAAAAATGTTTCAAACCCGGCATTTAAGTTCCACCGGTTTAGCAATGAAGTTTCTTTTATAAAATTTCTTTTATCAGATGAAAGCAGGTAAGACTTACCTCCTATTACATAGGTAGGTTGTAAAGTTGCGCCAATATTCCATTGTAAGTTGTCATTGCCCGCAATTTTTACATCTGCACCCATTGGTAAAGAAATTTGAAAAGTTTCATTGTGCAATTTAATGGAAGTGATACCATCAAAATTAGAAAAAGAAGTTGACCTATATGCCGGATAAGGCTGACCTGTAAGCGGAGAAACAAATGTAATTGTAGTTGCTACAGGATGTGAATTTGTGTACGCTTCTGTATTATATTTGGTAAAATTTAATTGCAAACCTATTTTTATTTTAACCCTTTTTAACAAAGAATAGTTGATGCCAGTTCCAACTTCTAAACCATAAGATGGATGTTGTGTTATATCCTGATTAATATTATCCTGACCGGCGGAAACGGTATTTTTTAATTGCCTGTAAACAACTGAAGGAGTAAAGTATATTTGCCGGCCTAATTTACCCGCCCATTTTTTGGGTGCCGGCCTGTTGTATAATGCATAATTTTCTACCCATACTTTTTCTTCATCAGATAATACCAGTATATTATCTGTTTTTTCTAATGAAGCTGTTTTGGTGACAAATATTTTTTCATTTTGATAGTCAGTAGCGTTGTTTGAAACCTCATTCAAATCTTCTATTTTACTAATTTTTTCACCAATTGAATTTTCTATCGGGCTATTAGTTATTTGTTTTTTTGAATCAGGAACAGTTGAAGCAATCAAATCATTTTGATTAATACTAACCGGGGGCTGGTGAATCCGTCGTGTCGTAAATGCCACATCGTTTTTAATTGGTACAATTGATATGGATTCATTTCTTGCCAAAAATATTTGCTCTGCCAGGTTAAACTTATCTCCAGTATCTCTGGTAATTTTATTGTGATTGCCCGTTGAGAATTTATCAGAATACCATTGGCCACTAATTAAACCAGGATCCGCTGCAGGTAATAAAAGTGGTTCTTTTTTATTATTATTAAATAAATTATCTGAATTATTTAATGTAAAGTTTTCGGCAAATGGTACAGATTGTATTTGATTAAGCTGTTTAATTTTTAAAAAAGGGTTGTAAGGAGCAATAATAAAATTTGATGATGGTGTCTTGCTACTTATATGGGACGAAGAAACCTGGGGGTTAGTATTTTTAGTATTTGTATTAAAATATCCTGTCATTAAAAGGATGGCAATTAAAGTAATACTCGTTGCAACAGAGGGCCATTTTTTTGCTGGATGAATATTATTATAAATGCTGTGCCACACTCGTTTTTCAGGGTACATTTTAAATTCATCTGACCTATCCTTCAGCAGTCGTTCAAAGTTTTCAATATCTAAATTTCTGTCCATCGTTCGCGAAATTTCTGTTGGTTTTGGTAAAAAGCAATCGTTATTTTTATTACTTCGAAGCCACAGCACCGGGTAATACCACGGCGGTTTTATTTCGTGGTTTAAGTAAAATATTTTTCTTAATTAAAATGTCTTCCAGCATAGCCTTTGCCCTTGTATATTGTGAGCGGCTGGTACTTTCTTCAATATCCAGCATGTTACCTATTTCTTTATGCGAATAACCTTCAACCGCATAAAGGTTTAATACAGTGCGATAGCCAACGGGCAGTAACCTTATACATTCCACCACTTGTTTTGCCTGCATAATGGATGGAATGGTTTCTTCTCTTATACCAATTCCACTGGCACAATTAATATCTACACTATCAGAAAATTTTTTATTTTTTTTCAGGATGTTAATGCAGGTATGAACTACAATTCTTCTGATCCAGCCTTCAAGGGCTCCTTCATTTCTGTATTGATGAATCTGAGCAAATACTTTAATAAAACCTTCCTGAAGCATATCCTCTGCATCCTCCCTGTTTTTTGCAAAGCGATAACATACGCCCAGCATTTTAGGACTCAAACGCATATACAATGTTTCCTGTGCGGCTGCATTATTTTCAAGACATCCATTAAGCATGATCTCTTCTGTCATAATTTGTGCTTGGTTTAACACCTTAAATATAGACAATTTAAGCCTATGAGTTGCTGCTTTTGTAATAAAATAATCTCGCTTCCAAATAATATATTCAATATTTAAATTTCTCCATAGCGAGAATTGTTTTATTTCAACGACGGAGTTTTTTTACTAATTAAACTGTCAGGAGGGATTATTTGCTTTAATAATGGTTCTTACATCATCAGCCCATTTTCTTAAAGCCAGATTTTATCTGTTGTAAGCATAGCATTTTTGTGGATGATTTTATAGGAAGAAAGCAGCATTCTATCTTCTTTAGCCGCTGAATAATTTCATCCTGTATTTATACTGCCTCTCTATTCTTTTGGTAGCAAATTCTGAAAAATTAAGTTCTCTTTTTCCCTCGATTATATGACTGGTTAGTTAGCGGGCAATGGCTGTATTTTGAATACCCGGGATAAAAAGTGTTATTGCTGTGGCAGTCATAACAACTTATTTGTAAAATATGGTGAATGTCGCCTGCCCTGTATTCTTTTTCCCCATATCATCAACAAGTAAAACTATTGGAAATAGTAGTCTTTTTTGGGGATCAATGAATTGTCTAATACGCGGTATAACCAACAGAGTGGTATTACTTTTACTGTTTAAATGTATGTCTGATGAAAAAAAGGAAATTATTATAAATGTTAACTCTAAAAATAACAATAAACTTTACCCCTGCGATGAATAAATCAGTTCAGGCTAAAAACAAAAACAGGTTATCCAATTAAAATATTCCCAGTCATTTCTTTTGGTATTGGCAGGTTCAGCATTGATAAGATAGTAGGTGCTACATCTCCCAGTTTACCACTTTTTACGGTGCCTTTCCATTCATTGTCAATAATAAAAAATGGCACCAGGTTTAAAGAGTGCGCCGTGTTGGGCGTACCATCCTCATTAATTTCATAATCAGCATTGCCATGATCTGCCAGAAGAAAAACAGTGTAGTCACTGGCCAGGGCAGCAGCCACTACTTTATCTACACATGCATCTACCGTTTCCACTGCTTTTATAACGGCATTCCAAATACCTGTATGGCCCACCATATCTGCATTGGCAAAGTTTAAACAAATAAAGTCAGCTGTTTTATTTTCAATTTCCGGAATAATGGCTGTAGTAAGTTCGTATGCACTCATTTCGGGCTGTAAATCGTACGTAGCTACTTTGGGCGATGGAATCATAATTCTTTTTTCGCCGTCAAAAGGCACTTCTCTACCACCACTAAAAAAGAAAGAAACATGGGGATATTTTTCAGTTTCAGCAATGCGGATCTGTTTTTTTTTGTTTTGTGCTAAAATGTCTCCCAGCGTATTTTTAAGATCATCATTTTTAAAAACAACATGCACATTTTTAAAAGAATGATCATATTGTGTTAAAGTAGTATAATTCAAATCCAGCTTATGCATGCCAAATTCAGGCATATCTTTTTGAGTAAGCACTTCGGTTATTTCCCTGCAGCGGTCTGTTCTGAAATTAAAGCTGATAACAACATCACCTTCTTTAATTTTTGTATCTGCAACATTGCTGTTAATAATTGGTTTTATAAATTCATCTGTTATACCCTCTTCATACGATTTTTTGATGGCGCCTAAAACATCGTTGCTTGCAAACCCAATACCACGCACCATTGCGTCGTACGCCAGTTTAACCCTTTCCCATCTTTTATCCCGGTCCATTGCATAATACCTGCCGGTTACAGAAGCTATATGTCCTGTAGTGTTTTGCAAATGATTTTGCAGATCAGTTAAAAACTTCAAACCACTTTTCGGATCAGTATCCCTGCCATCAGTAAACGCATGCACCAATACATTTTGCAAGCCCTGCGCAGCACAAAGTGAAGCAAGCGCCTTAACATGGTTGATGTGAGAATGCACGCCGCCATCGCTCACCAGGCCCAGCAAATGCAATGTTTTATTATTTTTTTTAGCAAAGTCTATTGCATTCAATAAAGTTGGATTCTGTTGAAACTCACCACTGCGGATAGCTACATTTATTCTTTGCAGTTCCTGGTAAACAATTCTTCCTGCACCCAAGTTTAAATGACCAACCTCACTGTTGCCCATTTGGCCTTCGGGTAAACCAACTTCTTCACCGCAGGTAACCAAAGTAGCGTTTGGATATTTTTTATACAGGGAACTAACAAAAGGAGTTTGGGCATTTTGAATGGCATCACTGCTTTTTATTTTTCCAAGTCCCCATCCATCCATAATTATCAGTATTGCTTTTTTGTCTTTCATGGTGTAAAGTTAACTTCTTTGCAGCTTTTATAAAAAGCTTATTGTCCTTGTAGGAGAACACTTATCTTACCGCCGATAATAAATACAGGGCTGGCACGTTTTTAGCAAAATGACAAACTAAATTATCTTTATGAAGCGTTTTTTTACTATCGTATCCATATCGTTTGGATTCCTGTTAACTTCCTTTACAGTTAAGATAGGAATTGATGATGTGATAACAGCAATGAAATCAGGCAATGCATCGCAGGTAGCCAAGTATTTTGATAACAACGTAGAAATCACTATGCCTGATAAAAGCAACAGTTACAGTAAAAGCCAGGGAGAGCTGGTGCTGAAAGATTTTTTTACAACAAGTATGGTTAAAAGTTTTGATGTAATCCATAAAGGCGAAAATGCGGGCTCGCAATATTGCATTGGTAATTTGATTACAAAAGCAGGTACTTTTAGAACTACGATATATATGAAACAAAAAGGCGACCAGCAGGTGTTGCAGGAATTGCGTTTTGAAAATCATTGAAGCGGTTTATCGTTGCCAAAAAATTATTTTTTTATAGCCTGTAAGAGTTTTTCTTTTACGGGTTTTTTATTTTTTACATTTGCTGGTATGGAGTATAACGATCAGTTAAACCTGTTAATAAAAAATGCCCTGGCAGAAGATATAGGGGATGGCGACCATTCTACCTTATCAAGTATTGATGCAGGCGTGAAAGGTAAAGCTGTATTAAAAATAAAGGAAGATGGAATATTGGCAGGTATGGTGGTTGCTGAAAAAATATTTCGTTTTGTACAACCTGACATTGATTTTACAGCGCTCAAAAAAGATGGAGATGCCATGCAATTTGGTGAAGTGGCTTTTGAAGTGGAGGCAAGGGTACATACCATTTTAAAAACAGAACGATTGGTTTTAAATACCATGCAACGCATGAGCGGAATTGCCACGCTTACAAAATTGTACACCGATAAATTAAAGGGCTACACAACAAGGTTACTGGATACCAGGAAAACAACTCCCAATTTTCGATTGCTGGAAAAAGAAGCCGTGCGTATTGGTGGTGGGTTTAATCATCGTTTTGGTTTGTTTGATATGATTATGCTGAAAGACAATCACATTGATTATTGCGGCAGTATTGAAAAGGCAATTCACAAAGCATACGAGTATGTACAAACAGTAAAACCAGGATTAAAAATTGAAGTTGAAACAAGAACAATTGAGGATGTAAAAAGAGTAATGGCAATGGGTAAAATAAACAGAATAATGCTTGATAATTTTACACCTGCATTAATAACAGAAGCTCTAAAAATTATCAATAAACAATATGAAACCGAAGCCAGTGGCGGTATTAATCTAAATAATATTCAAAGCTATGCGGCAACGGGTGTTGATTTTATTTCAAGCGGTGCAGTTATTCACCAGGCAAAAAGTCTCGATTTGAGTTTAAAAGCTTTTCTTCCAGTTAAAGATGCCCGGATATAAAAAAGGCCTTCGCGGCAAAATCCATATCTGTACATAAAAAATTGCACATGGCACAAAAAAAAATAAATTCATTGGATGGATTGGTTTATTCAACGGATCCAAATTTTAAACCGGAACAGGAAAGCGTTGATGAAGAAATAACGTTGTTGCCTGCGCAGCAAAAACTTAAAGTGCGGCTGGATAAAAAACAGCGGGCTGGTAAAGCAGTTACACTGATTGAAGGCTTTACAGGAACAAATACAGACAGGGAAACCCTGGGTAAAAAATTAAAAACCTTTTGCGGAACAGGAGGAGCGGTAAAAGATGGAGAAATAATTGTTCAGGGTGATAACAGGGAAAAAGTGTTGCAATGGTTACAAAAGAACGGGTACACCAATGCTAAAAAAGCAGGCTGAGCAAAGCGATAATTTTGGCTACGTTTTGTCTTATCTGGCAACAATATTCAACGCTTACCGGGGCATTTTAACCAGTTCGATGATTACTGCGCCTGATCTCTGACTCCTTTCAATTCAGTCCTTCTTTGCAGGTTAAACACGCGGTAAGCCCTTTCAAACAGATACCAGAATATTTTCACAATGCCCGCTGGCCCAAAACGGTAATTTCTTAGGATGAACAATGGCGGGTTGAAACCGGGATGATAGTATTAACAGATTATCTGTTATAATTTACAACAATGGGTTAATTTTTAAGCTATTTTTACATAAAGCACCGATTCAATGATCTCAAAAATATCAGCAGGAATTACGGTGAGCGTTGAAACATTTTTCCAGCCGGAGTATAGTAACCCGTCAGAAAGCGAATATATGTTTGCTTACCGTATTACCATTAAGAATAACAATACCTATGCAGTAAAATTATTACGCAGGCACTGGTATATTTATGATACCACCGGAAGCCTTCGGGAAGTAGAAGGAGAGGGCGTTGTAGGAATTCAGCCACAGATAAACCCAGATGAAGAATACCAATATATCAGCGGCTGTAACCTGCGCACAGAAATGGGTAAAATGTATGGCACTTATTTAATGGAAGACCTTAACAGCAACAAACAATTTGATGTTATCATACCTGCTTTTGAAATGACGGTGCCGTTTAAAATGAACTAGATTACATTTTACAATTTTACATTCACTATATTTAGCTAGCTTATAGAGTTAAAATTTGAACACTACTATCCATTATGGCAAAAATAACTTTCGACAACCGAAACAATCAGTTCTACCTGAGTTTGAAAACTGCTGTTGACCAATATTTCGAAACGAAACGTATAAAAAAAACCGGCGACTGGCGGTTATACATTAAAACAATCACTTTAATCGGAGCAGCCATTGCTATTTATAGCAGTCTTATGTTTTTCTCCATTAGTACATTGCCCGCTTTACTACTCTGCGGTTTGCTTGGTTATATATTTGCCTGCATCGGCTTTAGTGTAATGCACGATGCCAATCATGGTAGCTACAGCACTAAGCCATGGTTAAATGATGCGATGGGTTTAACGGCCAATGCACTGGGTGCCAGCTCATTTTTCTGGAAACAAAAACATAATATTATACACCATACCTACACCAATGTAGACGGTATTGATGATGATATTGCCAAGAGCCCGATCATTCGTCAATGCGAATCGCAGAAATGGGTTCCTGCACATAAAATTCAACATCTTTATCTGTTACCTATCTACGCATTGTCGTCTATTTTTTGGTTATTTTTTATGGATTTTACCAAATATTTTACCCGTAAAATTTACACTACCGAGGCATGGAAACTCAATACAAAAAATCATGTTATTTTTTGGGGAACCAAAATTTTATACTTCACATTTTACATGATCATTCCCGCTATGGTATGGGGTTTTGGCCCATGGCTGTTGGGCTTTATGGTATTGCATGCAGTAATGGGCGTAACCTTATCACTGGTATTTCAATTGGCACATGTTGTAGAAAATACAGAGTTTGAAACGGTAGCGCTTGATGAAACAAAACACATTGAATCCGCCTGGGCAGAGCATGAAGTAAGAACAAGTTCTAATTTCGCAATGGGTAACCCGGTAATTTCCTGGTTTGTAGGCGGGTTAAATTTTCAGATTGAACATCACCTGTTTCCAAGGGTAAGCCATGTTCATTATCCTGCGATTAGTAAAATTGTAATGGAAAAATGTAAAGAATTTAATCTTCCTTATAATAAGTATGATACCATGTTTGGAGCTGTGGCTTCGCATTTCAGGGTGATGAAAACGCTTGGCCAAAAGCCAGTTGCCATTAAAAGGCAGCAGGCGCAGGCAGCTTAACATTAGGGTTTATACTTCACTTCCTGAAAAATAATTTCACTATCTGTATTCATTAATTGCTGCAAAGTGGTTACGGGTTTTTTCTGTATATATTTTTTAACAACCTGCCATCCCACAAAAGAACCAATATTTCCGGGAGCACCTTCGCCCAGTTCCTGTGTTTTAGGTCCTTCATCAATGTAATTTTTCAGGATGTTTTTGTCTGTAACCTGCAACAAGGAATTCTTAATAAACAGATCCCAGATAACGGCTTCATGCGCATAACTGTCTTTCATCTGTTCAGAAGTAAATCCCATTAATTTATACTCATCTGTTTCCGGAAGCAGTTTGCTTAAAAGGTACAATCTCTTTCCTTTTTCTATCATTTCATGGATCAGTGGCTTATCATCCTCCTTTTCAGGATAAAGGTCATTCACAATATTTTTTATACAATTAATCACAATATAATCCGGCTCAAAACGCCGTGAAATGTATTGAGGATAAGTTTCCTGCACCAAGGTTGTTTTGTACAAAGGATTGTTTTTACCAAGATGCTGCTGCAGCCCTACAATCAATGCATCCTCTGCCAGAATATCCCCATAACCATCTGCGGGGCCGATATAGGTAATTATTTTAGTTGGAATACGATACGCTGGAAAATAAAATTTTACAAACTGCAAACCTCTTTTAATTTCTTCTTCATAAGGGCTAAAATTGCTGAATATCTTTTCTGCTGAATCGTACACAGGCCGGTACGCTTTTATAAAACCATTTACATAAGCAGCAGTAGTATCGGCGGGCCATGCAGGGTCTACCGTTAATATTTTACCCAGATAATTATCAACAAAGGCCGGGCTGTTGGTATTGATATGTTTCAGGTATGCAAACAGGTTGGAGGTAGTGGTATCAAAAATATCTTTTTCAAAACGTTCGGTAGTTATATTTATTTTAATGTTAGAAACATCAGGGATTTTGTTGGAAGAACAGGAAAATAAAAAAGCGCAAAGGGTAAATAAAGCAATGGATATTCTCATAGACAAAATGCTTTTGAAGTTTTAACTTTACAAAGAAAGGAATTCATTTATTAATATAAAGTTAAGCCCCTTTGAGGGTAAGCATATGAAAATATTTTTAGCACAACAGAACTATCATATTGGCAACTTTGCAGACAATACAAAAAAAATAATCGGCGCTATTGAAGAAGCTAAAATGCAAGGGGGCGATATCATTGTCTTCAGTGAGTTGTGCGTGTGCGGTTATCCCCCCCGTGATTTTTTAGAGTTTGATGATTTTATCAATAGATGCTGTGCAGCAGTAGAGGAGATAAAACAACATGCAGATACGATTGCTGTTGTGGTTGGGGCACCTGACAGAAATAAAATGGGTAAAGGGAAAGACCTTTTTAATGCCGCTTATTTTTTGTTTGAGAAAGAAGTGAAAAGCATTGTACATAAAACATGTTTGCCTACCTACGATGTGTTTGATGAAAACCGTTATTTTGAACCTGCTTACGAATGGAATGTAGTCAGATTTAAAGGAAAAAAACTTGCCATCACCATTTGTGAAGATATCTGGAACCTCGGTGATAATCCATTGTACCGTATATGCCCCATGGATGAATTAATGAAACAGCAACCAGATATGATGATCAATATTTCGGCTTCCCCATTTGATTATACCCATGCCGAAGATAGAAAATCTGTTGTAAAAGCTACTGTTGTAAAGTATCAGTTACCCATGTTTTATTGCAATGCTACGGGTAGCCAGACGGAGATTGTTTTTGATGGATCTTCACTGGCTTTTGACAAGCATGCCAATCTTTGCGGGCAGCTTCCTTCCTTTCAATCTGCTTTGCAGTCTTTTATATTAAAAGATGATGGAACTATTGAGGGACCTGTTATTCAGCCTGCCGGGCATGTACCGGATGATGTATCAAATCCACTTAGTTTACAGGAAAATTTAAACATCGAAAAAATTTATGCTGCCATTGTAATGAGCATAAAAGATTACTTTTTTAAAATGAGTTTTACAAAAGCCATCATTGGCAGCAGCGGCGGCATAGATAGCGCTGTTACCATTGCACTGGCCTGCGAAGCATTGGGTGCAAACAATGTAAAAGCGGTGCTGATGCCCTCTCAATATTCTACCGGTCATTCAGTAGACGATGCAGAAAAGCTTAGTAAAACATTGGGCAACCCGTATGAAATTATTCCTGTCAAAAATATTTATGATGCCTTTTTACTGGAGTTAAAACCCATTTTTAAAGACCTTCCTTTTGATGTTGCCGAAGAAAATATTCAGAGCCGCACCAGGGGAAATTTATTAATGGCCATTGCCAATAAATTCGGATATATTTTGTTAAACACTTCCAACAAAAGCGAACTGGCAACTGGCTACGGCACTTTATATGGCGACATGGCGGGTGGTATCGGTGTATTGGGAGATTGTTATAAGCTACAGGTATATTCATTGGCCAGGTACATCAATCGCAGCCGGGAAATTATCCCTCAGAATATCATTGATAAAGCGCCTTCGGCTGAATTAAGACCAGGGCAAAAAGATGCAGATTCATTGCCCGATTATGAAATATTAGACAAAATATTGTTTCAATATATTGAAAGAAGAATGGGTCCAAAAGAAATCAAAGCCCGGGGTTTTGATGCAGCACTCGTTGACAGGATTTTGAAAATGGTGAATATGAATGAATATAAGCGCAACCAGTTTTGTCCAATTATAAGAGTATCACCCAAAGCATTTGGTGTGGGAAGAAGAGTGCCGATTGTGGGAAAATACCTTAGTTAGTTTAAAATAAATTTTAGTTTATTTTTTCAACAATCACAGCAGTACCGTAAGCAAGCACTTCAGTAATTCCCTGCATTACTTCATTGGCATCGTACCGCATATTTATGATGGCATTGGCACCTCTT
Source organism: Ferruginibacter sp. (assembly GCF_014377975.1). GTDB lineage: Bacteria > Bacteroidota > Bacteroidia > Chitinophagales > Chitinophagaceae > Ferruginibacter. Next base: position 15,422 of record NZ_JACMOO010000419.1, read on the forward strand.
TCATTCGCATGCTGCACCATTAACTGGTAGGCTTCTTCTCTTGCCGTTTCACATAACTCAACATAAATAGATAGTTTACCGCCAAATAAAGATTGAACACCTCCGCCAATATTACCCAATATACTTCTGCTTCTAACAGTAATCCCTCTCACAATACCGAGGTGTTGGCTAATGTGGTATCCTTCCAGGTTATTGGCCGTGGTTATTAATTGTTGATCTGTCATCACCTAAAGTTTTCACTAAAGGTAAAGTCATTTTAACAGATTTTTTCTCTATTCCCTATTACGGCAAAATTTTTGTAAGTGCATTGTTCGTATTTTCGTTTGCAAACCCGGTAGAGACATTTAATTTAAACGGGCAGGCACAATGATTAACCATCAGTAAACATCAATTATAAATGTTTGCCTGCTGCAATAATAAAAATACTAATTTAAAAATACCGGAGTAATGACGGCCGGGGTAAATTTTTTTTATGCTACAAACAGCCGAAGACATCCGTTTGCTGAACGAAAAAATCAATGACGCAGCAGGGTTTGTAACCCGTATTAATGATGAGTTGGGTAAAGTAATTGTGGGCCAGCACGGCATGATAGAACGTCTGCTGATTGGCCTTTTAAGCAACGGTCACGTTTTGCTGGAAGGTGTTCCGGGCCTGGCAAAAACCCTGGCTATAAAGTCGCTGGCACAATCCATTAAAGCCAATTTTAGCCGCATACAGTTTACGCCCGATCTGTTGCCTGCAGATGTAGTTGGTACGATGATTTACAACCAGGGAAAGAATGAATTTTATGTGAGAAAGGGACCCATATTTTCCAATTTTATTTTAGCAGATGAAATAAACCGTGCCCCCGCAAAAGTGCAGAGTGCTTTACTTGAAGCAATGCAGGAACGGCAGGTAACTATCGGAGATACCTCCTATAAATTAGATGAACCTTTTTTAGTACTGGCAACACAAAATCCCATCGAACAGGAAGGTACTTACCCATTGCCTGAAGCACAAGTGGACAGGTTTATGTTAAAATTGGTGATTGATTATCCATCTAAAACAGAAGAGCAGATGATCATCCGCCAAAATACGCAGGAACTGTCTTTCAAAACCATTAACCAGGTAGCTTCAACACAGGAAATTTTAACTGCAAAAGAATTGGTAAGGCAAGTGTATCTGGATGAAAAAGTAGAGCATTATATTCTTGATATTGTTTTTGCTACCAGGTTCCCGGACAAGTATAACTTATCGAAACTAAAGCCTCTTATCAGTTTTGGAGGATCTCCGAGGGCGAGTATAAACCTGGCACTGGCCGCAAAAGCCTATGCATTTTTAAATAAAAGAGGGTATGTAATTCCGGAAGATGTAAGAAGTATTTGTAAAGATGTATTGCGCCATCGCATAGGTTTAACCTACGAAGCTGAAGCAGAAAATGTAAACGCAGAACAGGTGATCAATGAAATTTTAAGGGTGGTGAATGTGCCATAAATAGAGTTCCTTATCATCTTCTCAGACAAGGTTTTGAAAGCACTCAGAATCGCATAGAATTGTTAAATTTTCTTGCGCTTATTTTTTATTTTTAGTATTATAATTCATAAAGAAAAATTCTTGTTTAAAAAGAAAGTAACTATACAACCCGATTCTGTTTCTACTACTACCGATGTTGGAAGGATAGAAGATGGAGTACTTACTACGGCACAAATACTTCAAAAAGTAAAGGAACTTGAAATAAAAAGCAAGAAGATTACTACGCATTTATTTACAGGCGAATACCACTCTGCTTTTAAAGGAAAGGGAATGAGTTTTAGGGAAGTGCGGGAATATTATGCCGGCGATGATGTTCGATTTATTGACTGGAATGTGAGTGCAAGATTCAGTCACCCGTTTACAAAAGTTTTTGAAGAAGAAAGGGAACTGACGGTTTATTTGCTGGTAGATGTAAGTGCAAGCAATATGTTTGGTACGGTACAAAACAGGAAGAAAGATTTGATTACAGAAATTGGGGCTGTACTTGCTTTTAGTGCTATTAATAACAACGATAAAGTTGGGGCAATCTTCTTTAGTGATAAAATTGAGAAATACATTGCCCCTAAAAAAGGCAGAAAACATGCCCTGTATATTGTGAGGGAATTACTAACAGCCGAGCCTGTTGGACGAACTACCAAAATCGAAGAAGCCATCAGGTTTTTTAATAAAATAAGTGGCCGGAGAAGTATTGCTTTTTTGATGAGCGACTTTGTAGATGCCGTGTATGAGAATGACCTTAAAGTAATTGGTGGCCGGCATGATGTAATTGGATTGCGTATTTATGACAAAATGGATATGCAGTTGCCTGATGCTGGCTTGCTGCAAATTGAAGACCTGGAAACAGGTAAAAAGCAATGGATAGACAGCAGTGATAAAATGGTGCAGTATAATTACCAGCAGGCGTTTTTAAAGCAGAGTGAATTGAGTAAAAATTATTTTAGAAAAGCCGGGGCGGATTTATTACACATTCGTACAGATGAAGATTATGTAAAAGTGTTACAGAAATTTTTTATCAAAAGAAGCTAAGGTTGATTGATAAATTTATTATTGATAATGGTTATTAGAAAAATGCAGAAAATATTATTAACAGTTGCCACCAGTTGTCTTACTTTTCTGTTATCATCTGCGCAACCAGTTGTAAAAACAACCATTGATAAAAATGAAATTTTAATTGGTCAGCAATTTAAATTAAAAGTGCAGGCTACTTTTTCCGACGATGATTATTTTATTAAGTGGATAAACATACCTGATTCATTACAACACTTTGAACTGGTTGAAAAAAGTAAGATTGATTCCATCTTTACCAATCAAAAATTATCGGGCCTTTTACAAACATTTACATTAACCTCTTTTGATTCGGGGAAATGGATTTTTCCAGCTTTCAATATAAATTTTAATCTTGCAAAAGGGGATACTGCCATCAATTTATTTACCGATTCTGTACCGGTTATTGTTTCTTTTTCGATAGCCGATACTACCAGCACATTAAAAGATATCAAAGCTATTAAGGAAGTAGAAGTGTTCAATCCTTTTTGGTATTGGGTGGCAGGTGGCGGCCTGATGGTTTTATTATTGATACTGGTTTATTGGTGGTACAGGGTCAAAAAGAAAAATAAAAAGCCCGAACTTACCGTTTCCAAATTGTCTCCTTTTGAAGAAGCAATGGAAGCAATGAACACACTAAAAACTTTCAATTTATCTGTACCCAAAGACGTGCAGCAATATCACATAAAACTGATAGAAATTTACAGGAATTATTTATCCCGCAAAGAAGATAAAGATTACAGCAACAAAACAACAGGGGATATACTAATAGCCATAAAAACCAATTACAGTAGCAAAGAGGTACTTAATAAATCTGCTACCGCAATGCGTTTTAGCAATGCTGTAAAGTTTGCAAAATATATTCCACCTGTATCAGACAGTGAAGGCAACCAGCAATTAATAAAAGACGCCATTGGTTTAATCGAAACATCACCATCAAATTAAAAATTATACAACACTTGTTTTTTAACTATTTACATAATATTAGTTTTGCTGCCCCACAGTTTTTTTGGCTGGGTTTATTGGTTCCGTTAATGATTGTTTGGTATATAAAAAAAAATGCGGGTAGCCAGGCAGGCATGAAGGTTTCTTCCAGTAAAAATTTCGCTGGCTTAACTTCCTGGAAAAACAGTTTCAGGCACCTGCCTTTTTTGTTGCGACTGGTAAGTATAGCCTTTATTATTGCTGCATTGGCAAGGCCTCAAACAAAAACAGACGAGCAGCAGGCAGCAGGCGAAGGAGTAGATATTGTACTGGCTATTGATGTAAGTGGCAGTATGACCGCACAGGATTTTATACCCAACCGGATGGAAGCGGCAAAAAAAGTTGCACAGGAATTTATTGATCACCGGTTAACAGACCGTATTGCCGTTGTAATTTTTTCAGGAGAAAGTTTTACTCAATGCCCGCTTACAACTGACAGGGCTGTTTTGAAAGCTGCTGTGGATAATATCCGCAATGGCCTGCTGGAAGATGGTACCGCCATCGGCGACGGTTTGGCAACCAGTGTTGACAGATTGCGCAACAGTAAAACTAAAAGTAAAGTAGTCATTTTGTTAACTGATGGAGAAAACAATGGTGGCCTGATTGGACCCACCAATGCCAAAGAAATTGCGAAAGCATTTGGTGTTAAAGTGTACACCATCGGCGTGGGTACCGAAGGCTATGCACCTTTTCCGGTAAGGACAGAAATGGGCGTGGTGATGCAGCAGCAAAAAGTAACCATTGATGAAAAATTATTAAAAGAAATTGCCAGCGAAACCGGGGGCAAATACTTCAGGGCAAAAGACAATGCCGGGCTGGCAGATATTTACAAAGAGATTGACGGGTTAGAAAAATCGAAGGTTGAAATATCTACGCTTACGAGGTATACAGAAAAGTTTTTTCCTTTTGCAATAATTGCTTTTGGTTTACTGCTGCTGGAATTTTTACTGCGCTTTACGGTATTGAAAAAATTTCCATAGTTTTAGCCTTACCTGCCTAAATATATCAGGTGATGAAACGGGTAATTTGTATTCTGCTTTAATGGGTTTAACATGTAATGTTTTCTAAAAAAATGTTCAGTATTTCTGCGGCATTTGTATCTTTCCTAAAATTTTTATCCATGGCAAAAAAAGAAGATTTTATACAGGCAATAAAAGACGGGTATACTTTTAAAGGAGAGAATGTGAAAATTGGTGCGGCTGTTTTGGACGGAGAGGTAATTGCAGATGCGGGAATTTTTCTTCCCTTAAAAACAATGAACCGCCATGGATTAATTGCAGGAGCCACCGGAACGGGCAAAACAAAAACCCTGCAGATGATCAGCGAGTTTTTAAGCGATGCCAGCGTGCCGGTTTTACTGATGGATATCAAAGGCGATCTAAGTGGTATTGCCGCTGCTGGATCGGTAAATGATAAAGTGACTTACCGCTACCAAAAGTTAGATATGGAGTATAAGCCGGAGCAGTTTACGGCAGAGCTAATGACCTTAAGCGATCAAAAAGGGGTACGCTTAAAGGCAACTGTTAGTGAGTTTGGGCCAGTTTTATTAACAAAAATCCTGGGCCTCAACGATACCCAGGGTGGCGTAGTTGCGATGATTTTTAAATATTGTGATGATACCAAACTACCATTATTAGAGCTGAAAGATTTTATAAAAGTATTGCAATACATCGGCAACGAGGGAAAGCAAGAAATTGAAAAATCCTATGGCAAAATATCTACCACCAGTACCGGTACCATTTTACGCAAAGTGATAGAATTACAACAGCAGGGAGCAGATATTTTTTTCGGTGAAAAAAGTTTTGAGGTAGATGACCTGATGCGGATAGATGACAAGGGGCGTGGAATGATCAGTTTATTAAGAGTTGCCGATTTGCAGGACAGGCCAAAATTATTCTCCACTTTTATGTTGCAGATGCTGGCTGAATTATATGCAACCTGCCCGGAGGAAGGTGATTTGGATAAGCCCAAACTGGTATTGTTTATTGATGAAGCACACCTTGTTTTTCAGGAAGCAAGCGAAGCTTTAGTGCAACAAATTGAAACCATTGTAAAACTCATCCGCTCTAAAGGTATTGGCATTTTCTTTTGTACCCAAAACCCGATGGATGTGCCTGCCAGTGTATTGGCGCAGTTAGGACTAAAAATACAGCATGCCCTTCGTGCCTTTACGGCAGCAGATAGAAAAGTAATTAAACAAACAGCAGAGAACTATCCTGAAACAACTTTTTATAAAACGGACGACCTGATTACACAGTTGGGAATTGGCGAAGCATTGGTTACTATGTTAAATGAAAGAGGTATTCCAACGCCATTGGTGCATGTGATGCTTTGCTCGCCCAGGAGCAGGATGGATATTTTAACTGATGCTGAAATTGACAGCATTGTAAGCCATTCCAAACTGGCTGCCAAATACAATGAAGTTATAGACAGCCCAAGTGCCTATGAAATTTTAACGGCTAAATTACAGGAAGCTGCAGAAAAAACACAACAGGCTGCGGATGAAAAAAAATCTGGTAAAGAAGAAGAATCTACCTTTGAAAAAGTAGCTAATAACAGTATTGTAAAAAGCATGGTTCGTACTGCTGGTAATACCATTGTGCGCTCGCTGCTGGGTGCGCTGGGTATGGGTGGCAGATCATCCAGAAAAACTACCAATTGGTTTTAAGAATTAATTCTTTTGCTTAAAGACATTTACAAAATAACCTTCAGTAACATAAGTTCCTTTGCTAATTTTGCAGCATGAAAAAATGGGATGCCTTTTTTAAACAGCGTTTTGGTCCGCTTTTTTTGCTTGCTTTAATTATCTGTAGCATCAGTTTTATTACACGGCTTATTTTATTGATAAAAAGCTGGCAGGGTCTGGAATTTTCTGCATTGTATTTTTTGGGTATTTTTTTTATTGGCTTATTCTACGATTTAGTAGTAAGCTGTTTTTTTGCCATTCCCGTAGCTTTGTATTGCTGGCTTATAAATGATTCTTTCTTCCAAAAAAAATGGCAACGGATACCCCTTTTTCTGCTGTTTTTTATCCTCATTTTTATCATAGTATCTGTTGCAGGTAGCGAGATAGTTTTTTGGAATGAATTTAATGTGCGCTTTAATTTTATTGCAGTAGATTATCTGGTATATACCAATGAAGTGCTGGGTAATATTGAAGAGTCGTATAATATGCCATTGATTATTTCGGCTGTTATATTAATAACCTTGCTAATACTTTTTTTTGTAAGAAATTGGCTTACATTAGCACAGCAAAGCAGTATGCGTTTTGGCAAACGCACAGCAGGTTTTTTATTTTTTTTACTGTTCCCTCTGGCAGGATATTTTTTAGTAAACAACCACTTTAAAAACATCAGTAAAAATAATTATGTAAACGAATTAGGCGGTAATGGAATATATGAATTTGGAGCAGCCTTCTGGAACAATGAATTGGATTACAACCGCTTTTACCTCACCAACAATGATACCGCCAACATTAAAATATTGCGTACACAATTGCAAACTACTAATGCTGTTTTTACCAATGATCCACTAAGTGTTGATAGAGTAATACACAATGACAGTGCAGAAAAAAAGTGGAATGTTGTTTTAATAAGTGTTGAAAGTTTAAGTGCCGATTATCTGCAATACTTTGGTAGTAAAGATAACATCACACCTTACCTGGATTCGTTGATACCATATAGTTTATTTTTCAAAAATTTTTATGCCTCCGGCACCAGAACGGTGAGGGGTTTGGAAGCACTTTCATTGGGCATACCACCAACACCAGGTCAGTCCATTGTTCGACGGCCAAATAATGAAAATATGTTCACCATGGGCAGTGTGTTGAAGAGCAAAGGATACGATGTAAATTTTATTTATGGAGGCAACAGTTTTTTTGATAACATGGGATATTTTTTTAGCCACAATGGATATACAGTTTTAGATAAAAGTGACATTCCGGATAGTTTTGTTCACCATAGCACGGCCTGGGGTATTGATGATGAGGCAGCCTACAATTTTTGCATACAGCAATGCGACAAAAGTTATAAAAAGGGGAGTCTTTTTTTTAACCACCTAATGACCATCAGTAATCATCGTCCCTACACTTATCCCGAGGGAAGAATTGATATTCCATCAACTTCACAAACTGCACAGGGTGGTGTTAAATATACTGATTATGCCATTCATAAATTTTTAACAGATGCTTCTAAAAAGCCCTGGTTTAATAATACGGTTTTTGTAATTGTGGCCGATCATTGTTCACGCAGCGCAGGTAAAACAGATTTACCTGTAAACAGATATCATATTCCCTGTTTTATTCATGCACCCCAGTTAGTAAAGCCGGTTATTGAAGATAGGCTTGCCAGCCAGATTGATCTTGCGCCTACTTTATTAGGCATGATGAATATTAATTACACCAGTCGTTTTTTAGGTTTTGATTTATTTAGAACACCCGTTGAAAGAGACCGGGTTTTTATCAGCACCTATCAGGATATGGGGTTTATAAAAGACAATAAGCTGGTAATATTAGCGCCTCAAAAAAAGATTGCCATGTTTCAGCCAGATTTTTCCACTGGCAATGCCAGCCAGGTATCTCTTTCACCAGAACTTTGTAAAGAAGCCATTGCCTGGTATCAGGGAGCTGGTTTTTTGGTTAAATCAGGAAAATATCTTTTTAAAAAATAATTGCTGCAAATCTTTGATGTTAATAACTTATTATCAATGTAATTGTCACTTTTACTTTTGTAAACGGTTCAATAATAATAAATTAATTACTTAAAAGGCTTGTATTGTAAACTATTACACCCTATCTTCACTTTGGTTTTTCATAGGATATTGGATTTTAAAGCGGGACTAGATTTCTATCTTGGTCCCTTTTTTATTTTTATACCACTTGCTTTTAGGTGTTTCAAATAAAGAATCATCTTACTGTTCAAATCTTTTCTATCATTCCTTCTTTGCTGATACAGATTTTTTTTTCTGCTTGTAAATAATTAAATACTTTCCAGAATTTTTCTTTTCTAATTCCTTTTAAATTCTTTAAAAGTTCTTTGTACAATACAGCATGTTCTGATATCCGTTGAAAAATTTCGCCGGTTATGAGGGCAAATTCTTCTGTGCTAATCTGCAAATCCTGCTGACGGATACAGTTGTCACAAATGCCACAGGCCTTTACATTAATATCATTAAAATAAGCTGCAATAGTCCGGCTTCTGCATTGAATGGTTTGTTGAACATAAACAGTAATAGCCTTTACCCTTTTTTCGAAATTTAACTTCCGCTGTGCATAATCAGATAAGTTAATCATAAAACTATCTGCATACATCCGGTTTTGTAACAATGTTAATTGTGGTTTATCTTTCCGGAAGGAATAGTCAATTATTCGTGACTGGTGTAAAACCTGTAATTGCTGTAATACGTCGGGTAATTTTTTATGGATAAAATTCGCAAGCTGGGTTTCATAAATGGCAGTGGCAAAATCAAAAATACCTTCATAACTCCGCAGCAAACCTTTTATAACCAGTTCCAGTTGAGGGTGCTGTTGTTCAAATTCATTTAATTCATTTTTTTCGCAGATAAAAACGATTGTAGAGGGTTTGAAAAAAACTTCATTGAACGTTAGTATATTTTCCTGCTCCAGCGTTTTAACAGCGTAGGTTGCGGTAAGGATATTTATTTTAAAAGCAGCGGCAAATGTTGCAAGATCAAAATCATAACTTAGGCCTTCGCCACTACCAGCAGCAACCTGCAGATAATTCATAACGGCAGTATATACTGTTTTTATTTCTTCTTTTTCAGGATAACGAATACTTGATTGTAATTGCAGGTCCTGTAATTCCCTGTCGTTGTATAATAAAACTGCATAGGCTCTTTTACCGTCGCGCCCTGCACGGCCGGCTTCCTGGTAATAGTTTTCCAAACAATCGGGTACATCGTAATGTACCACCACTCTTACGTTTGGTTTATCTATGCCCATGCCAAAAGCATTGGTACAAGTCATCACCCTGGTGTTGTTATTGATCCAATCTTCCTGTCGTTTGTTTCTTTCTTCATTGCTCAGCCCGGCATGATAATAACCTGCATTTATTTTATTCATCAATAAAAGATCTGCAACATCTTTGGTATGCCTGCGGCTTTTACAGTAAACAATGGCGCTGCCTTTTACATTGTTTAATATTTCCAGCAGTTTATTTTGTTTGCTTGCGGCATTAAAAACGCTGTACGAAAGATTGGCCCTTTCAAACGACTGTTGAAACCGTTGCTGATTTTTTGAGAAGTCTAATTTCTCACAAATATCCTCCTGTACTGTTGCGGTGGCAGAAGCTGTTAATGCAAGTATGGGTATACTCGGCAGATATTCCCGCAGCCGGGTAATGCGTGCATATGAAGGTCTGAAATCATAACCCCACTGGGAGATACAATGTGCTTCATCCACTGCAATAAGATTAATATTCATGGCGGGCAAATACTCCAAAAATAAATTTGTTTCCAGCCGTTCCGGCGATACGTACAAAAATTTATAATTTCCATGTGCTGCATTCTGAAGCGTTTTTTTTACTTCTAAAAAAGGCATACCCGAATAAACAGACAATGCCGGTATTCCTTTATTTTTTAAATTTTGTACCTGGTCTTTCATCAACGCAATCAGCGGGCTAATTACCAGGCACAGTCCGTCTTTGGCTAAGGCAGGTACCTGAAAGCAAACTGATTTACCTCCGCCAGTTGGCAACAGGGCAAGCGTATCTTTACCTTCCAGCACAGCATTTATAATGTCTTCCTGCAAAGGCCGGAAAGCATCATAACCCCAATATTGCTGTAGTATTTGATGGATCGTCAACTTAAAATATTAAGGCTTGAAATTACACCACTTTTTTAAAGTTAAGCGTAACCGAATTAACAGCTAGCACCACATCGCTAAAACCCATTGCCAATGCGGCTATACCCGGATGCAGCAGGCCGGCAGCGGCAACCGGTATTGCTACAATATTATAAATAAAAGCCCAGAAAAGATTCTGTTTAATGGTACTAAAAGTATGTTTGCCCAGCCCCAATGCCAATGGTAAATGTTGTATGCCTTTATTCATCAATACTACCTGGGCGGTTTGCATGGCCAGTTGCGAAGCATCGGCCATGGAAATACCAATAGTAGCTTTCGCCAGTGCCGGTGCATCATTGATGCCATCTCCTACCATTGCCGTTGGATTAGCCCTGGTTAACTGTTCAATTATCTGTAATTTTTCTGCTGGTTTTTTTTGTGCAAATACCTCATCAATACCAACCGCATCGGCAACCTTTTTACACCTGTTGTAACTATCACCGCTTAGTAAAATTGGGGTAATGTTTTTTGACTGCAGGTAACGGATGACCTGTTTGGCTTCTTCCCTTAATTCATCTTCCATATTCAGCCAGCCAATAACCTCATTGTTCTTTATCAGATAAGCAGTATGGCTTTCTTCCAGATGTATTGAAGTATTGGTAAGGTTATTATTGCCTAACTGGTAAACATTTCCATCACCATCTGTTGCCATCATTCCAACGCCTTTAATTTCTTCAATTTTTTTCCAGGCAATCGTATTGTTGGTTTTCCATTGAAGGGTAATCACTTTCGCAATGGGATGATTGGAATATTTTTCCATCGAAAAAATAATGCGTTTAAATTCCTCGTCAGGTAAAAGGGAAGAGTGAAAACCAGTAATAATAAATTCTCCTTTAGTAAGGGTACCTGTTTTATCAAACACCACTGTTTTAATATCCTTAAACAATTCAAGACTTTTTGCGTTGCGAAAAAGGATACCATTTTTTGCAGCCCTGCCAAGCCCAACGGCAATAGCAGCGGGTGTTGCAAGCCCCATGGCACAAGGGCAACTGATTACCAATACTGCAATACTTCTCATTAACGAACCGGTTACGCCAGCATCAACAATAAAATAATTGATAAAAAAAGTAAGTACCGATATACCTAAAACCATCGGTACAAATACGGCACTTATTTTATCTGCCAGTTGCTGGATAGGTGGTTTTTCGCCTTGTGCCTGTTTTACCAGGTTTAGGATATTACTTAGCACCGTGTCTTTACCGGTGGCAGTTACCTGCGCTTTAACTGTACCATCGGTTAAAATACTGCCAACAATAAGTGCATCTTTTTTTTGTTTGTGTACAGGAATACTTTCTCCGGTTAACAAGGCTTCATTTACCTGAGCATCGCCCCATAATATTTTACAATCCATTGGCACCTGTTCGCCGCTTTTAATCAATATTAAATCACCCGTACGCAGTTGTGTATTTTCTACAGGAAAAATATTTTCTTTATGTTCATCATCAAAGGCAATCATATTGGCCATCACTTTTTGCTGAAGAGCTAATTTATTTAATTCTTTTTGAGTAAGGGAAACAGAGCGATTTTCTACCCATTCGCCCAAAAATACCAGGGTAATGATAGTGGCAGTAGTTTCATAAAACACGTAATCCATTCCATAGTTACCCAGCGTTCCAATGAGGCTGTACACAAATGCAGCCGTTGCACCAATGGCAATCAGCACATTCATATTGGGGATACCCCCGCGTAAACTTTTAACGGCGCTTACGCCAAAGTAACTCATCCCCACAATATAAACGGGTAAGCAAATTGTTAGTTGAATATAGGGGTTCATTAAAAAATGAATATGCCAGGGTAGCATGTGCAGCATAAGTATTGCTGTAAAAGGCAGACAGAATAAAAATCTTTGCAGATGATTTTTAAACAGTTTAAAAGGTGGTTTAACGTTAGTGGGATGCGATTCGTTTACCACCGTGTAACCCAGGCCGGCAATGCCTTTTAGCAATTGATCTTTCGGTGTGCCGCCATTTAATTCAAAGCTTACATCGCCGCCTATAAAATTTACCTTTACATTTTTTAATCCTTCTTTATTAAGATATTTTGAAATGGTAAGTGCACAATTAGTACAGTCCATTCCATCTACTTTCCATTCTACTTTTTCCATACAGCAAAATTATTCTTTGAGATTGTTAGCTGATTACTAATGAAGGAAAATATCTTTGCAACATGGAATTAATTTTTACGCTGGATAAAATAGAATCCGCTGCTACAAAATTTGCAATTGCAACAGCAGCGTATAAAGTCTTTGCTTTAGAAGGAGAAATGGGGGCTGGTAAAACTACTTTTGTACATGCTTTTTGTAAAGTAGCCGGTGTAACAGAAAATACCAGCAGCCCCACATTTTCTATCATCAACCAATATATTACCCAAAAGCAAAAAATTATTTATCATATAGATTTGTATCGTTTAAAGGATGAAGAAGAAGCCCTGCAGGCAGGTGTAGAAGATTGCCTTTTTAGCGGCAATACCTGTTTTGTTGAATGGCCTCAAAAGGCACCAGGTATTTTTCCTGATACAACATTGCATGTTAGCATTACCTCAATTGACATGAATACCCGAAAGCTGAAAATTAATTTGTAATTTGTACGCTTCAACCTTTAAAAATTATGGCAACATCAAAACCATTTGTATCTCCCTCTTTTAGTTATGAAACCCTTGAAGAAACGCTGGATGTAAAACCTAAAGGAGAAGAATTATTTATTGGCATACCGAAAGAAACCTCCTTTAGCGAAAACAGAATTGCGCTTACACCGGAAGCAGTTGGTGTAATGGTAGCCAATGGCCACAGGGTGGTAGTGGAAACAAAAGCCGGTGACGGAGCCAGTTACGGCGATACAGATTACAGCGATGCAGGAGCTAAAATCGCATACGATAAAAAAGAAGTTTTTGAGTGTGATATATTGGTAAAAAGTGCCCCGGTAAGCGACACTGAATGTGAGTTGTTAAAACCACATCAATATATTATTTCGCCTATACATCTTTCGGTAATGAAGCGGGAGATTCTACAGAAAATGATGGATAAAAAAATTACTGCATTGAGTTTCGAAAACTTAAAAGATGATAGCGGCCATAACCCCATTGTACGCAGCATGAGCGAAATTGCAGGCAGTGCGGTAATGCTGATTGCAGGGCAGTATTTAAACAATGCCAATCATGGTAAAGGAGTACTGGTGGGAGGTATCAGCGGTATACCGCCTACAAAAGTAATTATTATTGGTGCAGGTATTGTAGGTGAGTACGCCGCAAGAACAGCCCTGGCAATGGGTGCCAGTGTAAAGATTTTTGATAACAGTATTTACCGCTTAAAAAGATTGCAGAATAATATCGGCGGACGTTTATGGACCTCGGTTATTGAACCAAAAATTTTATCCAAACAATTAAAAACCTGCGATGTGGCGGTGGGGGCTTTAAGTAGCGCCGGAGGCCGTACACCCATTGTTGTAACGGAAGAAATGGTGAGTAATATGCGGCCCGGAACTGTGATTGTGGATGTAAGTATAGATAGAGGTGGATGTTTTGAAACCAGTGAAGTTACCACGCTTGAAAAACCAGTATTCAGAAAGTACGATGTAATACATTACTGTGTACCTAATATTCCCAGCGGCTTTGCACGTACAGCTTCCCAGGCAATCAGCAATGTGTTGATGCCATTGTTGCTTGAAACAGCAGATGATGGCGGGATCGACAATGTGGTGTGGTACAAAATAAATATCCGCAGCGGTATTTACATGTTTAAGGGCAGCCTTACCAATTTTTATTTAAGTGAACGGTTTGATTTAAAATATACTGATTTAAACCTGCTGATTGCCAGCAGGAGATAACATCATAATAAATTATAAAATATAATTTTGACACAATGAGTTACTCAATTCCTACAGGCGATAGAAAATATACGTATGCTGAATATATGGCCATGGAAGAAGTAAGTACCGATCGGCATGATTTTTACCATGGAGAAATATTTGCGATGGCTGGCGGTACAAAAAATCACAATAACATTATTTTAAACATGGGTGTTTCTTTGAAAGCTATTAAAAAAAGTGGCTGCGATGTTTTTATTGATGGCATGAAACTGGAAATTGAAAAAGACCAGTTTTATGTTTACCCGGATTTGATTTATACCTGCCATGATGATTTAAAAGGAAATGATCTATTTGTAAAAAATCCCTCAATAATTTTTGAAGTAATATCTGACTCAACAGCATTGTACGATAAAGAAGTAAAACTAAAATATTACAAGCGAATTGAGCTTCTGAAATATTATGTACTTGTTGCCCAAAAAGAAGTAATGGTGGAAGTGTATAGCCGTATCAGTAATACCCAGATATGGAAGTACCAGACCTTTGAAACTATTAATGAAATAATTGAATTTGAAGACCTGGATTTTATATTACCACTTGCTATAATCTACGATGGTATTGAATTTGGGGCGGTGTAACATATCATACAGTGCCGGTTAAACTAAACTTGCTTGTAATCACCGATAGCAATCACTGCATCACAAAAATTATATTCCATTAAATCGTTGCTACTGATTATTACCATTTTATTGGCTGTATAATTAATAATCAATTGCCTGTACAATGCAATACCTTCTGCATCTAAATTGGTGGTGGGCTCATCTAACAATAAAACCGGTGTATCGCAAAAAAATGCCTGTGCCAGTTTCAGCCTTTGTTTCATGCCGCTGCTGTAATAGCGTATCTGTTTATTAATTGCCTTTTTTAAACCTGCAATTTCAAGTATTTCCACATCCGGCAGTGTAAGTAATTTAAACTGTTTATGAAAATGCAAAAATTCCCCTGCCGTCATTTCTTCAATCAATTCCAGATAAGGCGCAGCTATGGAGATGTGCTGAAAGTGTTGTTCGTTCTCAATTGGTTTTTGTTGCAGTGTAAAATCAACGGTTCCTTCGTTGTGCGAAAGTGAACCGGATAAAACCTGCAGCAAGGTAGATTTACCGGAACCATTTAATCCCGTAATGGCATATTTTTTATTATCCAAAAACTGATAACTGCAATGCCGGAAAATCCATTCCCGGTTAAATCTTTTACCAACATTATTTAAAGTGATTTGCATTTTTAAAAGAACATTGCTAAATTCCTACACTGTTTTGTTGAAAGATAGTTACAGGCTGGTGAAGTTTAATTAAAAACTATTTTTTTGATTAACCGGCAATCCTTATCATACTTCTCATAACTATTCATCATCCTGACTTCCCTTAGTAAACCGCTTGATAATACCTCTTCCGCTTTCCCTGATAAAAGTTACAATTTCATCTCTTTCATCTGTGGCTGGTAATTCTTCTTCAATAAAATTAAGCGCCTGGGAAGTGTTCATGGCTTTGTTATAAATGATGCGGTAAATGTCCAGTATCTTATTAATACGATCAATAGAAAAACCTTTGCGTTTTAGACCGATTGAATTTACGCCTGCATAACTCAACGGGGTGCGTCCGGCTTTAATATAAGGTGGCACATCTTTACTAACCAATGAGCCGCCACTTATAAATGCATGTTGGCCTATTTGCACAAATTGGTGAATGGCACACATCCCGGCCAATATTGAATTATCGCCCATAGTTACATGTCCTGCCATTTGAGTGCTGTTGCTCATAATGCAATTGTTACCCACAATGCAGTCGTGCGCAATATGACTGTATGCCATTATCAGGCAATTGTTGCCTACCTTGGTTGTCCATCGGTCTTTACTTCCCCTGTTAACGGTTACAAACTCACGAATGGTGGTATTGTCGCCAATTTCAACCGTAGTCTGCTCACCTTCAAATTTAAGATCCTGTGGAATGGCAGCTATAACAGCCCCGGGAAAAATGCGGCAGTTTTTACCGATCCTGGCACCTTCCATAATAGTGACGTTGCTTCCAATCCAGGTGCCTTCGCCAATTTCTACGTTGGGATGAATAACAGTAAAAGGATCAATTTTTACATTGGTAGCCAATTTTGCATTGGGATGTATGTATGTATGCGGGTGAATCATTTTTTTAATTTGCTGATTTGCTGATGTGCCAATTTGTTAAAAGTAAAGATTGCTGTGTTTTCAAATAGTTTAATAAATCAGTTGGGTATATTTAATCAGCACATCAGCTAATTCCGTTTAACCAACTGTGCTGTTAAATCACCTTCTGTACAAAGCTTATTACCAACAAAAATACTGCCCCGCATTACACAAATGCCACGGCGAATGGGCTCTATCAGTTCCATTTTTAAAATCATGGTATCGCCTGGTACAACTTTTTGTTTGAATTTACAATTCTCAATCTTTATAAAATAGGTATCGTATTGTCCTTCGGGCATGGCATTGATGCAAAGAATACCACCTGTTTGTGCCAGCGCCTCTACCTGTAAAACGCCCGGCATTACAGGGTTTCCAGGAAAATGACCTTGAAAAAAATACTCATTGAAAGTTACATTTTTTATGCCCACTATTTGTTTGTCCGTTAATTCAATAATCTTATCAACCAATAAAAAAGGGTAACGGTGCGGTAAGGTTTTTTCTATCTGTTGTAAAGAATATACCGGTGGCTGGGTTGGATCGTAAATAGGAATACCCTTGGTATGTTTATTTTTTTTAATGTAGTTTTTTATTTTTTTTGCAAATTCTACATTACTGCTATGGCCCGGCCTGTTGGCTATAATATGTCCTTTAATAGGATACCCAATTAAGGCAAGATCACCAATTACGTCAAGTAATTTATGCCTTGCAGGTTCATTGGGAAAACGCAGTTCCAGGTTGTTAAGGTATCCCTCGCTTTTAACTTCTACCTGTTCCCGGCCAAAGGCTTTTGCCAGCCGGTTCATTTCTTCTTTTGTAACAGGTCTGTCAACTACCACAATGGCATTGTTTATATCGCCACCCTTTATAAGGTTGTTATCCAGCAAGGCTTCCAGCTCGTGTAAAAAGCAAAAGGTACGGCAGGGCGCAATCTGACTCTTAAAGTCGAGCATGCTTTTTAAACTGGCGTGTTGTGTTCCCAAAACCGGGCTGTTAAAATCTATCAGTGTAGTTAATTTGTAATCGGTAGCAGGCAGCACGGTCATTTCTACCCTTTTTACATCGTCGTAATATGAAATATTAGTATCAATAGAATACCATGCCTTCGCTGCTTCCTGTTCCAGTATGCCTGCTTCACTGATAATTTCAACAAACGGTTCGCTACTTCCATCAATGATGGGTATTTCCGGCCCGGTTACTTCAATCAGGCAATTGTCTATTCCCATACCAACCAGTGCCGCAAGGATATGTTCTACCGTACTTATTTTAGCATCACCAACTTCAAGCGTAGTTCCCCTGGAGGTATCTATTACGAGGTCGCAATCTGCTTTTATAATAGGTTTCCCCGGAAGATCTATACGTTGAAACTGAAAACCAAACCCTGCATTGGCGGGCTTCAGCGTCATATCTACATTAATACCTGTATGTAAACCTGTACCTGAAATGTTAATGGCGCATAATAGAGTATGTTGTTTATCGGGGTTAAAATTTGCATCCATACTTAACAGGGGTGTTTTTAAATTGCGGCAAAGATATTTTATTTTTTGGCATCCCGTGAGGGTATATAATCGCTGCATTCTTTTTAAAAGCCGGGTAGCCAAATATTGAAAAGGGAACGCACGAAATTTCTTGATAAATAATATTGTCTTTTAAACCAATAAAATTATAGTACGCACACCTGATTTTATCTTACAAACTTAAAAATTAAAAAAGTTTTAGCAGAGTAAATAAAATAGGTATTTATCCCTTTTGTATTAACAACTCTTTCACTAACTTTTCAAGTTCCTCTATTCTTTTTTCCATCTTTGGAAGGCTTCTTATCATTGCCTGGCTTCGCAAAGCAGCTGTATAGGTAAAAGCCGGGGAACCTGTTACAGAGGTATTAGGTTTTTTGATGGATTTGCTTACGCCACTTTGTGCATTTATTTTACTGCCATCGGCAATTTGAAGGTGTCCTACAATACCAACTTGTCCGCCTATCATAACATTGTTGCCTATTTTGGTACTGCCACTGATGCCTGCCTGAGCTGCAATCACCGCGTTATTACCTATTTCTACATTGTGGGCAATTTGCAAAAGGTTGTCAAGTTTGGCACCAGCTCTTATCATGGTACTGCCCATGGTGGCCCTGTCAATAGTAGCGTTGGAGCCAATCTCTACATTGTCTTCAATAATTACATTGCCAATTTGCGGTACTTTTTTATAGGTGCCATCTGCTTGCGGAGCAAAGCCAAAGCCATCGCTGCCAATTACAGTGCCAGCATGAATGACGACATTTTTGCCAATAATACAATGGTGATATATTTTTACCCCGGGATAAATAATGCTGTTTTCGCCCACCACTACATGATTGCCAATATAAGCAGATGGAAAAATTTTGACACCATTGGCAATAATAACTCCCTCGCCAATGTAGGCAAAGGCGCCGATAAATACCTGGTCTCCAATTTTGGCGGTGGCATCTACGTATGCAGGTTGCTGTATGCCGGTTAACTGTTGATTTTGTATTTGCTGATATTTATCGAGTAAAGTAGCAAAAGCGGTATATGCATCCGGTACACGGATCAATGTAGCCGAAATGGGTTGTTTAAGTTCCTGCGAAGCATTTATTATAATGACAGATGCCTGTGTGCTGTATAAGTATTCCTCATATTTAGGGTTGGCTAAAAAAGCCAGTTCACCCGAAACTGCGTCTTCTATTTTGCCAAAAGATGCTACAGTAATGTCAGCGTTCCCTTCAACTTTGCCATCAATCATCAGGGCGATTTGTGCTGCGGAAAATTCCATAATTTTTTTAAGCTTTAAGATATAACACGAAACTTTATAAGTGCATTGTGGAATGCCAAAAGCTACGCGGCTACCTTGAATAACAAATATAATATTTTTTAACCTTGCTTTTCATGTTTTGATTGATAAGAGCATTATCTACTGCTGAAATATCTTTCACCGATCCATCCTTAAACAAAATATGAATATTTTCATCTTCAAAATTATAGGTATTGCTTACGGCTTCTCCGGTAAATACCAGCCAGGCTGCTTCAGCGGCATCGATACTATATTTCTCCATAACCGCTGTAGTTTTTTCTGCCACCAGTTTTTCATCAACGGGTACGCCGGTATAAATAATTTTTAATAAGTGGCGATTGATAATTCCCTCACACAATACCGACAGGATTTTATCTTCATGGGTACTCCATTCTTTAATGGCACTCATTACATCATAATCATCCAATGCGCAAAATTCCTGCAGGGTCACTGTATGTATGGGCTCATTAATAAACTTATTAAGAGGTGTTCTGCTAAAGGCTTTGATGTGTTTGGCCCTTTTAATAATACGCTGTAACATCTGCTCTGCACACAAAACCGTTTTATGCAAATATACCTGCCAGTACATTAAGCGACGTGCTAGTAAAAATTTTTCTATTGAATAAATTGCTTTTTCCTCCACCATTAATTCGCCCTTGTGTACCGTTAACATTTTTATAATCCGGTCGTAGCCGATCACACCCTCACTAACACCGCTGAAAAAACTATCCCTCGTCAGATAGTCCATCCTGTCTACATCCAGTTGTCCGCTCACAAGCTGGTAAAGAAATTTTTTATGATACACATTGGTAAAAATATCTATTGCAATCTGTAGTTGTCCATTAAACTGTTTGTTTAAATCCTGCATCAGCAATAAAGAAATAGCTTCATGCTGCATGCCCTCAATCAAAATATTTTCAAGCGCATGGCTAAAAGGTCCATGGCCCACATCATGCAGCAGTATGGCTACTTTGGCAGCCTGCTCTTCTTCTTTTGAAATATCGATGCCCTTATTTTTTAATTCATTCAATGCGTTGCACATTAAATGATATGCACCCAATGAATGATGCAGCCTGGTATGTACTGCTCCGGGATATACCAGGTGCGCCATGGCCATCTGGTGTATGCGGCGCAGGCGTTGATAATATGGATGGGCAATTATTTTAAAAACCAATTCATCATCAATGGTGATAAAACCATACACCGGATCGTTGATTATTTTTTTAAGCTGCATTAATATTATCTGGTTGGTAGTATTTTGTTAAAACTTATTTTACCTGCAGCGCAAAGCTACAAATCTGAAAGGTGAAACCAGTATATTTGCTGGCACACCTTATTTGTTTAATTTATTATTACAGTATATAGATCACTTATACATCAAGGGTTTTACCCTACTTTTTGCAGGATGACAAAATGCCCAGTCGCCGGTATTTTTCAATGATAAGCAATTAAATATTTAGAAAATACATTAATAC
Source organism: Ferruginibacter sp. (assembly GCF_014377975.1). Lineage (GTDB taxonomy): Bacteria > Bacteroidota > Bacteroidia > Chitinophagales > Chitinophagaceae > Ferruginibacter. The sequence goes on from NZ_JACMOO010000419.1 coordinate 36,114, forward strand.
AGCCAATAACAAATAATAAACAATAACTAAATTATGAGTGTAGCAAAAATACTTTGGGTTGATGATGAAATTGACAGTCTTACTTCGCAGATAATGTTTTTAGAAAATAAAGGGTACGAGGTGCAAACCAAAACCAATGGATTTGATGCTATAGAATTTGTAAAGGAAAATATTGTGGATGTGGTATTGCTGGATGAAACAATGCCCGGTATAACAGGTTTGCAAACCCTGCAGCAAATTAAAGAAGTCAATAGTAATTTACCGGTGGTACTCATCACTAAAAATGAAGCAGAAAATTTAATGGATGAAGCCATCGGCAGCCAGATAAGCGATTACCTGATAAAGCCAGTAAACCCAAACCAGGTATGGCTTAGCTTAAAAAAACTGATAGACAATAAAAGGCTGGTGGCAGAAAAAACCACCTCAGCTTACCAGCAGCAATTTCGTAGTTTATTTATGGCCCTTAACGATACCCCTGACTACAACGGCTGGATGGAAATTTATAAAAAATTAGTGTATTGGGAACTGGAAATGAAGAAGAGTGACAGCCCGGAAATGCAGGAAGTTTTTCAATCGCAAAAAGCCGAAGCCAATACAGAATTCTTTAAATTTATCAGCCGTAATTATGCTTCATGGATCAATCCAAAAAATTGCAGCGCACCCATTATGAGTCATAATTTAATGAAGTTTAAAGTGCTGCCACATATTGAAAAAGGAAAGCCGCTTTTTTTTGTACTCATAGATAATTTACGGTTCGATCAGTGGAAAATTATTCAGCCCATTTTTGCTGAAAGTTTTCGCATACAGGAAGAAGATACTTTTTATTCCATTTTGCCAACGGCCACCCAATATGCCCGCAACGCCATTTTTGCCGGCATGTTGCCTATCGATATAGAAAAACAATTTAAAGAACAATGGAAAAATGATGATGAAGAAGGTGGAAAAAATATGTTTGAAGAAGAGTTTTTTAAAGGTCAGTTAAAACGCCTGGGTAAAGCAGATTTAAAATATTCGTACACTAAAATAACCAACAACCACGATGGGCAAAAAATGGTAGAGAACATGCACAACATGATGCAAAACGACATCAATATCATTGTGTATAATTTTATTGACATGCTCAGTCACGCCCGCACCGAGATGGAAGTTTTGAAAGAACTGGCCGGTGATGAAATCAGTTATCGTAGTATTACTGAAAGCTGGTTTATACATTCACCACTTCACCAGGCATTGAAAAAAATTGCGGATAAAAAAGTAACGGTAATTGTAGGTACCGATCATGGAACGGTGAGGGTAAAAACACCTACTAAAGTAATTGGTGACAAACAAACCACAGCCAACCTGCGGTACAAACATGGGCGTAATTTAAATTACGATGCAAAAGATGTGCTTGTATTCAGGGATCCCAAAGAAGCGGGTTTGCCCACACCCAACGTAAATTCATCATTTATTTTTGCCAAGGGCGATATATTTCTTTGCTATCCGAACAACTACAATCATTTTGTAAATTATTACCGCAATACTTTTCAACACGGCGGTGTAAGCCTGGAAGAAATGATTGTGCCGATAATACGTATGACGAATAAATAGGGCGGGTCTGGCTTTACTTCGTTCCCTGTACGATGCGTATCTTCACAACAATCCCTCCTGCAAAATGCAGTGTACACTATAACATTTAGTTATAAACTTTTGTGGATAAGTAGAACGTCTCAAAGGAGGAAGCTGTAGTAAATTTGCAACTAATAAAAAGGCGGCAACGGCTTACTATTTTATGGCTATAAAATTCACCCAACATACATTAGATAAGATTGAAAAAATCATCCAGGAAAGCGGCTATGTAATCCGCTATGAAAGAGGTAATTTTCAAAGTGGCTACTGTATTTTGCAAGCAAAAAAAGTGGTTGTATTAAATAAGTTTTTTCAAACAGAAGGAAAAATAAATACCCTGATAGACCTGCTGCCGCAACTGGAAATTAATTTTGATGCCTTAACCCACGAAAGCCAGAAGCTGTACGATGAGGTTATGGCCCTTGGAAACGATAAACAAAGCCAGTTGAATTTGCCATTTGTACATGCTTAATAGTTATTGCTTATTTTTACACAGTGCAAAGTCCCCCTTTAAAAATAACTTTTCTTGGTACAGGAACCAGTACTGGCGTTCCCATGATTGCCTGTGGATGTGAAGTATGTACTTCTACCGATAAAAAAGACAAGCGTTTACGCAGCAGTATTTTAGTACAGAGTTCTACTACTGCATTTGTTGTTGATACCACACCCGATTTTCGTTACCAGATGCTGCGGCAGCAGGTAAAGCAACTGGATGCGGTACTTTTTACCCATCCGCACAAAGATCATATTGCCGGGCTGGACGATGTAAAGGCATTTTCTTTTTTTTCTGGCAAAGCAATGGAAGTATATGCCAACACTTTAACGGCAGAAGCCCTAAAAAGAGAATTTGCCTATATTTTTGCCGATAAAAAATATCCAGGTATTCCCGAAATTAATCTCAATACCATCGATACTACTCCCTTTATAATTGGCGATATACCCGTAATTCCAATTTTGGTCTGGCATTTAAAAATGCCCGTTTTTGGATTTCGTTTCGGAAAATTTACCTACATCACAGACGCTAACAGAATTGAGCCAAACGAAAAAGAAAAAATTAAAGGCAGCGAAATATTGGTTGTAAATGCACTGCGCCAAAAAGCACATATTTCTCACTTTACATTGGATGAGGCTATTGAATTGGTGAAAGAATTAAACGTGCCGCAAGCTTATTTTACGCACGTGAGTCACCAGTTGGGCATGCATGCGGATGTTAATAAAGAATTACCTGCGGGCATGCAGCTGGCCTATGATGGACTTACACTATCGGTTACCTGATTTTATTGCTTCTTTAGGGTATTGCATAACTGATAACGGATGATTATCTTTAAGAATTAATCAGCAATATTATGTGGAAGCGCTTTGCATCCGACTATCTGAGTTTTACAAAAAAGGAGCGTAGCGGTATGCTGGTGTTGCTTGTATTGATCGCTTTTTTTATAATCCTTCCATTTCTATTTCCTTTCATCATTCACACAAAACCAACGGATGCAAGCCTGTTTAAAAAGCAAATTGATATGCTTAAAATGAAACAGGCAGACAGTACTGATAAATACGCCAAAAGAAATTTTGATAAGGAGGACTATCAAAATTACCGTGAGCCCGATGGTAATAAAGCATATGCAAAAAAAATAAAAGGAGCGTTATTTGTTTTTGATCCCAATTTGCTGGATGAAGCTGGCTGGAAGCGCCTGGGAGTGAGAGATAAAACAATTGCCACCATTCAAAAATTTGTGCAAAAAGGTGGCAGGTTTTATAAACCGGAAGACCTTGGTAAAATATGGGGTTTACATGAAGATGAAATACAAAGATTGATTCCTCTTGTACAAATTAAAAATGTGCGTAAAGAAAATTATCCTGAAAAAAAATTGTATGAAAACAAAGTATATGAGAAGCCAAAATATTCAACTGCTATCATTGATATTAATACAGCAGATACAACGTTATTGATTGCATTACCCGGCATTGGCAGTAAATTATCTGAGCGTATCCTTACTTTCAGGAATAAGCTTGGTGGTTTTTATAACGTAGAACAAATTGGAGAAACCTATGGTTTACCGGATTCTACCTTTCAAAAAATAAAGTCCCGCTTTTCTGTCAGCCAGGTAACGATTCATCAAATTAATATCAATACAGCCAATGCAGCTGAAATGAAAATACATCCTTACCTGCGGTATGCCATAGCCAATGCCATCGTGCAATACAGGTTACAACACGGCAATTTTACCGCTGTCGATGATCTAAAAAAAATCATGCTGATTACAGATGATATTTTTGTCAAAGCAGCTCCTTATTTAAAGGTAAATTAAAGATTTACGAACACCTGCCAGCAGTTTAAAAAGCGTAAATTTGCAGTATACAATTTCCGAAAGTATGAATTTTAAAAACGATGAATTAACGCAGCAGGTAGCGCAAACAGCCAAAGATTTTGCTGAAAAATATATCAGGCCATATGTGATGGAGTGGGATGAAAGCCAGCATTTTCCTTTACCTCTTTATAAAGAATTGGGCAAACTCGGTATGATGGGTGTATTGGTTCCGGAGGTTTACGGTGGCGCCGGGTTAAGCTATTTTGAATACAATGTAATTGTTCAGGAGATTTCCAAAGTTTGTGGTGGAATTGGTTTATCAGTAGCAGCCCATAATTCGCTGTGCACAGGACATATTTTAACTTTTGGCAACGAGGAACAAAAGAAAAAGTATCTGCTAAAATTAGCCACCTGCGAATGGCTGGGTGCCTGGGGATTAACCGAAGCAAACACTGGCAGCGATGCAGGTAATATGCAGTTGACTGCCGTAAAAGAAGGGGACGAATGGATATTGAACGGTACAAAAAACTGGATAACACATGGTAAGAGCTGTGATGTTGCCGTAGTAATTTGCCGTACCGCCGCACCCCGTACAAAAGATAATTCAACAGCGTTTATTGTTGAAAGGGGTACCGCTGGTTTTAGCGGTGGTAAAAAAGAAAATAAACTGGGTATGCGGACAAGTGAAACCGCAGAAATGATTTTTGATAATTGCCGAATAACAGATAGTTGCCGGATTGGGGAAGTAGGTGATGGGTTTAAACAATCCATGAAAATATTAGATGGTGGCAGAATATCTATCGCAGCGTTAAGTTTGGGTATTGCGAAAGGGGCTTATGAAGCAGCATTAAAATATTCGAAAGAACGCTACCAGTTTGATCAGCCGATTGCCAATTTCCAGGGCATCAGTTTTAAACTGGCAGATATGGCAACTGAAATTGCGGCAGCAGATTTATTAATCCACCAGGCCTGCGATCTTAAAGCAAAAGGATTACCCATGACCAAGGAAGCGGCAATGGCAAAATATTATGCCAGTGAAGTAGCTGTAAAAGCAAGCACAGAAGCAGTGCAGATTTTCGGTGGTAATGGCTACAGTAAAGATTTTCCGGTAGAAAAATTTTACAGGGACAGTAAATTGTGTACCATTGGCGAAGGTACCAGCGAGGTACAAAAGTTGGTTATCAGCCGGGAAGTTTTACGCAAATAAATTAATCCCGTTTTATAATTCACAAAATGATTAAGTAATTAAAGTTCAGCCATAAAAAAATCCACCCGATATTCCCGGATGGATTCAAATATTTAAATTATATTATTTTTTATCACCGCCAAACAAACCACTCACTTTATCTTTCAGACTGTCAAAAACATCTTCTGCCTTGTGAGCAGCTTCTTTTACAAGATCTTCCACCTTTTGTCCTGTTTCACCAGGAATAATGTCACTGATTTTATCCATAGCACTGCCTGTTGCAGTTGGTGCTGTTGGGTCAAGTACGGCATCAGTAGCAGTTACTGCACTTGAAGGTGCTGATGCAAATAAATTATCTACTGCTCCTGCCATCATCGGAAATTTTTCTTTTACGTAATCTTTTATATGGTCAATTGCTTTATGGGCCTGCTCTGCAGTAATGCCTGCTTTTTCAGTCAAACCGGTAATTAATTCGTTCATGGTAACTGTTTTAAATTTTTGAAATTTGTTAATATAATGTAATTTACGAATCAATGTTAAATTGTAAAAAAAACTAATTGTTAAGCGTTTTGTAAGCGTTAAAACTTTAAAATAAAGTAAAAATTTTAAGAGATAGAAGGGTTAAAGGCGCAGCTTACTCTGTATCGTACCGTTCTACTTTTTCAATACCGGGCAGTTTTAGCAACTGGTTACACAATTCGTCAAGCTCTTCTTTATCATGTACAAATATTTTTAGATTACCCATAAAAATTCCATCCTTTGCTTCAATCGTCATGGCAGAAATATTGAACTTCATTTCGCCACTGATCAGGTTGGTAATTTTATGAATTACCCCAACATCATCCAGCCCCACAATTTTTAACCCGGTTAAAAAAGATATTTCTTTATTTTTTGCCCACTTTGTTTTTACAATCCGGTGTCCAAAATTGGCCATTAGCCTGGCAGCATTGGGGCAATTGGTTCGATGAATTTTTAACCCTTCACCGGTGGTAACAAACCCAAAAACGTCATCTCCCGGAATGGGTTTGCAGCAGTTGGCAAGTGTGTACATTATCTTGTCACTGCTTTCACCAAATATGATCAGTTCAGCATCTTTTTTATTATAGGGCCTTGCAGTATAATCAGTATCCTTCTTTTCTTCTACCTCCACCTTTACAGGTTTTGGCGGAAACAAACGATCTCCCGAGGCAGTGAATTCTTTTAATTCTTTTAAATCAATTTTTTTAATAGCGATATCATACAGCAGGTCCAGCGAAGAATTGAGTTTGTAAAAATTAGCCAGTTCTTCCATATTGTGCTGCGTCATTATACCCCCGATCGCCTCCAGCTTTTTCTGTAAAATATGTTTCCCATCTTCAGCAACTTTTCTTTTTTCTTCTTTAAGGGTATCTTTAATTTTTTGTTTTGCTTTACTGGTTACAACCAGGTTCAGCCACTCCTGGCTAGGCTTTTGCTTGGCACTGGTAATTATTTCTATCTGGTCGCCGCTGCGTAATTTATGGCCAATGGGTACTAATTTATGGTTCACTTTCGCACCAATACACCTGCTGCCCACAGCAGTATGTACACCAAAGGCAAAGTCCAATGCTGTTGCACCGATGGGCAGCATTTTAATATCACCCTTCGGAGTATACACATATATTTCTTCTGCTAAAAAAGAGGTTTTAAAATCCTGCAAAAAGTCTAGTGAGTTGGTATCCTGGCTACTGAGGGCTTCCCTTATCTGGCTAAACCATTGATCAAAGCGGTTTTCAACAGTGGCGCCTTCTTTGTATTTCCAATGCGCTGCCAAACCTTTTTCTGCAATTTCATTCATTCGTTTGGTGCGTATCTGCACTTCTACCCATTTTCCCTGCGGCCCCATTACAGTAGTATGCAAGGCTTCATAACCATTGCTTTTTGGA
>NZ_JACMOO010000076.1 GCF_014377975.1 Ferruginibacter sp.
AGGATCTGCAGATGATTGAACAACTGGTCCCGCAGCTAAAAAACCTTCCCGGTGAGTAATAGCTGCAGCTGTTAAAGCTTTAACAAGCCATTCATCTTTTTCATTTTCTGTAGATTTACTTGCTTCATAAAGCAATTTACCGAGTTCTATTGATGGAGGCATTGCAGCAATTGCCAACAGTACGCTCTTGCGGACATTTAAATTCGGATCATTAATTAATCCACCTTTCTGTATAGCATCAATAGATTGCTGATTGTTAGGTAAAACCTCAACGGCAGCTTTTCTAACACCCGCAGCGGGATGTAAAAAAGCTTTTGCAACTACTTGTAATGCTTCTGTATTTGAACCATTTAAAGCACCCAGCCCCTGTAATGTCCATAGCGCATTTATCGCCGGACCATTAAGGCCGATTTCGTCAACTTTTTGGTCGTTTATTATCTTGTAAAGTCCGGGAAGAGCAGACTGATTATTAGATTCAACAAGTAAACGCTGAGCAGTAATACGCCAAAACATATTATCGCTTTCCAATGCCGCAAGTAAACTCGTGACATCATTTGCACTTAACTTAACAGGTGTATATGGTTTTCCTTTTTTATAAACAACTCTATACACCCTGCCGCGATCAAGATCTCTTAAGTTTGTTGCAAGCGCATTTCCCTGACCTCTTTTCTGATCCGCAAGAGTTAGCGGCAGAATCAATTCCGTAGGAGCCTGACCAGGAACAAATGTATTATGCTGCATAACAAAATTGTACCAGTCTGCTACCCAAACTGCCCCGTCAGGACCAACTTCAGCCTGTACAGGTCCTACCCATTCATCTGAACTAGATAATAAGTTCCAGCCATCTCTTTCGGTAAAACCTGCACCTTTAGGCTCAATAATGGCATTATGAATAAGACGGACAGTAGGCTCGCAAATCAGAGCTATTCTGTTCCAATATTCTTTAGGGAAGTTTCGAGCTGTATAAAGGTGATGTCCTGCTGCAGATGTGAAGCCTCCGACAACATCAACCTGCCGTAAATTTGGGGTCATACTATGGGAATCATAATGACCATCCAATTTTTGAACAGCCTGTATATTATTCCCGGCCAAACCTCTTTGCATATATTTTCCGGGCATGGAATAGTAAGCGCTATGCGTATTGTTGGCAGTGGATATAAATACATTGTTATCCTCTGAGAATCCAAGACCCCAGGTGTTATTACTGGTTTCAGCAAGGTACTCCAGGTTTTTCCCATCAATGTTGAAGCGATAAACTCCCTGTCCAAATCGCACATTGTTTCCATTTATGTTACCGTTAAAACCCGAATAACCCAATACTCCCCAGATTTTATTATCAAATCCATATTGTAAATTCGATGGGCCTGCATGAGTGTCATTCTTTCCAAAACCTGTAAGGATAATCTCACGCACATCCGCCTTATCATCGCCATTTGTATCTTTCAAAAAAACAAAGTTTGGAGCCATAGAAACAATTACTCCGCCTCTGGCAAAAACCATGCTTGTGGGTATATTTAATTTATCAGCAAATACAGTAAACTTATCCGCTTTACCATCCCCGTTTGTATCCTCACAGATTTTTATCCTGTCATTTGAAGCTCCGTCAGTCTCAATAAATGTATTGGGATAATCAACTGATTCTACAATCCATAAGCGGCCTCTTTCGTCCCATGACATTGCAATTGGATTGGTGATATCAGGTTCTGCTGCAAAAAGTTTTATTTCAAAATCTGCAGGCACCTGAATCAGCTTCATAGATTCTACTGGTGTTAGTCCTTCCTGTATTTTAGGTACCAGATGCCTGGCGGTAAAATTTGAAAGAGTATCAGGATAGATATCGACATCCGGTATTTTTAGCGCAGCTATCTGTTCTTTTACCCGATCACCGATCGCCCAAAGTATTCCGTTCTCTACCAGCTTCAAAAACTCAGCTTTTTTCCAGGTAATATCATTGTGACCGTAAGCAGTATAAAAAACACGCCCTTTACCTTGTTTGCGAACCCATGTGTAAGGTTCTTTTTTTGCCCCTTCTACACGCTCCATCAAAACGGTAATATCTGGATTTATTTTCTGATGAACATACGTTTCATCCGTTGTTTCAAACTCGGCAAGGGCTTTGGTTACAGGGTGGGTTTTATTGGTGATCGTAGCCGTGAACGCCCCATTTCCATGAGAGAGAAACTGGCCACCAATGGTTTTAATATACCATTCTGAATTCTTAAAACATCCGGCAGCTGAATGAAGTGGTATTAATCCTTTGCCGCTTTCAACAAAGTTTTTTAATGCACTTTCCTGGGATAAAGAGATCGTATCATGATTGGCATAAATAACTAAACCATCATATTTTTCCAGGTTTTCGGTGTTTAAATCCTTAACATCAGTGGTGTAGGTTATATTAATACCACTTTTAAATGTAGCAATAGCCAGCCATGGAGCATACTTGCCTGAATCATGATGCTTACTTACGTTACCCAAAAATAAAACTTCAGCCCTTCGCGGAATCAAATCATTTCTTAAAGAATGGTTTCCATTCATTAAGGCCTTATTTGCGCAACTGTTTAATAGCAGGCAGATTATTATAAACACACTAACTATTCTTCCCATGGTATTGGTTTAATTTTTTTATCAGGTAACAATATTAATTTTTATTACACTCTAAATCTCACTACATATTATCTAATAGTGACTATATCGTATCAATAAATACGTTTAAAAATAGAAAATTGAGATAATATTAATAGTTCTGAAGTAAAT
>NZ_JACMOO010000077.1 GCF_014377975.1 Ferruginibacter sp.
ATAAAAGTTTTGTACAAATGTTTTAGCTTTTGATTCAGTTATTACTTCCTGGTTTTGCAACTCCTGCACCTTGCGGGCATTGCTGTTGCAAAAATAACTAATGAATCTGTTTACGTGATTGGCAATAATGTAGTCGGTATGCTTTTCGCCTGTATTAATGCCCAGCATATCCACCCATTCATAACTTTTATATCCCTGTATTACTTTATACTGGCTGTGTTTGATTACATAATCAAAGGCAAGGGAGTGAGCCGTTTCTACTTTTACATTTTGCAAACCGGCAGTTACAAATTTTTGTTGTGCTTCTGTTTTTACTGTTTTATTAAATGCCAGGTACAATATCCGGCTGGCAACAGGTCTGCTTTTGGCATACTCAATCAATGTAGTGGTTTTGCAGCCACCGCATTGATTACCAGGTTATGGTTGGTATTAATAAAGGCTTGCTGTTCCGGCGTTAATTGCATACCGTAAAATTGAGGCAAATATTTTAAAGAACAAGTTTATACAATAAGTGATATTGCAACTTTATGGTTTTTTTTGTAACGCCCATTTTTTTGAATTAACGTACCTATTTTTTTCTGTCAATTGTCTTATTTTACCAATCATATTTTATTTTCATTTTTGCAATGCCAGGTTAGGTGCTGAATTATCTTTTAAAAATAAAAAAACACTATGTCAAAAATAAATTTCTCCAACAGCATCAATGCCATGAAAGTATTGGATGGATTTTGGAGTGTTGAATATTTGTGAAAATAGGCTTCGGCCCTTGCAGCATATTTTATGCTTTACAAAAACTGAAAACACAGATGCGATATGAAGTGAGATAAATAATAAAGAGTAAATCATCCTATAATTTTTGCACATTTGGATAAAGTAAAAAATAGCATTGAGAATATTATCTGCGAAAGCGCCAAACAATTAACGATGCTGCCAAAAATTAAATACCTGCAGCAACAGTTAATGACATGGAACATACAATAGAAATGGAACGAGCAACACCAACTAAATTGAAGATTGTTTATTGCACAAAAGACCGAAGTTTTTAAGAAGATAGAAGAGCTGGCTAAAGAATAAAAGTTCAGTATTTCATTTATAAAATATCTGTTGTTTTGGCAAAGCAGTATGTAACAAACATTCAGCTTTTACAAAGTTGTAAGCACTAATAAATACGGTTGATTTATCTGCACTTTATAAATTTTTTATTGTTTTCCACACTTGTTCAACAACAGGAATACCATTGTCCATATTTTCTTTCCGGGTCATCAATACCCGTTCGCCGGGATAAATTATTTTTTTTCCTGGCTCAACTGGAATGGATTGATGATAGTCATCAATTATTTGTTGTAGCAGTAAATTGATTGATTTTAAATTGCTCAGTACTTTTAAATCAATTGCAATAAAAATTTGTGAAAGGCCATACTCAGCATCCTGTTTGGTAACATCATGTACGGCCTTACCTCCGGATAATAAGGCTGCAAGCATATCCAGTAAAAGTGATAATCCTGCTCCTTTCCAGTAACCGGCCGGCAGACCTTTTTTTGACTGTAGTATTTCATTCGGGTCGGTGGTAATATTTCCATCTACATCGTAACCACCGGCAACAGGCAGTTGTTCATTTTTTAACGAAGCCATTTCTATTGCACCAAAAGAATATTGCGACATCGCCATATCCAACACAATTGCTTCGTTTGCAAATGGTATTGCAATCACCAACGGATTATTGCCTAAGCGGTTGTCGGTTGCATTCCATGCAGGCATATTGGCAATGGTATTTGACCAGCCGATAAAAACAAATCCCTGTTTTGCAGCTTTCCATCCGTATAAGCCACCACGCATCCAATGGTTGGTATTGCCAAGTGCTACACAGCCTATTCCATTTTTTGCTGCAAGAGCCATTGCCCTTTCGGTTGCATGCAATGCATTCAGTGGACCCGGTCCCAGGTTGCCATTCCATTGTTCAATACCACCGAATCCTGAAACCTTGGCTGGTACTGCATCCGGCAATACTAATTTATTTTTTATATACTCAATAAATTTGGGAAAGCGGTTTACCCCGTGAGAATAAACACCCTCCATACTATTGGTCGTAAATACTTCTGCACAAGTCTTAGCGTTGTCTTCACTTAGTCCATTGGCGATGAGGATGCGAAAAAATTCAGCCTCCATTTCTGCCGGTTTTATTTTTACAAATACGGGCGTATTTTCATTCATACAAATGGGTTTACACGGTTGATGCGGTGAATTTGAAGTAATACCAAAAGTTAAAAACTGAAAGGGATTCCCGATATTCAGGCTTGATATAACACAACAATGCTGAACATAACTGTGTATTTGTTTGTACAATAACGGAGATCAATTAACGGCTAAGGTCTGCGTATTCCGCAGTAGCCATATTCGTCTTTAAAAACTTTTGCCAGTCTTCCAGCATTTTACCTTTTAATACGCGGGGAAATTTATGCTGACCACCCACTTTGCCTTTGGAATGCATAAACTCCATAAAGATATTTTCTGACAATACTGTTATCAACACATCTTTTAAAGCATGTTTTCTTTCTACTTCATAATCATCATTGAGCTCCTTTAATTTTTGGTCTATGCGCAAGCGTAATACATCTTTGTCCACAACATCATCTGTGGCTACGTACCAGTGATGGCAAAAAAATTGTCCACAGGGTACACCCGCTACCGTAAATTCAGGAATAGAAATATTCAGTTCTTCACTTACCATTTCAATGGCTTTGTTCATATTATCCACACTTAAATGCTCACCCACCAAACTTAAAAAATGTTTGGTTCTTCCGGTGATGATGATCTCACTTCTTTCCTTATCAATTAATTTTACTGTATCGCCTATTGCATAGCGCCAGGCGCCTGCATTGGTACTGATCAAAATAGAGTAATCTTTGTTTTCTTCAATTTCGTGTATCATCAGTACTTCTGGATTGTCAGCCATATTTCCCTCACTGTCAAAATTAATATCATCAAAAGGAACAAATTCAAAAAAGATGTTATTATTGAGTGCAAGGTGCATTCCTGTTGAGTCCTGGCGGTTCTGGTATGCTAAAAAACCTTCACTGGCCAGGTAAGTTTCAATATAGGTAACCGGCTTACCCAATAGTTTTACAAAGCCTTTTTTATATGGCTCCATGGCTACCCCGCCATGTACATAAAAAGCAAGGTTGGGCCATATTTCATGTATATTTTTTAACTGATACCGTTCAATGATTTTTTCCATGCATAATTGCAGCCAGGCAGGTACCCCTACAATAAAACCAATGTCCCAGTTGGGGGCATTGTCAACTATTTCTTCTAATTTTTTTTCCCAGTCTTTTTCTTTTGCAATCTTTTTACCCGGCTTGTATAAACCCAAACCCTGAAACCAGAAAGGAATATTTTTTTGCTGAATACCGCTTAAATCGCCGGCATAATAAGTAGCGCCTTTTTGCAATTGCGTGCTGCCGCCCAATAGCAACCAGCCTTTGCCAAGCGCACTCCGGGGAACATCCTGGTATTTTGCCAGACTTAATAATTGTTTAAAACTTGTAATGGTATTGCTCCGGATCAAATCTTTTGTAATGGGAATATATTTACTGGCCGCCTCACTGGTACCACTGCTAAGGGCAAAGTATTTTACAACACCTGGCCAGCAAACATCCGAAGTGCCTTCCACGGCCTTATGCCACCAGTCTTTGTATATTTTACTATAATTAAAAGTAGGCACCAGTTGCTGAAATTTTTTTCCGCTATGCCTGCTCATTAATATTTCATCAAACTTATACGCCTGGCCAAATTGTGTAAACCTGGCTTTGCGCAACAATTTTTTTAGTACCCTCAGTTGCTGACTTCGCGGGTTACTGATGGGAAGGTTTAATGCCCTTGCAATACTTGCCGGAAGTTTTAAATCAATAATTGCCATTCAATTCCTGGTTAATGATTAACAAATTTACTGTTTACAATTGGCTTACGTGGATTAATTTACAAAAGGAAAATGGCGACAGCGCGAAGGTAAAATCAAGTAATATAAAAGTAGCAATGATGTAGGTAATGGCGTAAAACATGCTGTTAAAAATCCGGTTGTATTGGTCATTCCTCCGCCAATATGCCGTAGGTTTGTTCACTAAATATAAAAAGCATGAAGAAAATTATTATATTGTTTCTATTCGCTTTCTCCTTGTTAAAAGCAAGTGCCGACGAAGGCATGTGGCTGCCCATGTTGCTGGGCCAGCAGGTGTACAATGATATGGTAAAGAAAGGGCTGAAATTAACCAAAGAGCAATTGTACTCGGTTAATAAATCATCTTTAAAAGATGCCGTTTTAATTTTTGGTGGTGGCTGTACAGGCGAAATTGTAAGCAGCGAAGGATTGATTTTTACCAATCATCATTGCGGCTATTCTGCCATCGCCGGAGCAAGTACAGTTGAACATAATTATTTACAGGATGGGTTTTATGCTTACAATAAAGACCAGGAAATAAAGAGTGATTTAACTGTACAGTTTCTGGATAGAATTGTGGACGTTACCAGTGAGGTGGAAGCAGCAGTAAAAGGACTTGCATGGGCCGACAGGACGGCTAAAATGCAGGAAGTATATAAGACCATTACCGATAAAGTAATTGACAAAGAAAATGCTTTAGCCGGAAGGGTGTATTCCATGTTCAAAGGCAATCAGTACATCATGTACGTGTATAAAACTTACCGGGATATTCGCCTGGTAGGGGCACCGCCTGAAAGCGTTGGTAAATTTGGCGGCGATACCGATAACTGGGAATGGCCACGACATACAGGAGATTTTTCCATCTTCCGGGTATATGCTTCAAAGGAGGGTAAACCTGCAGACTACAGCAAAGACAACCTTCCGTTAAAACCTAAATACTTTTTGCCGGTGAGTATAAAAGGCATCAAAGACGGTGACTATGCGATGATTTATGGTTACCCTGGTGGCACCAACCGCTACGAAACCAGTTATGGTATTCAATTAAAAAACAGTATTGAAAATCCTTCGTTGGTAAATTTGAGGGATGTGCGTTTAAAAATAATGCATGAGCAAATGCTGAAGGACCCGGCAGTAAAATTAAAACTGGCCAGCAGCTATGCCGGCATTGCCAATTACTGGAAATTTTATGATGGCGAAACAAAGCAACTGATCAAATTTCACACATTTGAGCAAAAACAGGCTTACGAAAATAGTTTTGCTGCATGGGCAAAAGGAAAGCCTGAATACGAAAATATTTTTACCGGCTATGCAAAAAATTATGCAGCCTGGACGCCCTACAGTAAACAACGCCAGTATATCAATGAAGGAATTATGGGTTCACCTCTTGCAGCTTTTGCTGCTACATTAACTGGTGTAGAAACCAACCTGGTTAAGCCTGGAATTTCTTCATCAGACATAAAAAAATCTATGGACGCCGCAACGGCAGCCAGAAAAACTTTTTTAAATGCAGAAGACAAACCCAGTGATGAAAAAATAATGGCACAAACCGCCCGGCTGTTTTACAATGATATTGATAAAAACCAGCACCCTATTGGCTTTTATGATGGTATTAAAAATACTTTTGGAGATTTAAAAGAAGAGGCAACGTTTAAAAAGTGGGTAACAAACCTATTTGAAAAAACGATGATTCTGGATGATGCAAAATGGGCGGCTTTTGTGGCAAATCCCGATGCTACGGTATTACAGGCTGATCCGGCTTTTGCTTATGCAGCTGCATTTATAAAAAATTACAATTTAAAATACGCTGCGCTATATGCTGCATTTAACAATACGAATGCTGAATTGGGTAAAAGTTACCTGAAAGGTATTATGGAAATGAACCCTGCGGTAGCAGCCAAAATGTATCCTGATGCTAATTTTAGCATGCGGGTAACTTATGGCAATGTAAAAAGTTATAATCCCCGGGATGCAGTGCATTATGATTATGTTACCACTGGAAAAGGAATTTTGGAAAAATATATTGCCGGCGATTATGAATTTGATTTGCCGGCCAAACAAATTGAGCTGCTGAAGAAAAAAGATTTTGGGCAATATATTGATAAGGGAAGAAATGACCTGGTGGTAGATTTTATTACAACCAATGATATTACCGGTGGCAACAGTGGCAGCCCGGTAATAGACGGAAGTGGCAATTTAATTGGTCTTGCGTTTGACGGCAATTATGAAGCACTGAGCCATAAAATAGCTTTTGATAAAGATCTTAACCGAACCATTTGTGTAGATGTACGCTATGTATTGTGGTGCATAGACAAGCTGGGTGGGGCAAAAAATATTATCAATGAATTGAAACTGGTAAAATAAAAAATAAACCGAAGCAATTAACACTAGGGCTTATTTTTCTGTTTAAACATTCAGGCACAATAAATGTTTATATAGAACATCAATTAAAAACTACACTATGACCAGACATCTTCCTTTAATTTTAACAGCCTTATTTATGAGCTCACTACTTTCTATTACAGCACAAAATAAAGCAGCTATAAAAACAGAAGAAGTAACTTATACTTCCGGGGGAACAATCTTGAAAAGTTTTGTTGCGTATAACAGTAATCAAAAAGGAAAAAGACCCGCAATTATCGTGGTTCCGGAATGGTGGGGCAATAATGATTATTCGAAATCAAGGGCCCGTCAATTAGCCGAGTTGGGTTATATTGCCATTGCGGTAGACATGTACGGCGATGATAAAATTGCCGCTGATCCAAAGCAGGCTCAGGAATACGCAACGCCTTTTTACAAAGACCCGCAATTAGGTGAATCAAGAATTGAAGCCGCTGTAAATAAGTTAAAAGAATACCCCCAAACGGATGCCAGCAAAATGGCGGCTATTGGATATTGCTTTGGTGGTTCAATGGTATTAAATGCTGCTAAACTGGGAATGGATTTTAAAGGGGTGGTAAGTTTTCACGGAGGACTGGCAACGGTACCCGCTACAGCAGGTTCAACCAAAGCAAACATTTTAGTTTGCCAAGGCGCTGTAGATAAATTTGTCAGCGAAGCTGATATTAAAAGCTTTAAAGGCAACCTTGATTCTTTGAATGTGCCTTATACATTTATAGTGTATCCGAATGCTACTCATGCGTTTTCAAATCCAGATGCTACGGCCATGGGTAAAAAATTCAATATGCCCATTGCATATAATGAAGCAGCGGATAAAAAATCCTGGAAGGATATGAAAACATTTTTCAAAACGATATTTTAAAGCCTGCTTTACAATTTGCAAAGCTCCATCTCTATTTTAAATTAGAGATGGCTTTTTTATTTTGTAAATGGTAGAAATGCTTTTTACCTCATCATTTTTTTATCTTTATAATATGGCAGAAGATTTGCAAATTGCGAGAGGTACTAAAGAGGAAATGTATGAAATACTTATTCCTCAAATAAAAGCCTTGATTTACGGAGAACCAGACCTGGTGGCCAACCTGGCCAATATTGCCGCCGCATTAAAAGAACAGTTTGGCTGGTTATGGGTTGGCTTTTATTTGATTAAAAATGAAGAGTTGGTGCTTGGTCCTTTTCAGGGGCCTGTTGCCTGCACCCGCATTAAAAAAGGCAGGGGTGTTTGCGGTAGCAGCTGGCAACAGGCACAATCACTGATTGTACCGGATGTAGCAAAATTTCCGGGGCATATTGCCTGTAGCAGTTTATCTGTCTCAGAAATTGTAGTACCTATTATCCGAAACAACGAAGTGTTGGGTGTGCTGGATGTGGATAGTGAGAAAGAAAATTTGTTTGATAAAACTGATCAAAAATATCTGGAGGCAATTGTACAGGAAATAGTTTTTTAAACTTTTGGCTCATTGTCTTTCCATCCCCATAAATATCTGCAGGCATAGGTTCTGAAAGGACTCCATTTTGCTGAAAGCAGCAGCATTTTTTCTTTTAATATTTTTTTATTGGTGGCATCCAGTTGGTATAATCTGGCAATACTTTGTTGTATACCCAGGTCGTCCAGCGCAAATACATCTTCCCTGCCCAAAGTAAACATCAGTATCATTTCAACGGTCCATTGCCCCACGCCCTTTATTGCCGAAAGATATTTTATAAGTTCTTCATTGCTCATTTTATGCAGTTTAGCATCGGTGATTTTTTCGGCTAAAAAGAACCGGCAAACATTTTGAACATATTGAGCTTTGGCATTAGACAAACCTATACTGCGAAGGGTTTCCACAGGAGTATCAATAATTTGCTGAGGGCCTGGCTTTCTATTTTTATACAGATCTAAAAAGCGGTTATAAATAACAGCAGCTACCTTGGTATTCAACTGCTGGCTCATGATAGAACTGCACAAATGCAGGTACACATTTTTGCGCCTAATCAGCACATAAGGTTCCTGCGAGGCAATTATTTCTTTAAGCTTTTTATCCTTACTGAGATGTTGTATGTGTTCCATCTTTAAATGTAAAATAAACTGCTGAATAGATTTTGCACGAAAAACTTAAGGTCGAAAACAACTATTTATTCCAACTCATGCTTCCATCTTTTTCATCTTTTAATTCAATGCCCAGTGTAGTAAGCTGTTTTCTTATTTTATCGGATGTGGCATAATCTTTTTTGGTTTTGGCTTCCTTGCGGATATCAATCAGCAACTGCATTATGCCTTGCAACGTATTGTCATCTGCACCGGTGGAATGTGTTAATCCAAATACATCTTCCAGATAAATTTTAAACTGTTGCTGCAATAAAACAAGGGTTGTGCCGGCAAGCGCATTGGCAGCAATATGCCCATCTTTAATGCCGTTAATTACTGGTGCCAGCTCAAACATATTGGCTAATATTTTAGCAGTACTAAAATCATCATCCATAAATTCGTCAAACTCATTTATCCACTTCAATACCTTTGCGTCTAATGAAGCATCTGCTGGCTCCTGGTCCATACTAACCGGCAGTTTCTTTAATACTTCGTAGGCTTCCCACAATCTTTTCAGCGCCTTTTCACTGGCCACCAACGCTTCACTGCTAAAATCTACCGGGCTACGGTAATGGCTTTGTAGAATAAAAAACCGCACGGTCATGGGAGCAAAAGCCTGGGTTAGTAAGGGATGATTGCCAGTGAACAATTCTGTAAGTTTAATTACATTGTTATAGCTTTTACCCATTTTTTTACCATTGATGGTAATCATATTGTTGTGTATCCAATACCTGGCCGGGGTATGGTGATTGCAGATAGTACTTTGTGCAATTTCACTTTCATGATGCGGAAATTGCAGGTCCATACCACCGCCATGAATATCGAACTCAGCGCCTAAATATTTGGTAGCCATAGCAGAACATTCGATGTGCCATCCGGGAAAACCATCACCCCATGGGCTTTTCCAGCGCATGATATGTTCTGGTGCAGCCGATTTCCACAAGGCAAAATCAGCCTTGTCTCTTTTTTCTTCCTGGCCATCCAGTTCTCTTGTTGTTTCCAGCAAATCGTCTATTACCCTGCCGCTAAGCTTTCCGTAATCGTGTGTGGCCGCATATTTTTTTAAATCAAAATATACTGAGCCATTTACTTCGTAGGCATATCCTTCATTAATAATTTTTTCAATCATGGTAATTTGCTCCACAATGTGACCGGTGGCAGTTGGCTCAATACTAGGTTCTACGCAGTTAAATTGCAGCATGGCCCAATGAAAAAGATTGGTGTACTTCTGCACCAGTTCCATCGGTTCCAGTTTTTCGAGAATCGCTTTTTTACTTACTTTATCTTCTCCTTCTTTTCCTTCTTCTTCAAAATGACCGGCATCTGTAATGTTGCGCACATAGCGGACTTTGTATCCTTTGTAAGTAAGGTACCGGTATATAAAATCAAAAGTAATGTAGGGTCTTGCATGACCTAAGTGGCTTTCGCCGCTTACGGTTGGCCCGCATACATACATGCCTGCGTGGCCAGGTGTAATGGAAGTAAATACTTCTTTTGTACGGGTGTAGGAATTGTAAACTTTTAACGGCATTCTTATATTTTGATTGTTACCTATTTTTAAAATCCAATAATCAGATTGTTAGTTTATTAATTTATCAAGGGATTTTTTATTGATCCCGTTTTTATAAAAGGATTAGATTATTATTTGTTCCTTCTAATCATCCGGAAGGTATTTTTATAATTAAGAACATCCTAAATAACTGACTGATTACGCAAAGATATTACGCTATGCCGCAACGGCGACAACAGGTACTAAATAAATATGTATTAAAAAAATGCATTCAGATCAAATATAATGAAATTGATAAAACAACTCTTTAGCTACTTGTTTGGAAAACGGGTAATGTCTGTAATTATTGGAAAATGATCACTCAATTTTTTTTTGATGCGTACATACTGCTCAACCTGGTACCGGTTATCTATAAATATATTATCAATGCGCAAAGTGGGCGCAATGCCACTGAATGTTCTGCCTAAGCCTGCACCTTTTTTTTCAAATGCATTTTGTAATCCTTTGCCAATGGTTTCATAAGCATAAGAGTTGGGCACATCGTTAAAATCGCCGCAAACTATTACTGGGTAAGGGCTCTTCTCAATTTCCTCCCTTATTCTATCGGCCTGCACCTGGCGTCTTATAAATCCCTTTTTTAATTTTGCAACAATGCTTTTAGATTTTTGCAGGTCGTCATCAGATTCCATCGAAGGGTTATCAATGTATTGCATGTTAACCGGGGTAAATTTTAATGACTGTAAATGAAGATTAAAAACCCGGATGGTATCTGCATCTTTAACAATATCCACATACTGAAAAATAGAATTGTAATCGTTTGGATAGATGGCAATCGTATGTCTGTCGATGATAGGATATTTTGAAAAAATAATGATACCGAAATGCTGGCTGCTGAGGTAATTTTCTTTCCAGTTATAGCTGTAATATTCATCCGCAAAATGAAGGGAAAGTTCAAAATCCTGGATAGAATAAAAAGCGAATTTGTGGTAATATTTGTTGTTAAGATCTATGATGCTATCGCCCGCCACCATTTCCTGAAAACAGGCAATATCGGGCTGGTACTGATTAATAAGATCAATCATATTATTGTGTATAGACGGATCTTTTTTATATTGCAAAATATCAAATTGCGCCACGTTCCAGCTCATGATTCTGAGGGCGTCTTTTTGTTTTCGAATATTAAAATCAGCAGATGTTCTGAAGGGAATAATTTTAATGATATTACGCCAGCCAGCCAATAGTATTGCCAAAAAAAGCAGCATCCATTTTGATTTTGCAATTATCCAGAAAATAAAAAAGAGCAATAGCACCACCAACAAATAAAATGCGGATATGGCCAGCAACCCCACAAACCAGCTTGCACTTGTAAACAGTTGTTGTGCGTAACAGCCCAGTAAAAACAGCACCGCTACCAGGATGTTGGTTATTATAAAAATCTTTTTTGTTAGTATGCGAACGAGGGGTTTTGGCATTTCATAAAGATACTGTTTGCAGGTTAATATAAATTATGGGTAGGGATGAAAACTATTACATGAATGTTAACCTCCAGATTGTCTTAATGGAATACATCAATCGGAGGAATTAAAAATACCAATATATAATTTAAGAAATAACTGCTCGTTAATGGACAGTTAGATTTATTTTATAAATCAGAGGTCTTCTTCAGAAGCCCTTTTGAGAATATTTTTTTCTTCCTCTGTTAATAAATGGTATCCTTTCTGGTTAATTTTATCTAAAATTTCATCTACCCTTTGCGGCGTAATGTTGGGTTTTTTCTTATAGGGTTTTCTTCCTTCGGTATTATAAAAAACTTTTTCTTTTATACTGGCAACTTTACCTTTTTTATCAGGATTAAAAAGGTTCATAAACCAGTTATAAAAATTGTTCATCCACAAACTGCCGTCTATATCTTTTCTTAATAAAAAAATAAATACAAAACCAGCTGCGCCGCCAGCCAGATGAGAAAGGCTAAAAGCCGCACCCGCAGAAGCAATGCCCGCAAAATCAATCAATATATAAATCATGGTCAATACCCAGATGGGAATACCGCCATTTAAATTTCTGAAAAAACGAAAGTTGGGAGCGAGGGTGGTGGTAGCTACTGCAACGGCCATTGTTGCAGCATTGGCACCCAACATGGTAGCACCGCTAACCGCAGGCCTTAATGCTGGAAGGGTGTAGTTTGCTATTATAAAAACCAATGCGCCTGCCAAGCCTCCATAAATGTAAACTGGTATCAGTTTTTTATTGCCGGTTAATTCCTGTAATATAAATCCAAATGCCCAAAGCCACAGCATATTACTCAGTATCTGCATAACACTTACATGGCTGAACATATACGTTAATATGGTCCAGGGTCTTTCGGCCAAACGGCTCAATTGTGCAGGCATTTCAAAATACTGCAGCGCCTCTCTGAAAAAATCAATCTCTCCTTTTTGAAAAAAGAAATAGGTGACTTTAAGGGTAAGTAATAATAAAAAGAATATAATATTTATTGTAAGCAGTCCCATCAGGGCGTTTCCATCCTGCCCGAGGGTAAACCTTTTTCGGGGCTGTCCAAAATCTGAATATCTCTCTGACTCTCCCATATAAATTGATTGTTATACAAATTTACAAAACCTGTTAAAAAATACCTTTACTTTAATAAAACGTTTTTCGGTTTGTTTTGTTCCAATAATAGATAAGCAAAAATCCAACCAAGGCTCCTCCAAGATGTGCAAAGTGTCCTACATTGTCTCCTGCAATCTGCCGTACGCCCATAAATAAATCTAATAAAATAAAAAACGGGATTACATATTTAGCTTTTAAGGGTAAAGGAATAAACATGATGTACAGTTCCGTATTTGGAAACAGGTAGGCGTAGGCAGCCATAATGCCCATAATGGCACCGGACGCACCAATAGCACTGTATTGTTCTTTGTAGGCAAATACAAGATCGGCTGTAGACATGCCGTGAGCGATTGCCTCCGGTGATTTTGCAAACTGGTCTGCACTAAACGGAATACTTAGTTGAATACAAACGGCTGCACCAACCCCACAAATAAGGTAGAAAATTAAAAAGCGTTTTGAACCCAGGTAGCGCTCCAGAATGGTTCCAAACATCCAGAGTGTGAACATATTAAAAAGAATATGGGTTAGGCCATTGGGATCATGCAGGAACATGTTGGTAATAAACTGGTGCGGATAAAACAGGGAAGATTTAATATAATGTAATGCTCCCCATTCTGTAATATTGAAAGGTTTAACCAATATCTGCGCCAGGTAGGCCAGTATATTTATGATAAGTAAATTAAAAACAATGGGAGTATCTCTTTGAAGAGAATTATTAAATTTGAATGCCATAAATCAAAGTTAGGAGTTAATTTTTCAACTTCAGCAAGGCCACACATTCAATATGGTGGGTGTGCGGAAACATGTCAACCGGTTGTATTTTTTCTACTGAATATTTTTCTGCCAGCAATCCAATATCCCTTGCCTGAGTGGCAGTATTGCAACTAACATACACAATGGAAGGCGCGGCTATTTCCAGTAATTTAATTACTAATTTTTCGTGCATACCCGCCCGTGGCGGATCTGTAATAATTACATCTGGTTTGCCATGTTGTGCAAAAAAATCATCATTGCAAATTTTTATTACATCGCCTGCAAAAAATTCAGCATGGGTAATATTATTGATTGCCGCATTTTCTCTTGCATCTTCAATAGCCTCGGGAATCGCTTCTACACCAATAATTTTTTTTGCCCCCTTACTTAAAAAAATTCCGATGCTGCCCGTGCCGCAATAAAGATCGTATACAATTTCCTTACCGGTTAATTGGGCAAATTCTTTGGTAACAGTATATAATTTTTCTGCCTGTTTTGTATTGGTTTGAAAAAAAGATTTTGGTCCGATCTTGAATTTAAATTCTTCCAGCATCTCGGTCACAAAGCCTTTTCCATAGTACGTTTGCGGCAAAAGGTCGTAAATAGTATCATTCCATTTGGTGTTAATGGTAAACAATAAAGTGGTAATAGAGGGCACTTTTTGCAACAGGTGATTTAACAGTTTTTTTGTTTCCGTTTCATCTTCATAACCCAGACAAATATTTACCATCAGTTGTCCGGTGGTGCAATAGCGGATAATAATATTGCGCAACCAGCCGCTATGTTGTTTAATGTCGTAATAAGAATAGTTATTTTCTTTAGCAAAATTTCTGATAGTATTGCGGATGGTGTTGTTTACATCATCCATCAGATAACAGGTATCTATCTCAATGATTTTATCAAAAATACGGGGTACATGAAAACCCAGCGCACCATCGCTCCAGGAGTCTCCAAACTTTTTCTGACCATCAGACATTTCAATTGTTGAAAGATTTTCGGATTCGCTTTGCTCCAAAGATCCTTCCTTAGGTAGCGGGGGGGCCAATGTTTTTATTTCTTCGCTGGTTAAATAACGTTTATTGCTAAAAGTAAATTCCAGCTTATTTCTGTAATGAATGGTATCAACTACTCCAATAATTGGCAAAATTTCAGGCAAAGGGGTTTTGCCGATTCGTTTTAAATTTTGGGCAACTTCCTGCTGTTTGTACTCCAGTTGTTTTTCGTAGGGTAACATCTGCCATTTACAACCTCCGCACACACCAAAGTGCTGGCAAAAAGGAGTTGTTCTTTCGGCAGAATATTCGTGAATGTGTGTAACTTTCCCTTCGCCCCAGTCTTTTTTATTGGTACTGATAAATACATCCACCACATCGCCGGGCACAGCGCCTTCAATAAAATATACCTTACCATCCTGCCTTGCAACAGATTTACCTTCAGCTGCGTAACCGGTAACCAACAATTTTTCCAATAAAAATTTTTTTCTTTTCACGGTGGCAAAAGTAACCCCCATTTTTGTTTCTTTACCATTAATATCCACTGTCTGGCTAAACATATTGTAGAATAGTAGAATCATTTTATAATATCTTCCATGTATCCTGCGTTCTAAAAGGTATTTACCATAATTGCAGACACAGTTTAATTTTTTGTTAATACTATCTAATTGTTCCTTTACCGCAAACTGTATTGCTGCTGATAAACCATTCATTTTAGATACTTTTGCAATCTTATTAAAATAGTTAATGAAACAATATCTTCTACCCTTGGCAACGATGTTTTGCCTCACCACCGCACAGGCTCAACATTTCACCATCACCCTGCAGGCGGCGCAGTATCAATCGGGCATTGCTTATTTAACGTACCACATGGGTAAAAATCTTTCTGTGGAAGATTCGGCTGCCGTAAATAATAAAGGCGTTGCGGTATTTACCGGTAAAAGAAAATTGCCTTCAGGAATTTATGCAGTCGTTTTACCCGGCAAATCAAAAAGTATTGATTTTTTAATTGATAAGGAGCAGGTGATTACCGTTAAAATTGATACGACAGACCTGCTTTTAAAAACGGTCGTAACAGGATCTCCGGCAAATGTGTTATTGCAGCAATACCAAAAAACCATTGCAACAAAAGCACAATTACTGGATGCAGAAAAAAAAGCCTACAGCGCAGCAGGCTCCCGGGCGGATTCATTACAACACGAAGCAAATTATAACAGGTTAAACAAAGACCTGAATGATTACAGAGATAATATTATTAAAAGCCAGCCTTCTTCCATGATGGCTGTTTTATTGAATGCCATGAAAGATCCGGCATTGCTGAATAATAAACCAAAAACCCACAACGATTCTTTACAAAATTATTATTATTATAAAATGCATTACTGGGATGGGATAACCTTTATGGATGAACGTGTAATTCGTACCCCATTTTTTTTACCCAAGCTGGAAAAATATTACCGGGAATTGATTGTACCTGAAGCAGACAGTATAATTAAAGAAGCGGATTACCAGTTGCTGCTGGCCCGCAGTTGCCCGGAAATGTATAAATTTTTATTAAACTGGCTTACAGATGAATACATCAGCCCAAAATATATGGGTCAGGATGCAGTGTTTGTGCACCTTTTTGAAAAATACCACAGCAAAGGCCTCAGTAGCTGGCTCAATGAAAAGCAGATGGAGACTGTTAGCCGCAGGGCTTATATGTTAATGGCAAATTTGATTGGTGCCAAAGCTGCCGATCTTGAAATGCTGGACACCACGGGCAAGCCTTTTCCTTTGTATAACGTGGCGGCTGATTATACCGTGGTTGTTTTTTGGGACCCAACCTGTGGCCATTGTAAAGAAGAATTGCCCCACCTGGATTCTGTTTACAGGGCCAACTGGCAAGCCCACAATGTAAAAATGTATGGGGTTTTATCTGCCGACAGTAAAGAAGACCTGAAGCAGGAATGGTTGAAATATATCAGGGAACACAATTTGAAAGACTGGGTAAACGTTTATCAAACCAAAGAAATGGAAACAGCGAATTCAGCTGCTCAAAAACCAGGTTACCGTCAGTTATATGACGTTACCCTCACGCCAACCATCTACCTTTTGGACAAAGAAAAACATATTATTGCAAAAAAATTAACCTGGCAGCAACTCGACGATTTGCTGCAGGTAAAGTGGAAAATGAAATCTAATTAAAAGGGAGAAAATCTGTTATGATGAAAAAAGTTTTTTTACTGCTGACCTTCACCTTTTTTATGGCACATCTTTTTGCCCAAACTTTATTTACTTATGGCGATGAGAAAGTTGGCAAAGAAGAATTTTTAAGGGCCTACAATAAAAATAAAATGCCCGTTACAGATAAAGAGAAATCATTGCGGGAGTACCTGGAACTATATTCAAAATTTAAATTAAAAGTAAAAGCGGCGAAGCAACTTCGGCTGGATACATTGTCACAACTGAAGTACGATCTTCAAAATTTTAGCAGCCAGGTAGAAGAAGGATACATGAACGATGAAAAGATGTCAGAATCCTTATTGAATGAAGTAATTGAACGTAGCCAGAAAGATATTCATTTGATTCATTTTTTTGCAGCGCTACCTACAGCCGGTACTGCCGGAGATTCGGCAAAGGCAGTTAAGGCCATGGAGGAACTGGTTACTGAATGGCAAAAAGGTAATACGGATTATACTGCATTGGCCAATACACTTAGTCAAAAATATTTGCCTGTAACCGGAAAAGATATTGGATATATCACGGTTTTTTCATTGCCGTATGCAGTGGAAAATATTGTGTACGGCCTCCATACAGGCGATATCAGCAAGGCCTACCGTTATAAAAATGGCTTGCATGTTTTTATAAATGCGGGTGAAAGGAAAAGTGCAGGTAAATGGAAAATCGCACAAATATTATTTACGCTTCCACCCAATGCGGATGCATCTCAGGTAAAGGAAATTGAAAAAAAAGCTGATTCAGTTTATAACCTTTTAAAAGCCGGCGCCGATTTTTCAGCAATGGCAAAACAGGTTAGTGAAGACAGGCTTACAGCGATAAGTGGTGGTGAAATGGCAGAGTTTGGTACTGGCAAGTTTGAAATGTCGTTTGAAACAAAAGTTTTTGCGCTTGAAAAAGATGGATACATCACCAAACCTTTTTACACATCGCACGGCTATCATATTGTAAAACGTTTACAGCAACATGACATGGCTGCTGATAAAACGGATGACACATTTGTTACCGCACTAAAACAGCAAATGGCCAAAGATGCAAGGATGAATATTGCCAGAGAAAAATTTTTAAAAGACATTACAGCTAAAACAAATTATAAGAAAAATCCGCTGGTAAAAGACGCGGAGCTTTTTAGGTACGCTGACAGTGTGGTGCAGACCAGAACAATAAAAAATTATCCTGTAAATAATAAAATCTTAATCTCCTTTACAAAAGAAAATGTAAAAGGAATTGCATGGCTGAACTTTGTAAAAGATTACAAATTAAATGTAGACGTTTATAAACAGGAAAATAATAAAGACTTGCTGGATAAATTTATTGCAACAACTATAGCAGACTATTACCGCAAACATCTGGCTGAATACAACACCGGCTTTAAGTTACAGATGCAGGAATTTAAAGAGGGTAATATGTTGTTTGAAATTATGGAAAGAAAGGTTTGGGGCAAAGCGTCTGAGGACAGCATTGCATTAAGAAAATATTATGAGGCACATAAGGCCACCTATAAATGGGATGCAAGCGCAGCAATTTTATTATTTAACTGTAGTGATACAA
The DNA here is from genome assembly GCF_014377975.1 of Ferruginibacter sp. Classification (GTDB taxonomy): domain Bacteria; phylum Bacteroidota; class Bacteroidia; order Chitinophagales; family Chitinophagaceae; genus Ferruginibacter. The sequence continues at coordinate 18,039 of NZ_JACMOO010000077.1, forward strand.
GTGTTGCCAGAAAAGCTGTTGAAGCAATAAAAAGTGGCAGCAACTGGAAGAAAATTGCAGAAGAAAGTGATGGGAAAATTCAATCAGATTCTGGCAGATATGAATTAAGCCAGTTGCAATTACCTACAGTTAAAAATATTGTACCAGGTTATATTTCTTCTCCCATAATGAACGGTGGAGATAACACCACAAGTTTTGTAAAAGTGTTGCAATTGTTCCCCGCAAATCAGCAGCGAAACTTTAATGAGGCAAGAGGTCTGGTGATTAATGAATACCAGGTTTATTTAGAAAACGAATGGGTAGCAGAATTGAAAAAGAAATACCCGGTAAAAGTTAATGAAGCCGTATTTCAATCTATACTTAAATAAGAAAAGTTAAATTATTTTTAAAAGCCTGTCAACTAATTTGGTGGCTGGCTTTTTGATTTTAATGTGCGAACCTCAAAAAATAGTGAAAGCTATTTTATTTTTTTAAAATTAAAATTAAATGATTATGAAGAAAATGACAGTAATGCTATTGGTACTGGTAGCAGCCATGGGAGCAAAAGCGCAGGTGTACGTACAGGGTGGATTAAATCTTGCCAACATTACCAACACCAACAGTGGACAAACAGAAAAAAATCATGAGCTCGCCACTTTTAATGCAGGTGTTATGGGCAGGTTCGGTATATCCAATACTTTTGATCTTGAATCAGGTATTTTATTTACTGGCAAAGGATCAAAAGCCGAAACTTATTATAATGACGGGAACGACTATGTGAAAACAAAATTTAATCCGCTATACCTGGAAGTTCCTTTAAATGCCGTGATTAAAATTCCGTTGAATACAAAGGCAAAATCAAATGTATTTTTTAATGCAGGCCCTTATGTTGCAATTGGCGTGGCGGGTAAATCAAGTGGGGAAAGTAGTATAATCGGGTTAAAATCAAGCTTCAGCAACTCTATCAAATTTAGCAATGATGATCCATTTACATCAAGGCAGGATGATGCGGCTTATGATAAATTAAAGCGGTTTGATTTTGGTGTAAATGTTGGTGGCGGAATTGACTTTGGTAAATTATTACTAAAAGCAAACTATGGGTATGGTTTAACTAAGATAAATTCTACCCAAAGCAATAATAATGTAAATGATAAAAATAAATTTAGAACATGGAGTGTTTCAGTGGGCATTCCATTAAGTAAATAATTTTATAACACGTTACAAAAAAAGCCCTCCAAAAAATCGGAGGGCTTTTTTATGAGACTGAATTTATTTTTTTGCCAGTGTTATTTTATTTTTCAGCCCGGTCCATTTAGACTCTAAATCCTGTAACTGTTTTTGTGTTGCAGCAACTGCCATAATAGTTTGTGTGGTAGGCGGCATTTGTACATCTTCCAAAATACCATGCAACCCTGCAAAGGAACGGTTGATTTTTTCAATACCTGTATTACCCTGTAATGTTGCAAGTTGTTCATCCCATGAGAAATCATTTTTTGTTATGCTGTTATTGCCTGGCTGTATTTGTTTCAGACTATTTCGGGCCACTGTTATTTGTTCGTTTATTTTCGTTCCCTTCAATCTTCCCTGGTAACAAATCACCGCAAGGTCGTGTTGCTGTTGCAATGCTTTTAAAGACATGTGTATTCGCGGGTCCATTGTAACGGTGAGCTGTTGTGTAAAGCTTACGTCATTTATTTTAAGTGTAACAGTATAAACTCCAGGCATTACCCATGGTGAAGTTGGCGCTGGCGCTGTGTTTTGGTAAATGGCAGCAATGGGGTAAGTGGCGGGTAAATTAAGCGGCGCATAGTGCATATCCCACATAAAGCGGTGTGCACCTTGCGTTGCCGATAAAATCTGTTGGGGCCGTACCCAATACAAAGGAATATTTACAGGCGGAATTGTATAGGGCGTATCGTTGCTGCTGTATCTGCGGATAATGTTACCTTTTATATCCTTAATCTCCAGCAATACTGCACTGTTAGAATTTTCTTTCAGGTAATAGTCAATCATAGCGCCATCGGGAGGGTTTTCACCTGCGGGTTCTTCCTGTGGCAAAGGGGTATCACTGTTCATGTTCCAACTTACCCGGATAGCGGTTTGAGGTTTGTATAATATTGAAGCAGTTTTTACAACGCTTTCTGATAACTGACGTAGCGGTGTAATATTATCCAGTATCCAAAAACTCCGGCCATGCGTACCAATCACAAGATCATCTCCTTTTATTACTAAATCGCGAATGGAAGTTGCGGGCATATTTAATCGCAAAGATTGCCAGTGTTCACCATTATCCAAAGAAAAATATACTTCTCTTTCGCTGCCTGCAAATAATAAACCTTTGCGAACATGATCTTCTCGGATGGTGTTGATGGGGTCATCAGGTAAACCAGTTATAATTTCTTTCCAGCTTTTACCACCATTGGTTGTTTTATAAATGTGGGGATGCATATCATCGCAGCGTATCCTGTTTACTGCAGCATATGCAGTATTTACATCTGTATGGCTTGCTTCCATCATTGATACTTTACTCCAGGAAGTAATTTGCGGAGGAGTAACATTCGCCCATGTTTTTCCGCCATTGTGTGTTAGTTGTATGTAACCATCATCTGTTCCAGCCCAAATTGTATTAATATCTTTAAAAGACGGAGCAATTGTATATACTACTCCCCGCCGGGGCATTTTTTTCATTGCGTCATTTGTGTAAATGCCAACACTTGCAGGAATATCCCATGCTTCACGGGTTAAATCAGGACTGATGGTTTGCCAGGTATTGCCGCCATTTTTTGTTTTAAAAATTACATTGCCTGCAAAGTATAAAGTGGTGGAGTCGATGGGTGAAAATAGTATGGGTGCAGTTCTTATAAAACGGTATTTACCGCTGCGGACAGCCTCCGGGGAGATGTTTTGAACCTGGCCGGTCCGTTTATCATACTTAGATATTTTACCAGCATAAATAATGTTAGAATTTTTTGGGTCAGCGGCAACATATCCGTACTCTTCTCCCGCAACAGGATGCCATTCCCGAAAAGTGATCTGCCCATCATTGCCCCTGCTGGCGATGCCCACAGATCCGCTCTCCTGCTGGCCTCCATACACATTATAGGGAAATGCATTGTCGGTACTTACATGATAAAACTGGGCCGTTGGCTGATTATACCAGGAAGAAAAAGTTTGGCCGCCATTTACGGAAATAATGGCTCCCTGGTCAGCAGCGAGTAAAATGATATCTGAGTTGGTTGGATTAATCCAGATGCGGTGATAATCATCACCACCCGGTGCCCCGCGAAATGCGCTCCATGTTTTTGCGCCATCAACAGATTTCCATACCACCACATCTGCTGTATAAACCACCTCTGCATTTTCCGGATCAACTTTTACTTCTGCAAAATCATCGCCCCTGCCCCAGAATCTTTCATCTTTATTCATCTGGCTCCAGGATTCCCCTGCGTCATCACTTTTATATATTCCACCGTATTCACCTGCATCTACTGTTGCATATAAACGATTGGTATTGGTGGGCGCAATACAAAAACCAATGCGCCCCAATCCCATTTTTGGCGTGGGTAATCCTTTGGTTAGTTGTTTCCAGGTATTGCCACCATCCGTTGATTTATATAAACCGCTTTCATCGCCATTCCATTCACCATTTTCCCAAGGGCCTTGCCTGCCTGCCCATAAATCTGCATACACAATATTAGGATCTTTAGGATCAATAGCTACTTGTACTGCACCGGTGTTTTCATCTTTACATAATACACGTTGCCATGTTTTACCTCCGTCCATAGTGCGGTAAACACCCCGCTCGGTATTGGGCCCATATGGATGTCCCAGCACTGCTGCAAATACCCTATTTTCATTGGTAGCATCAATAGCGAGCCCACCAATTTGCTGACCCTCTTTTAATCCCGTATTAATCCATGTTTTGCCAGCATCCGTCGATTTGTAAATGCCATCGCCTACAGAAAGATCCGGGCGTTGAATACCTTCACCACTTGCAACATACACAATATTTGGGTTGGAAGGTGCTACCGCTACATCACCCACCGAGCCAGTTGGCTGACTGTCAAAAATTGGTAACCAGGTACGGCCATAATCAGTAGTCTTCCAAACACCCCCATTATTTACGCCAATATAAAATACATTTGGCTGTTGCGGAACACCCACTGCTCCAACGGTTCTTCCTCCGCGGTGAGGACCAATCATACGCCACCGCATATTGTTTAACATGCTGGTATCCACTGTTTGGGCAATACTGTTGAATGCAAGACAGATACATACAAATGCCATTACGAGTTGCTTCATAAAAAAATTAAATTTTGTAAATGGAAGTTACGTGTATGTTGATTAGAGATGATAGATTTGTTTTAAAGAATTTTCGATTATCAGGCATAAAAAAGCAATATTGCCCTACCTGTAAAGTGAAAAGTTCTTTAATCATATTTACTGATGGCCGGGGCCATTTGTTTTTGTTTTGCGCAGTATTAAAATTACTTTTGCGCAGTATAAAAATTGTAAACGATAATTCGAAGATATGCCCTCACAAAAATTAAGTAAACTGGCCGAAACCCTTATTGGGTCTGAAATTGTAAAGCTGGGCGCAGATATAAAGGCTAAGATGATGCAGGGCAATAAAATTTATAATTTTACAATTGGTGATTTTGATAGTGCTATTTTTCCGATACCCAAAGAATTTGAAAATGAAATTGTAAACGCGTACAGAAAATTTAATACTACCTATCCGCCGGCGGATGGTATATTGGAATTAAGAAATGCGGTGGCAGAGTTTATAGATAAAAGACAGGGGCTGCATTTTGAAAACAATGAAATTTTAATTGCCGCCGGAGGAAGACCTTTAATTTATACCGCCTACCGGGCCATTGTTGATAAAGGCGAAAAAGTAATTTACGCAGTGCCAAGCTGGAACAACAATCACTATGTACATTTTACAGAAGGAGAACATGTAGTTATTGAAAGTAAAAAGGAGAACAATTTTATGCCAGCGGCTGACCAGATAAAGCCACATTTAAAGGGGGCATCTTTATTAGCGTTGTGTTCGCCGTTAAACCCTACCGGAACTACTTTTACTAAGGAAGAACTGGAAGCTATCTGTGACATGGTAATTGAAGAAAATGAGCAACGGGGCGATGATGAAAAAAAATTGTATCTATTGTACGATCAGATTTACTGGACGCTGACTTATGGGCAAACAGTGCATTACAATCCTATTTCACTGCGGCCTGCAATGAAGCAGTACACTATTTTTATTGATGGTATCAGTAAGGCATTTGCTGCAACCGGTGTAAGGGTCGGATGGGCTTTGGGCCCGGCTGATTTAATCAATAAAATGAAAGCAATAAATAGTCACCTGGGAGCCTGGGCACCGATGGCAGAACAAAAAGCTACCGCAGAATATTTATTACAAACAACAGCGGTGGATAATTATTTTACTCATTTTAAAAGTGAAATATCAGAACGCTTACAACGTATTTATGAAGGATTTCAACTGCTAAAAAAGGAAGGCTTTCCGGTAGATGCCATTGCTCCGCAGGCCGCCATTTATTTAACTATACAAATTGATCTTGCAGGAAAAACTACGAAGGATGGAAAACAGTTAAAAGATCAGACGGAAGTAACGGCGTATTTATTAGAAGAGGCAAAACTGGCGATTGTACCATTTACAGCATTTGGAGCATCTGCAAAAAGCACCTGGTACAGGCTCAGTGTAGGAACCTGTAAAAAAGAAGAGATAGATGAAATGCTTGGTAAATTAAAAGAGGCTTTGCAAAAACTATCGGGATAAATTATCCGTAGATTAATTTTTGCAATTCAAAAACACAAAGGGCTTTAATTCCTGCAAACGAATGATTTTGCGAACAGCAATATGTTTTTTTATTACTTTGTATTTGTTGAGGTCAATTACTTCATGAACCGGAACCAAATTGTCCAGACGTTCTACGCTGAACAACAATTCATGTAATAGTTCAACTTCATTTTCTATGGCCTGGGGGCTCATTAACTCCTGGTTAAATAAGACAAGCAAATCGCGGTTTATTCTGTTCATTGATATATAGACTTTTCTATTTTACTAACTTCATTTAGTATCCAACCATGCCTTTTTTATTAGGACATCCGCAGCTTTTTTTAGAAGAACTACAGCCACTGAGTGCAATTGTGATCACTAAAATTGATAAAAATCCTACTTTTAAAATTCGTTGCATAATTAAAGATTATAAATGTAAACTAATTTTAAACATTATTATTGCTTTATTTCAATAAATTATTTTGAAATTAACATTTTGGCTAATTTAAATAAAATTTTAATAGTTCCGCTGGACTGGGGTCTTGGTCATGCAACAAGAAGCATTCCATTGATTATGAATTTATTGTTAAATAATTGTGAAGTGTATGTAGCGGGAGAAGGAGCAACACTGGCTTTATTAAAATCAGAATTTTCACAGGTTAAATTTCTTCCGTTAAGTGGTTACCGCATTCATTATGCTAAACAACAGCGCTGGTTACCTTTAAAAATAATCATACAGATACCGCGTATTATATTTTCAATTTATCATGAACATAAGTGGTTAAAAAAAATAGTAAAGCGCTATTCAATTGATGCAGTTATATCGGATAACAGGTTTGGTCTGTATCATTCGCAGATTCCATCCGTTTATATTACCCACCAGTTACTCATTAAAACCGGAAACAAATTCTCCGAAAACTTATTACGCAAATGCCATTATTGGTTTATAAAAAAATATACACAATGCTGGATACCGGATTTTAAAGGTGCAGATAATATTGCCGGACAATTGTCGCACCCTTCACAAACGTTGCCCAACATTCAATACATTGGATGTTTATCAAGATTTGAAAAAAGTAGTACTGAATCAATAAAGTACGATTTATTAATTCTGCTATCTGGCCCTGAACCACAACGCACCCTTTTTGAAAATAAATTATTGTTACAATTACAGCAGTTTACCGGCAATGTTTTATTAGTAAGGGGTTTACCGGAAACGGAGAAAAATTTAGTACTTCTAAAAAATAGCAGGGCCAGCATTGTTATAAAAAACCATCTTATTGCGGAGGAACTCAGCAAGGTAATTCAGCAATCCGCCATGGTGATTTGCAGGGCTGGCTACACTACAATAATGGATTTATTAAAGTTGCAAAAAAAGGCAATATTGGTACCAACCCCTGCACAAACAGAACAGGAATACCTTGGCAGATATTTAATGCAGCAACAATTATTTTTATGC
>NZ_JACMOO010000420.1 GCF_014377975.1 Ferruginibacter sp.
AGTTTGGCAGCGCAACGCTTACAATATTTAAGAGAAAGAGAAACGAGCCTGAATGATTTTTTACAGAAAGCCGGCGGACAATTAAAAGGCCTGGATGAAAGCATTCAGTTTACAAGTGTGCAGATAAGTGAAGATGAATTAAAGCTGGAAGAACTGGAAGGCAGGCTGGAAGAATTAAAAAATTCGGTTGAAGATAAGCGCAAAATATTTGATGAAAAGCGGAGTAGCATTGATGCGTTGCGCCGGGAAAACCAGGCCATTCAGCGCAACCAGTTTGATGCAGAAAAGAAAGTGGCGGTGGCCGATACCAGCATACAAAATGTGCAACGTACCATTGTACAGATACAGGATGAAAAGGCGCAGCGCCAAAGCCAGCTGCAGCAATTAGAGGCCGACAGAAAGGTGAAGGCGGATGAACTGGAGCAAAAGAAAATAGACTTACAACAGTTACAGGATCACCACGAGTTTACCAAGGAACAGATATTTCAAACCCAGAGCATGCTGGAAAGTTTGCGTGCAACATTGGCGGAAGAGAACAGAAAGTTCGATAGTAAAAAGAACGAATACGCCTTGCTGAAAAGCCTGGTGGATAGCATGGAAGGTTATCCCGAAAGTGTGAAATTTTTACACAAGAACCTTAATTGGAATCATGAAGCGCCTTTGCTGAGTGATATTTTTTATGTGCAGCCCACATACAGGGCGGCAGTAGAAAATGTGCTGGAACCTTACCTGAATTATTACGTGGTAAATAATTTAGAAGAAGGTCTGAAGGCGATTCATTTGCTGGATGACAATAAAAAAGGCAAAGCCAATTTCTTTTTGCAGGATAAGTTTACCGGTTTTGAAGAAGCTCATCAGCCGGAAAGAACCTTCCCGGCATTGAGTGTGATTGAAGTGGATGAAAAATACGCCCATCTTGCCAAATACCTACTGGGCAACGTTTTTATTGCAGAAGATGAGGATGCCCTGCGCAATAGTAATGGAGCTGTGGTGCTGGAAAAAACGGGTAAATATGTAAAAGGAAAATATAGTCTTACCGGTGGAAGTGTGGGTTTATTTGAAGGTAAAAAAATTGGCCGTGCAAAGAATTTAGAGAAACTGGTAGAAGAAATCAGTGCGCAGGAAATAATTGTGAACGAACTAAAAGCAACCATTCAGGTTCGCCACAATGAAGTGATTGCTTTTAATGAGCAGTTAAAAGAAAATGCCATTAAGCAAACACAACAAGATATTAATAACCTGACGAACCATGTTTTTAGTCTGCAGAATAAAATTGAAAACCTGCACCACCTGGAAGAAACCAGCAGCAAAAGGGTAGAAGATTTGCAGGAGCAATTACAAGACAATCATGATGCGATTGCAAGTACCAGGGATGAACTGGAAAAACTAAATACCCAGTTAGAAGAGTTGAGTGATAAAATGCAGGTGGTAGAACAGGACTATGCATCGGCCGAGCAGGAATATAATTTTGCTACTGCTACTTACAATGATGGCAATCTTCAGTTTACCCGCCAGCAAAGCAAAGTGGTTAGTTTAAAACAAGAGTTTGAGTTTAAGAGCCGCCAGTTAAATGAATTAAAAGTACAGGTAGAAAGTAGTAGCCTGCAATTAACAGAAGCCGCTGCCAGCATTGCAGAAACAGCTGCTGTATTGGCTGAGCTGGAAACACTGGTAGTTACCCTATTGCTGAATAAAGATGTGGAAGAGAAGAAGCTGAATGAAGCCGATCAGGCGTATTATAACTTACGCAGTGCATTGGCTGCGAAAGAAAGTGAGTTGCGGTTAAAACAAAAAACGAAAGAAACGATTGATCATTTATTAAGTGAAATAAAAGATAAGGTAACCGAATTAAAACTGCAGCTGGCAGGGATGAAAGAAAGGCTGCATGTAGAATTTAAGATTGATCTGGATGTAATTATTGATGAACCAAGAACGGGCGATGTGCCTTTGGGAGATTTGCAGGAAAAAAATGACCGCATGCGCAAGCGACTGGAAAATATCGGTGAGATAAATCCTACGGCCATTGAAGCGTATACAGAAATGAAGAAGCGCTATGAATTTATCATGGAGCAAAAGAATGATTTGGTAACGGCAAAAGATAGCCTGATGCAAACCATACAAGAAGTGGAAGCTACGGCCAACCAGCAGTTTCTGGATACGTTTAATAAAGTGCGGGAAAATTTTCAAAAAGTATTCCAGGCGTTGTTTACAGAAGATGATACGGCGGATATGGTTTTGGTTGATCCAACTAATTTAGCGGATACCGGAATTGATATTGTGGCCAAGCCAAAAGGCAAGCGTCCATCTTCCATCGGCCAGTTGAGTGGTGGAGAAAAAACATTGACTGCAACCGCTTTGTTGTTTGCAATTTATTTAATTAAGCCTGCTCCGTTCTGTATTTTGGATGAGGTAGATGCACCACTGGATGATGCCAACGTGGGTAAGTTTACCAAGATGATCAAACAGTTTAGTGAGAACAGTCAGTTTATTATTGTTACACACAATAAACAAACGATGAGTGCGGTGGATGTAATTTATGGCGTTACCATGCAGGAGCCGGGCGTGAGTAAATTAGTACCGGTAGACTTTAGAAGCTTAAATTAATCAGAAATTTTTAAGGAACGAATTAGGCGAATTAGAACAAAATTTTTGAACCCGGCTGTTGCCGGGTTTTTTATTTACATGCTTTGATTGGTTATTTTATCGGCATTTTGTAGAATTTTTGACACAGTATTTTATAATTTATAACACAAATACTTTATCATATAACCACTCCGCGATTGGCAGGCAGATTGTAACATCATCTTTAAAAATTATTATTAATTCCTTAAAAACAATTATCATGGAAGGACAAGCAATTCTCATCACACTTATTTTAGGCGCCATCGCTGGCTGGTTGGGCGGACAATTATTTAAGGGCAGTGGCCTTGGGTTAATCGGAAATATCGTAGTCGGTATTCTTGGTGGTTTCGTGGGTTACTGGTTGTTTGGTTTGTTGCACATTAGTTTAGGTACAGGCTGGTTAGGTTATATATTAACCGCCGGTATTGGTGCCTGTGTTTTATTGGCAGTGTTAAACCTGCTTATACCCAGGCGGTTGTAGTTTGCTGTTATAAATTTATAAAAAAGATACTTTTATTTGAGGGTATCTTTTTTTATGTGTAAAAGTTTTAATTTTATTGAAAATCTTTGTTATGACAAATGCTGAAGTGATTAAACAAAAAATTATCAACCTGGTAATGGGTATGGACAATGAGAAGGCGCTGGAAGTGTTGTATGATGTTATGGTTAAATTTAATAATCCTTCCTCAGTGGCTGAAGATGAATTGACGGACGAAGAATGGAATGAAATAGAAAATGATATGAAGGAAATTGAAGAAGATGAAACTAAAAAACAGGAAGAAATAGCAGAACATTTAAAACAATGGAAAAGCGGCAAATAGATTTTCACACAACTAAAGCAAAGAATACAAAAGACACAACGCACATTTTCAAGTTGTATTTATTTTTTCTTTGGAATCATTGTATCCGTAGCGTGCCTTGTATGAAAAACACTTTGTGTGAAATACTTTATTTTTGAAAAATGTCGGTAGAAAAAATTTTAGGAGATTGGAAGAAGAAGCTTTTTAAGCCGGTGTATTGGCTGGAAGGCGAAGAAGATTATTATATTGATAAGATCATGAATTATGCGGAGCACCAGCTATTGCCCGAAAGCGAAGCTGGTTTTAACCTCGCTGTTTTTTATGGCAAAGATGCGGCCTGGAGCGATGTGGTAAACGCCTGCATGCGCTATCCAATGTTTGCAGAAAAGCAGGTGGTATTGCTGAAAGAAGCCCAGCAGATGAAAGACATTGATAAGCTGGAAAATTACCTGGAACATCCCCTGGCCTCAACCATTTTTGTGGTAAGCCATAAAGAAAAAGCGGTTAGTAAAGCTACCAGACTTGGAAAGCTTGTAAAAAAAAATGCAGAGTTATTTCATTCTGAAAAAATAAAAGATTATAAGTTGGTTGAGTGGGTTACGGATTATGTGAAGGCGCAAGATTTTAGCATGTCACAAAAAACGATCTCCTTGCTGGCCGACCATCTCGGCAATGATTTGAACCGCATTGTAAATGAGCTGGAGAAAATAACTGTGAACCTCGGCCAGCGCAAAACCATTACCGAAGACGATATAGAAAAATATGTTGGCGTAAGCAAGGAATACAATGCTTTTGAACTGCAGGCTGCGGTAAGTAAAAAAGACCTGGCAAAAGCGATCAGGATCATCCAGTATTTTGAGGGTAATCCAAAGGCGGCGCCGATACAATTGGTGTTGCCGGCCCTGTACGGTTATTTCAGCAAACTCTATATTATTTTCGGCATGGCCGATAAAAGTGAAAATGCGGTAAAGCCTTTTTTTTACAATAATTCCTTTGCCGCAAAAGATGCGCTTGTTGCAGCAAAAATTTTTGGATACGATGGTGTGGAAAGGGCGCTGTTATTATTGCATGAATATAATTTAAGAAGCATCGGCGTAAACGACAGCGGCACTACGGACGCAAGCCTGATGAAAGAATTGGTGGTAAAGATGATCGGATAGGATCATGATAGAAACACGGGTTTGGCAGATTCATACGGATAAAAACTGATAATGATTTACATATAAAAAATCGGTCGCATCAGTTTTAATCCGTTTTGTCAGCGTTTCTATTACTTCAACGCAGCAATCGCTGCAATCTTGTCCAAGGCAAGCTGTGTTTTTAACGCATCCAGCCCGTTAAAATTTACTTCGCTGCGCAGGTATTTTTTTAAAGTGATGGTGAGGGTTTCGCCATAAATATCATAGTCAAAATCAAAAATATTTACTTCAATCGCTCTTTTTGTTCCATCCACGGTAGGACGCACGCCAATGTTCATCATGCCCCCTGAATTTTTAATTTTTAATTTTTCAATTTTAATTGTAACCGCATACACCCCATTGCCGGGCACCAGTTTATCTTCATTGGTTATTTGCAGGTTGGCAGTAGGGTAGCCAATGGTGCGGCCCAGTTGGTTGCCTTTTGTTACTATACCGCTGAAAAAATAATCGTATCCTAAAAAATTGCGGGCTGCATCAATATCTCCCTGTAAAATTGCTTCCCGTATTTTAGTACTGCTGATGGTAACATCCTCTAACATATACACCGGAATTTCTTTTACCACATAATTATATTGGGAGGCCTTATCTTCCAGTAAATGGTAATCGCCGCTGCGGCCTTTACCAAAGCGATGATCGTACCCAATGATGATGGTATGCGGATGAAAAGTATTTACCAAAAAATTGCTGATGTAAACTTCTGCTGTTTGGTTAGCGAATTCTTCAGTAAATGGTATCACCACCAAATGGTCAATACGTACTTTTTCCAGCAAAGCAATCTTTTCTTGCAGCGTGTTAATTAAAAACAAAGGCGATTTATCTTTCGCCACAATCTGCCTTGGATGCGGATCAAATGTAATAATAACTGTTTCGCCATTTACCCTGGCAGCTTCGCTTTGCATCAGTTCAATGATCTTGCGGTGGCCATTGTGCAGCCCGTCAAATGTACCGATGGTGATGACCGCATTGCGAAACAAGGGTAAGTGCTGTATGTTGTAGTGAACTTTCATTTTTAGTGGTGCAAAACTACCTGAAAATTTATTAATGGTTAATTGCAAATGGAAATTTAGTTTTGCGGTTCAAATATTTTTATGAGTCTTTACAGTAAAAGAGGGGTGAGTGCCCAGAAAGAAGAAGTACACGCAGCCACAAAGCACCTCAACCAAGGATTGTTCGCCAACGCTTTTTGTAAAATTTATCCGGATTACCTGGGCGGTGATGATGATTATGTGAGTGTGATGCATGCCGACGGAGCAGGCACCAAAAGCATTCTGGCTTATTTATATTGGAAGGAAACGGGGGATATATCCGTGTGGAAAGGCATTGCACAGGATGCCATTGTAATGAATTTAGATGACCTGCTTTGCGTGGGCGTGTATGATAATATTGTTTTTAATTCTACCATTGACCGTAATAAAACCATCATTCCCGGCGAGGTTTTATCACAAATCATCAACGGCTCACAGCAGCTTTTTGATGAGTTAAAAATATTTGGTGTACACATTCATTACCTCGGTGGCGAAACCGCCGATGTGGGGGATGTAGTGCGTACCATTGCGGTGAACGGCACAATGACCTGCCGCTTTCTAAAAAGTAAGGTTATCAGCAATGATACAATAAAAGCAGGCGATGTAATTGTTGGTCTTGCTAGTTACGGGCAGTCAACCTACGAAACCGAATACAACAGCGGTATTGGCAGTAATGGTTTAACCAGTGCCAGACATGATGTGTTGAGTAAATTTTATGCAGATAATTTTAAAGAAAGTTACAATACCAGTTTAGAGGAAGAAGTCGTGTACATTGGTAAAAATAAATTATCGGATGCCATCACGTTTGAAGTGGATGGAAAACCATTTACAACCTCCATCGGCAAACTGATTTTATCTCCCACCAGAACCTACGCACCGGTGTTGAAAGTATTGCTGGAAAATGAGTTTGATAAGATACATGGCCTGATACATTGCAGTGGCGGCGGGCAAACCAAATGCATGAAATACCTGCCGGATAATTTCAGGATTGTAAAAGATAATTTGTTTGAGCCTCCTGAAATTTTCAGGATCGTTAAAGAGAGTAGTGGCAGCAATAACAAAGAGATGTACGAAGTATTTAACATGGGCTGCAGGCTGGAAATTTACTGCTCACCTGACGATGCTGAAATGATGATTGCTACTGCCAACACTTTTAATATTGCTGCACAAATTATCGGCAGGGTAGAAGCGAATGATAAAAAAGAGTTGGTGATTAAATTGAAGGAGGAGACGATTGTTTATTAAAATTGATTAAAGTAAAAATGGGTTACACCTTTTAAAGATGTAACCCATTTTTATAAATGTTACAGATTTGCCACTATTGATTTTCTATTACAAAAGTGATAGGTTGTTTTTTATAGGCAGTTACAATAAGATTGTTTTGTACTGCAGGTTCCAACTTAGGCCCTTTCTTTATTAACTCCGCGGCTGCAGTCTCCATTCCATATCCATGTTTTGTTTCAGGCTCTACATTACTAATACTGCCATCTTTACTTACAATAAATTTTACAATTACTCTGTAAGTACCTGCCGGGGCGCC
>NZ_JACMOO010000421.1 GCF_014377975.1 Ferruginibacter sp.
GCTATTGGTTTAAAAAGCGCTATCCCTACCCGTTAATTTCGGGTTAGGATAGCGCTTTTTTATTGATTTACAGCACTTTTAATTGAGACCTTATGAACGGCCTGGCAGGCGATTGTCAACTACTGTTAAGTAATCAAACCCAGGGATAGCAGCAGGTATACATTGCCCTATTTTAAAATCAAGGCAAAAAAGGATTGCTAAGATCTTTAATCAATTCTTCTTCTGATTATAATAGAAGTGTAAGAATTGTTTTTTCGAAAGTTCACTTGCTTACCCTCCTAAGCAGCGTACAGAATTATCAATTTTATCAACCTGGTATTTAGGGACTGGCGCAGGGATGTGTGGGATAAATATCAAACAAACATTTTCATTTTATTAGTTTATTTTTTCCTTACATCATTGACACTACGCTATTTTTAAATTGACTTAATATCCTATTTACCAGCTTTTGTTTTATCAATTAAAGTTGATTTTACCGGTCAATAAATTTAACCGATACTACTTTAAATTTTTAAGATAGATGTTCCGGTATTCAACTTTCATGGTAGGCATTACATGTACCTGAAAGCCCAATACGCCTTTAAATTTTCGGGCTTTGGTATCTTCATCCGTGGCATCGCTCATTAAAACACCATTGATAAAATGCTGCAGGTGGTTACCTTTTGCGATAATATGTATTTCGTTCCAGTCGCCATTTTTTATTTTACTTTTTAAAGAATCTGAGTTACCCACAAAACCTTCGATCAATGGTTTTTGATCTGTTTTCAACAAAGCTTTTTCTCCACGCATTGCCAAAAATCCACGTCCACGTTCTTCATAATTCTGACCTGTATAAATATTGGCGCCGTCGATATCAGCCTGGTAACCTTTAAGTGCATACCGAATACCTTTCACTTCTTCACTGCGGTACTGAACGCCACTGTTTCCTTCAGGACTGATACGATATTGAGCGATCAATTCAAAATTTGCAGGCAATCCTCCTTTCCAGATAAGAAAAGTATTTGTTTTGATAATATGGGCGGCCGTAACTTCTCCCACAAAAGTTCCATTTTCTATCCGCCAGAATGTAGGATCAGCGTCCCAGCCTTTCATGGTTTTACCATCAAATATTTTTGTAAATCCTGCAGGATGATCCTGAGATTTTACGGACAATGACGTGCCCATGATGATGAAGGCAAGTGCTAAACGGAAACTCATTTTTTGTGACATAGTTGTTATTTGAAGTTGAAGATTTTATAAAATTGATTGGGTGTTTTTTTAAGAGATATTACAATCTTTCCAGCTTTTTGAAACTGCTGAATCAACTACTGCCTGACAAACTTTTTGTGTATCCAGTGCTTCTCTAAAAGTAGGTGAACAAGGTTCTCCTGTTTCAATGCTCTTTAAAAAATCGGCTACCTGGTGAATAAAAGAATGTTCGTACCCAATGCCCAGTCCAGGTACCCACCACTTATCCATGTAAGGATGATCGCCATCGGTGATATGTATAGAACGCCAGCCCCTCAGTTTTGATTCATCTGCATTATCAAAAAAATTCAACCGGTTCATATCGTGCAAGTCCCAGCTTATAGACGCATCGGCACCATTGATTTCAAAAGTATATTGGGCTTTATGGCCCCTGGCATAGCGGGTAGCTTCAAACAATCCCAATGAGCCGTTGTTGAAATGGCACATAAAGGAACAGGCATCATCGATGGTTACTTTTTCTACTTTACCTGTAAGCTGGTGCATGCGTTCCTTTACAAATGTTTCTGTCATTGCAGACACATCTTTGATACCTCCGTTGAGCCACAAGGCCGTGTCAATGCAATGCGAAAGCAGGTCGCCCAATACTCCGGATCCAGCTACGGCAGCATCCATGCGCCACAATCCCTCTCCACCTTGCGGAAGATTTTCGCTGATAGTCCAGTCCTGAAGAAAATTAGCCCTGTAATGATATATTTTTCCCAGTTTGCCGGAGTCAATAATTTGTTTGGCGAGGGTAACCGCAGGCAGCCGGCGATAATTATACCAAACGGTATTTTTAACCCCTGCTTTTTCAATGGCATCTACCATTCCTTCTGATTCCACGAGGTTGCGTGCTAACGGTTTTTCACACAGAATCATCTTACCTGCTTTTGCAGCGGCAATCGCTATCTCTGCATGTGTATCATTGGGGGTACAAATATCTATGGCATCAATATCAGACCGGGCAATCAGTTTCTTCCAGTCTGTTTCAACAGATTCGTATCCCCACTGTTCTGCAAATGCTTTAAGTTTAGTTTCATTGCGAAAACATACTGCTTTCAGCACCGGCGTAAATTCCAACTCAGGAAAAAAATTAGCTACCCGCCGATACCCATTGGAATGTGTCCGGGCCATAAAACCACCACCTATTAAACCTATATTAAGTATTTTTTTTGTTGCCATTGTCAATAGAATTAATGCTTACAATATAATAATTATTTTTATTCCGCTTCATACCAGCCATGTTGATCCCTCACTTTAATCATGGCTGCGAGTATATCATTCCATGTTTGTTGTTTCGTCATCACTTCATTCGGAAACATACATCCATCCCAACAGATATGCCGGATAGTTTTAGTGAGTTCTCCATCTTTACCACGCAACCAATAACCTGCATCTGCAGCTATATCCAATTTGCCAGCCGGATCTGTTGCCAAACAATGGCGACCTGTTTTATCATGCGAACCGCTGCCGAATACAGTGCCATCATTCTGGGCAACATGAAAGTCAATTGTCCAGGGACGCAGGGCATCGGTAAGCTTTTTTAAACCTTCGCTTAAAGCATTCCGGTCAGTCCAATCAAAATCAACAGGAAGTATCCGGGCTTCCGGACTATTGTAGCCAAGCAGGTATAACAAGGTATGCGCCATGTCTGCCTGAAAGCCAATATTAGGCCTGTTGACAGCTTCTAGTGTGTCAATCATTGCCGTCCAGCTATGCATACCGCCCCAACAAATTTCCCCTTCGGCAGCAAGCCTTTCACCATAGTCTGCAGCTACATCACAGACCTCTCTAAAAGTTTCTGCAATCAGCTTTGTATTGTTCACCGGATCCAATGCCCAGGCTTCCGGCTTACTGGCAGAATCTATACGCACAATACCGTTGGGCCGTACACCATATTCACGCAACTTTTGTCCAAACCGGCACGACTTGCGTACCATGTCTACAAATACTGCACGGTCTTCTTTACTACCCATCGCAGGACCACCCCAGACAGGAGCCACCAGACTGCCGATTTGCAGGTTTAAAGAAGTTACTTTATCTGCCAGTTTTTTGATGCCGTCATCAGAACTATCAATATCAATATGAGGTTCAAAAAGACCGATATCAATGCCATCAAACTTAACGCCGTCAACGGATGCGCCGGCAGTAAGTTCCAGTAAAGTTTCAAATGGTATGGGTGGCTCACCATCAGGTCCTTTGCCTACAATGCCCGGCCAGGTTGCATTGTGAAGTTTAGGATAGTTATTTTTTTGCATGTTATTGTATTTTAATAATTGAAATAGTCAATGTTGATTGCAGCAAAATAGATTATTTAATCTACTTCCTGTGGCAGTGCCACATTTTTATAAATTTGTACAGGTTTATAGCCCCCTTTGGATTTAAAATAAAAGAATAATAAAAGATAGCATACAAACATACCTGCCGGAAAAATCGCTACTGTGCGAAGGGCACTTTTTTTAGCGTTGTTTTCTACAATATTTATTTGCTCAACTGCCTGTGCCGGAGCAAGGGCTATTTTTTGGGCATCCAGCGCTTTATACGTTCCAAAAATCCCTGTTTTAGGTGCTGTTAAATAATCGGTATGCAGGGTGGTATTATTTTTTTGGTCGTAAGTAGCCAGGTTTTGATCCAGTTGTTTATCTTGTACAAAACCAAGAATAACTGCTCCAATAACACCCACTCCCATCATACCAACTGCACCGGTAAAATTAATTGCAAGTGCCCCTCCTTTGGGAAATTGTTCCGACACTACCCCCAGCATGGTTGGCCAGAAAAATGTTTTGCCCAACGCATATATGGTAGCTGCAATTACAATCATAAAGCCTGCTGAATACGAAAGAAAAACCAGACCAACCACGGCAATCAATGAACTTATTACGAGTAATCCGATCGGTGAAAGTTTGTGAACAATGGGACCGGCATACAAGCGAAGTAAAGCCATTATTATTGAGGTGTAAATTAATACCCATCCACCCTGAAAGCCTATTTGCTTCATTGCCGGTGTCATTAATTCGGTGATCCAGCTATCGGTTCCCAATTCGGTAGTAGCCAATGGAATCATAATTACTAACAACAGAATAAAAAGCGGTCTACCCAGTGATCTTACAAAATATCCGAAAATACCCGTCATCACCAGCGTGATGATAATACTAACGGTGAGGGGCCATTGAAAAAGACTACCCAGTTGAAAGGCACATAAAGCCGCAATGATTAAGGCACCCAACACACCCACTTCTTCCAGCATCTGGAGGTAGCTAACACCAGCCTTTACCCTTTCGTTTACCGGAAAATTACGTTTCATAATAATCCAGCCATAAGTGAAAGCAGGTAGCAAAATAAATCCAATAATTAACTGCCATGGAAATTGCTGGTTGATCATAAAAATGCCAAGCAAGCCTCCAACTACCATCCCGGCTGGCCAGCCAGCATGTAAAATATTTAGCCACTTTGTTTTTTCTTTTGGAAACATGGTCGCCACTACCGGATTAACGACTGCTTCAACAGCACCATTGCCCAAAGCGAACAAAAAGGTACCTGCAAACAGCATCCAATATCCATTGGCAAAAATGGTAATCACAACAGAAAGAAGATGACAGGCAAAGGCAAAAATCATTGATTTTTTATAGCCGATTTTATCAATAATCAAACTAAAAAATACGATGCTGATTCCAAAAGGCCAAAACCCTACTCCAAATATTTCGCCTTGTTGCGTTTTACTTAAACCAAATTGAACGCCCCATTGCGCCATAATAAATGCACGAAAAACAAAGCCAAATGCAGTAGCAGTTAATGCAATAAAACAGCCCCAAAAAAGCATTTTTTTGCCCTGCTCGTCTGCTGCTGTATTTACGGTAATGATTGGTGTGGAATTCATACGACTTTTTTTAAAGGTTAAGTAAAATGATAGTAAGCAATGAAATCGATTTGTATAAAAATTTTAATCACTCAATGCTGTGTGGTTAATGACTCAGTAACCAGCAATTGATTCTTTCATTAAAGTCGGCTATTTGCTCCCAGTGAAATGCATGTCCACAACCATCATACATATACAGCTCCGAATTTGGAATAGCCGCCGCCACTGCTGTTGCCATCCACATGGGTGTAAAAATATCTTCCTTGCCACCAATCACCAGAACCGGTTGTTTAATTTGTGGAAGCATGTGCAGCACATCATGCTGAATGCAAGCGGCAGCCTGCCCCGTTAAACCTTGTACAGACTGAACCTGTTCATTTGTTGCCGCTAAACTTCTATTGGCTGCCATTTCCGCAAACATCGTGTCTTCATCCCAGGATGATTTTGAATAAATTAATAACTGGATAAACAAACTAAATGCTTCCGGCGCAAAGGCTGTCTTACAATTTACCATATGCTGAAAGGTAGCCCTGGCCTTATTATCACAATTTGCCCATGGACACATCAACACCATTGAAATAATTTTTTCAGGATGACGAATGGCCAGTTGCTGGGCTATCGTGCTTCCCATAGAACAGCCTACCACTTTTACTTTAGGCAAATTAAGGGCATCCAGTAAACCTGCACAATCGTCTGCCATCTGTGCTGTTGTATAAGGCCCTTCTGGTTGGTCAGAAAGACCCACACCCCGGTTATCCAATGTAATACAGGTGAAATTTTTTTGCCAGTATGCCACATGTTTTTCCCAGACTGATCCGGTGGCTGTAATCCCCATTATCAGCAGCAGTGGCTCTCCTGAACCTTGTTGCCCGTACTGTAAATTGATTCCGTTGCTGCGTAAAATAGGCATCGTTGTAATTATTTTAATCCCTTAATTAATGTTTCTTTCACCCACTCACCATCATGTAATGTTACAAAATCCGGATCTTCCATTGCGGCGATTCCTTCATCTTCACAAACTATCCAGCCTTTATAATTACGATCTTTCAGCCATTGCGTTATTGTTAAAAAGTCAACTTTACCTTTACCCATCAATGCAAATTCCGGTTCACCATCCCAGTCTTTATAATGCATATGATTTATCATTGACGAATATTCTTTCATCTTTTCCAGCGGGTCCATCCCTGCATTAATAATGTGTCCCACATCGGGTGTCCATCCCGTAGCAGCACTATCCAATGCCGGTAATATCACCTGATAATCTTCCTCCGTTCTGGTGATGGAAGTATGCGGTGAATTGGGATGAAAGCTACAGGGTACACCCAATTCCATTGCTCTTCGGGAAACGCTGTTAACTATATTGATTAAATTTTGACGGCGCACTACCAAATCATGGCGACCGCCAGGTTTTTGCACCGTGCAAAGAATGGCTCCCGGAAAACGTTGTAATAAACGAATGGTTTGATCTGCTTCTTCCCGCTCTCTTTCTGTTTCTTTCGCTCCCTTCCAGTCTAACGCCAAAGAGATTGCCGCAAGCTCGATGCCATTCAATTTCAAATTGGCTTCCAGCAAACCCGGGTCACTTAAATCTCCCATCCAAAAATGTATGGGTTGAATGCCGGTAAATCCGGCCCTGGCAATAACTTCCATCATATGTCCTAAACGACCCTCATGTGTTTTACCATTATTGTTCATAAACCAGGTGTACACTTCAGATCCAAAACGAAAAGGTAGTTGATCAGTCATAATAATCATTGCATTTTAATAGTAAATAATTAGCGGCTTTGTGCCATACATTGTTGCTTAATAAATACTAAGCCATTGGTGGCAATATCCCAGGGCTTTGAATATTCCCGCCACACATTAATGGCATTGGCAAAATCAGGATCGTTGCGGGAAAAGGCTTCAATAGTAAGCCAACCTTCATATTTTATTTCTGCCAGCGTAGAAAAAGTTTCTTCCCATTGCACATGTCCGTCGCCAGGCGTTCCCCGGTCATTTTCACTGATGTGCACATGCGCTAATATGGGCGCTACAGTCTTGATGGCATCCCTGTTATTTTTCTCTTCTATATTTGCATGATGGGTATCGTACATGGCTTTTACATTGGGATGCGCTGCGGTGTTTACCAGTTTGGTTAACTGTTTCATGGTATTGCATAAATAACATTCAAAACGATTCAATGCTTCCAGCGCCAAAGTAATTCCTGCCTGTGCTGCATACACTCCCGCTGCATGTAACACTTCCCCACTCCAGCCGTATTCCTGATCTTGTGGCGCATGTTGCGCAAAAACACTATGCCCCGAATGAAATGGTCCGCAAAGTATTTTTGACTGCATATCATAAGCCCTGTCAATGGCCCACTTAATTCTTTCCAATCCTTTGGCTCTTATCTCCGCAGAAGGATTAACCGGATTCTCTTCTTTACCCACTACAAAAACAGCCGATGTTTCCAGACCAATGTTAAGTGCATAGGCTCCAAAACGCTTGTAGGCTTTTTCATCCGGTGATCCGATCAGGCATTCAACCCCGTCGTACCCAATCTCTTTTAACCGATCCACGATCGGGAATAATTCATCCGACACTACTGCAGACCATACCAAAGTATTAAATCCTATTTTATTCATTCTTAATCGTTGATAGTAGAAATAATCTATTGTAATTAAATCCTATTTCTGGCTGGTAGAATTTATAGCAATATTCGCTTTCCGCCAAAACTACCACAGCCAGGTACAGGCACCTTTATCCTTTAAAATTATTGGCGGTAAGGCACATGAATTTCCATTTTACCGGCCCATTTTTTTGGTATGGGTTTACCCGCCGCCCAATGAAGGGCATTAATTACCAAATGCTGAAATGGCTCCTGATCAAAATCTTCGGGATGCCCCAGCGTTGTAAAAAAAAACTTCGCTCCATAACTATTTTTTCCTGTCCAGGCTACCGGATTATCATACGCAGCAGGATTGTCCGGATTAACGGAATGTCCCATCAGTAAAGTTTTGGAACCGTTAGATGGATAATCAGGCAACACCTGGTACAACCAGGATCTGCAGTGAAAATTATTACCTACACCAGTAAGAATTGGATCCTTTGCTGCAGCCGGAATAATCGTTACGTCAGTGGAAGAATTATGTCCATAATGCGTATGA
>NZ_JACMOO010000422.1 GCF_014377975.1 Ferruginibacter sp.
ACATAAATGCCTTTTTCGTGATTATCGTTGTAGGGATTATTAAAAGGTGCCTCAGTTCCCCCTTTAACCATTATTTGGAAAGCAACCGGACTCAGTATCTTTTTCCATTCACTTTCAGTTTTTTTTATCGGGTAGCTCTTAACCTGTTTCTTGCGGGTTTGTCCGCAGCTTGTGCCTGCAAGTAGAATTAAAAATGCGGTAATACTCAATATATTTTTCATCTGTTTATTTTTTGTTTTTTATTGGTGATGAACCGATCATGATTTGATAATCATACCCCTGCGGGTTTTGGCAAAATCATGATGGTTTGATAGTTTTTAATAAAAACCTTAATTGGAAATATCTTATAATAATATTTACGTAAAGCATGAATGCTTGGTTTTATAATTGTTATTGTAACCCTTGCTAAATTCCGACATGTATTTAAATGAAGGATTTCATTGAATTATTTCTGTTATCGTTAATAATTGGGTCATTTATAAGCTCTCAGATTTTTCAATATGTTACAATTCACCTTCCTGCTTGTATTGGATGGGTCTTTCGCCTCTCTTAAAGACTTCATAAGACTTTTGTGATTGCAATCTTCCATCCATTCTTATACAGATACCTGTTTTGATGAAGATATTCAACCAGATGAGTTCTGATGTATTCTCTGACAACACCTCTATCGGTTTATCTGATAGTAGTTGGTGCAACATCAGAGATTATTAGACGGGAGCACTTAGTTAATAGGGAAATACTGGTCGTAAAATGTTCCCAGCAATCATTGCAAGTCCAGTTGCTTTTTACAGAAGTGACTAACCTAACCCCAGCTCATCTCTTCAATATAAATTACATGATATATTTGATGCTACTGCGAATACTCTTATTACAATATCAAAAACATTTTACCAGCCCGGAGCAAAGGTCAACCCAAATACGCCAGCTTTAATATCTGACCTCTGGAATGGTATTGCGTAATAGGGTTCTAATACAAAGTATCCGAACACATTAACACGCAATGAAATACCAGTACTCATCGCAGGAACACGTTCCGGATACGCTCCTGCTCCAGTACCTACCATTTGCGGTTGTCTATGGAAAGCTACTTTTGAATCACTATCATAGGCTAATCCCATGTCGAAGAATAAATTGAGATCTGAGAACAGGAATTTGGATGCGATTTGAGCCAACTTTGCCGGTCCGGTAAACGGAAGGCGAATCTCAAAGTTTGCAACAGCAATACGCGATCCAACTAACTGATTGATATCAAAGCCATTGGTGGGTGCAGAGCCATTGTTTTTATAGAACGAATTTGCCTCGTATCCTCTAATCAGGAACCCGTTACCGGCATACATCTGAAAAAGACGACTTTCGTCACGTCCAAATCTGGAATAAGTATATAATCTTGCAGCCAAGGTAATTGGCTTTAACCTCACATATCTACGCCCGTCTGCCGTTAAGGCACTTAATTTGAAATCACCCATATAATTTTCAATCCCCAAGCGGTATCTGAACCCATCTAAAGGTGATGTAAGGCCGGAAAAGGAGTTATCGCCTACAAAGGCTGCATTAAGTTGAACGGTGGTAAATGCATTAAAAGGGGTTCCATAGGTTTGTTCCGCTTCCTCACGCGACACTTTCCCTTTATCCTGACCAATCGGAAATCCGATGGTGCCATTGTTAAATTCGTAGTAGTTACTGAACCGATCGATCCTATAACTGTAACGCGAAAGTCCGCTGCCTGTTTCAAA
>NZ_JACMOO010000423.1 GCF_014377975.1 Ferruginibacter sp.
ATAAAAAATTCATGTGTGGAATTACAGGGTAAATCAACACCGATAATCATCCAATAGGCAATACAGCCGTAATCAGGAATATGCTGGCTGCCCAGAAACACCGGGGGCCGGATGATTCGGGCATCATGGCTTTTAATTTGTTCGATCAAACAGCTAAGGAGTATCCTCACCAGGAAACAGAGGCACTTGATCAGCAATTTGAAGGGATGTGTGGATTTAACAGGCTAAGCATATTGGACCTTTCTACAAATGGTCACCAGCCTATGTGTTCGTCGGATGGGAAGGTAATACTAATGCTGAATGGCGAAGTTTATAATGCCTTTGATTTAAAACCTGCATTGGTAGCAGATGGCTGCAATTTTAAAAGTACCACCGATACGGAAGTGGTGCTTTACCTGTATTTGAAATATGGAATGCATGATATGGTGGAAAAACTAAATGGCATGTTTGCCATTGTGGTTGCCGATCTTAGAAAGCGTAAATTGTACATTGCCCGTGACAGGTTTGGTATAAAGCCAATGTATTATTATAATCGAAACGGGGTGTTGGCTTTTTCATCTGAATTAAAAAGTTTTTATGCACTGGAACAGTTTAAGGCAAGCCTCAATGCCGGCTTGCTGGATGAATACCTGGTATTTAGGAACAACCTGAATAAAACACTCCTGGATGACGTAAACAGGTTGGCCCCGGGTCATTATCTCACGTATAGTCATGGAGCCGGAATAAAGGATACCGCTTATTTTGATATCAATCAATACCAGCGCAAACCTGCTGCTGACACGAACTTTGACGGCGCTTTACGAAACTTCGAACTTGTATTGGGTAAAAGTGTGAAGTCGCAATTGATGAGTGATGTAAAACTGGGTTGCCAGCTATCCGGCGGAATTGATTCGTCGCTGGTAACCTGGCTGGCAAAAAAAATAAAGCAGGATGATTTACTGGAAACCGTGTCCATAACATTTGATGACAAGGGTTTCAATGAACAGCTGTTCATTGAAAAAGTAACTAACCAGTTGGGTCTTGTGTCGCACCAGTTTCCGCTGAAAGCTGATTTTTACCGGGAACATATTGTGAAAGCAACCTGGCATTTGGAAGAGCCAATCAGTCACCCCAATAGCATTGGAATATATTTACTGGCACAAAGGGCAAGGGATTATGTTACGGTATTATTAAGTGGCGAAGGTGCCGATGAAGTTTTCGGCGGTTATGCCCGGTTTTACGCCGCAATGTACCCTTGGGCTAACAGGAAGTTGCTGGCAGGGTTAAAACATGCAGACGTAAATCCGATAACGTATTTAAGCCGGTACGCCGATCCGTTTATGCGGGCCAATATTGATGTAGCCTCCATGTCAGAAAAAATGGCCAAATCCTTAAAAACTGATTTTAGTTATGAGCAGGCCACCGGTCAGCGAAGGGCTGTGTATGATCAATTGACGGGCTCCGTTTTTGACAAACAGGTTAAATACGATATGTCTACTTACCTGCCCGATCTGTTAACGAGGCAGGATAAAATGTCGATGGCACATTCCATTGAGAACAGGGTACCTTTCCTGGATAATGATGTGGTTGATCATTCGTTTACCATACCAGCCGAATATCTGATCAAAAGAAAAACAGCCGAGGGAAGCAATAATGAAAAATACCTGTTGAAAAAATTATGCGCCGGCGTATTTGGTAAAGACTTCGCTTTCAGAAATAAGGGGGGCTTTGGAATACCCCTGCGTGAATTTATGAGTGAACCGATGTTTAACAGTTACTTGCGGGATGAAATTTTACCCGGTATTAAAAGGAGGAATATCCTTAACAGCGTGCAGGTTGAAGGCTGGATCAATAATTTGCAAAAGATAAGCTCTGCTGAATTAACATCCCTGTGGATTGTGGTGGGGCTTGAGATATGGATGAAACAATTTATTGACCGATGAAAATAGCGATACATCATACAGAAGTTAGTTTTAGCGATCGCTGGGTTAGTTATTGTGTACAAAAAAATATTTCTTACAAGTTAGTGGATTGCTATAAGGATAACATTATACAACAATTGTCTGATTGTGACGCATTGATGTGGCATTTCCACAATGCCAGCCCCAAAGACACTTTATTTGCAAAACAATTATTAAATTCTGTTGCAGCCTCCGGAAAAAAGATATTTCCTGATTACAACACTATGTGGCATTTTGATGATAAGGTGGGGCAAAAATATTTGCTTGAAGCAGTAGCAGCGCCGATGGTTACATCATACGTTTTTTACACAAAAAAGGAAGCCATTGAATGGGTAAACAGTACCGGGTTTCCCAAAGTATTTAAATTACGCTCGGGTGCATCCTCAGCAAATGTACGTTTGGTTAAATCAAGACAAGAGGCCGTTCGTTTGGTAAACAAGGCATTCGGCAAGGGGTTTAGTCAATATGATCCATGGCCTAATTTTACGGAGCGCATCCGCAAGTTTAAACATGGCAAAGCGTCTTTATTCAATGTATTCAAAGGGTTTATCCGATTGTTTTATACTACTGAATTTGCAAAAGTAGCAGGCAACGAAAAAGGATATATTTATTTCCAGGACTTTATTCCGGGCAATGATTGTGATGTCCGCATAATTGTAATAGGACAAAAAGCATTTGCCATGCAGCGAATGGTGAGGGAAAATGATTTTAGAGCATCTGGCAGTGGTATTACTTTTTACAAAAGAGAATTGTTTGATGAGCAGACTGTTAAAATCGCCTTTGACCTTACAAGGCAACTAAATGCCCAATGTCTGGCTTTTGATTTTGTTTATAAAGAAGGGGCTCCACTTATTCTCGAAATCAGTTACGGCTTTGCCATACAGGTTTATGATGCCTGCGAAGGTTATTGGGATAGTGAAATGAACTGGCATAAAGGGAAATTTATACCCCAAAACTGGATGGTTGATTTAACAATAAAATAATTACTTGTATAAAAATTATAAACAATGATTCCTGTAACAAAGCCTTTTCTTCCACCAAAGGAAATTTACACCCAGTACCTTGATGGTATATGGGAAAGAAACTGGTTAACCAATAATGGGCCGCTGGTAAATGAACTGGAATTGAAGTTAAAAGAATGGCTGAATGTAAAGCATTTGCTTTTTCTTACTAACGGTACCGTTGCACTCCAAATTGCCATCAAAGCCCTGGGTTTACAGGGGGAGATTATTACTACTCCATTTTCCTATGTGGCAACAGTTAGCAGTATTGTGTGGGAGGGATGTGAAGCGGTATTTGCAGATATTGATGCAGATACGCTCAATATTGACCCTGCAAAAATTGAGACATTAATAACTCCACGTACCAGTGCAATTTTAGCAACCCATGTGTATGGAAATCCCTGTAACATAGCCGCTATTGAAAAAATAGCTCAAAAACACCAACTGAAAGTGATATATGATGCAGCACATTGTTTTGGAACCCAATACAAGGGGCGGTCGGTTTTTGAATATGGGGATATAAGTACAACCAGTTTTCACTCTACCAAATTGTTTCATACCATTGAAGGAGGTGCACTATTTACAAAGGATGCAGAGCTATTGAAGAAGATGGCATACATGCGCAATTTCGGGCACGACGGTCCGGAAAGATTTGCAGAGCTTGGTATCAATGGAAAAAATTCAGAATTCCATGCAGCCATGGGCTTAGCCAACCTGCAGTACATAGATAAAATACTGATAAGCCGAAAAGAACAAAGTGATCATTATGACCAGGCATTGATTAACCTGGATAAAAAGAAAATTAAAATAAGTGAAGAAGCCCAATTCAATTTTGCCTATTATCCCATTGTTTTACCCACTGCAGAAATTACTGTAAAGTTTATTGAAGAATTGAACAGGCACCTTATATATCCCAGGCGTTATTTCCATCCTTCATTGAATTCATTGCCTTATGTGCACCCTGCGGTAGTAAGTGTAAGTGAAGATATTAGTCAGCGGGTAATCTGTTTACCTCTTTACCATACACTGACAAGAGAAGAAATTTATATGATAGCAAGACTATTGTTAAGAATTCAAAATAACTAAATGGCTTTTATTCCAAGAGATCAACTGCTCAGGATGAAATTTAAATCGCTGGGTGCCGAAGTACTTATTTCGGATAAAGCCAGTATTTACAGTCCGTCAACTATTTCAATCGGAAACAATGTAAGGATTGATGACTTTTGCCTCCTCTCCGGCGAAATCAGCTTGGGCAGTTACATTCATATCGCTGCTTACACAGCATTGTATGGTAAATTTGGCATTGTAATGGAAGATTATACAGGGCTTTCGCCACGCTGTACTTTATTTAGTGCAAGCGACGATTTTGGAGGTAATTTTCTCATCAGCCCCATGGCTCCCGAAAAGTTCACTCATGTGACCGGGGGACAAATCGTACTTAAAAAATTCTGCCAGGTAGGCGCCAATACTGTAATTCTACCGGCTGTAACGTTAAATGAGGGTGTAGCGGTCGGTGCCATGAGCCTGGTTAAAAAAGACCTGGAAGCATGGAGCATATATGCGGGCAGCCCACTGCGCTATATTAAAAAGAGAGAGAGGGGGTTGCTAAAATTTTATGCGCAGCAATAAAAATATTATGTATATTTTGATAGTTTTAAACAGTGACTTTCCGAAACTGCCGGGTTAATCACTTTTGTTTCAATGAATTTTCCCGTATTAATTATAGTTTATAACCGGCTGCAACACCTGCAACAATGTATTGATAGCCTGGCTAATTGCGACCTGGCAGATGATACAGTTGTATATATTTCTTCCGATGCCCCCTACACTGATGCGCATACAACGCAAATTCAAGCAATACGGGAATATATTTTATCCATTCGCCGGTTTAAACAGGTAATACCTGTTTTCCATAATACCAACAAAGGCCTTGTAAAAGCCATTCATGATAGTGTGTCGGTTATTTTTAAAGAATATGAAGCGCTTATTTTCATGGAAGATGACAACATCGTATCTCCTGATTTTTTGACTTACATGAATGCGGGCTTACATTTTTATACGGATAACCCCAGGGTAATTTCGGTTTCCGGATTCTCTCAATCTATATTTTTTGAAGAAGATTTATCAAAAATCAACCAAACCTATTTTACGCACCGGCACTGTCCCTGGGGTTTTGGTATCTGGAAAGATAAATATTTATACGACCACCAGTATAGTATAGAAGATGTAAGAAAGGACTTGAATGAGAAAAAATTTGTTGAAAGATTAAATAGCATCGGAATTGATTTACTTTCTTCCTTTAAGCACCTTATCCAACAAGGAAATATGCTAAAGGCCGATTATCTTTTTGTGTACCATATGATAAAAAATAACCTGGTTACTGTGGCTCCTTATGCCACCAAGTCTTTTAATACGGGGAATGACGGCAGCGGAACAAGAACTAAGCATAATAGCAGATTTGTAAATTTTGATAAAAGCAAGTTGCTTAAAAAAGTTGACTTTACTTTTAATGAGTCGGTAGACCAGAATCTTAATAACAGCTTTAATGCAAGATTAAATAACAATAAGACATCCCGATTAAAACAAAGGCTGGATAAACTTGGATTGCTTAAACTGGGATATGCAGTTCATAGGTTAAAAATAAAATGGAAATAACCAGTAATAGGATACTGATTGTATT
Organism: Ferruginibacter sp.; assembly: GCF_014377975.1. GTDB lineage: Bacteria > Bacteroidota > Bacteroidia > Chitinophagales > Chitinophagaceae > Ferruginibacter. Next base: position 5,622 of record NZ_JACMOO010000423.1, read on the forward strand.
ACCAAAATTGACTTGTGGTGGCACCGAAAGAACGGCTGCAGAGCTTGCTAATTACATTGCTGCAATGGGAGGCAGTGTTACTATTTTATTAATGTACCGGGAAGAATTGTTCTACGATCTGCACCCAAACGTAAAATTGATTCAACCAGGCGGTGCAAGAAAGAAAATGGGGCGTATTGTCTATATCCCCATCCTGATGAATTATCTGCGTAAAAATAT
>NZ_JACMOO010000078.1 GCF_014377975.1 Ferruginibacter sp.
CATTTTTATCTTTCATAAAAATGATGTGCTTACCAGTATACTTTTATTTCTTCCGCATTTTTCCAGCCGGGTTGCGGCAGATACTGATGGTCGGGCGTATAGAAAATTACACTTGGAAAATAATCGAAACAGGCACCATAATTACCAGGCATAAATTGCTGTGCAGATATTTTCAAAAGGTAGGGAGTAATGCTGTATGATATCAAAAATACCTTTCGGAGAGTGACCGAAAAAGCTGAAAAATAGCCGGGTGCAAAATCACCGGCACTGGTTGCATTTTATACATTTCCCCTACTGAAAGCACTCAGCGGATTGAGTATGCCTCCTATTCTTGTTTGTTGATTTTGATAAATTTTTCAGAACGGGTAAGCTTCTTTCGTCATATATATTTATCTGGCAACATTAAATGTATTCAGATGCGTATGATTATCGTAACAAACCAATGTTTGATCGCTGAAATCATTTCCATCGACGGAAATATCCGACAAATGCGCACCTCATTATCTGCTTTTCTGCAATTTCTTTTTTATCAATTAATTGTAAGAAAAGAAAACATCGTTTTTGCCGGGTGAGTCTTCTCTCCTTTTGGCAAATAAATAAAGCCGTCGGTAACTGCAAGGCTAAACAAATCGCCCGATCCGTTATTTAGTGTTGCACTTACATTATTATCATGACTGTTTATTTTTACCGGGATAAATTGGGATAAGGCACCCGATGCAGTAATGGCTTCGGATAACTGAACTAGTGGCAGTTTGAGGCCGTTACCGAAAGAATGAAACAACCATTGCCTGAAATAAAAATGAAAGCATACAAAGGTAGAAACCGGGTTGCCGGGAAAAGCAAATACTTGTGTATTTAAAACAGGATGATGCCCAAACCAAAACGGTTTTCCAGGCTTTTGGGCCACTTGGTGAAATAGTTTTTGAACGTCCAGTTTTTCTAATATAGCTGGTACAAAATCATACTTGCCTTTTGATACACCCCCGCTAATTAAAACAACATCATAATTTTTTACAATTTCAGAAAGCTGTGAAAAAAGAGTAGCTTCATCATCATTGATATGAACAATATCAGCATCAATACAATCCAGTTGCAGCGCAGCTTGTAAAGAGTATACATTCGACATGCGTATCTGGTGGCTTTCCGGAATGGTTTCTACAGTAACCAACTCATTACCGGTTGCAACGATGGCTATTTTAGGAAGGCCAAAAACGGGCACCCGCACAACTCCCATAGCCGCCAGCAACCCCACATCTGCAGCAGTTAACCGCTTGCCTTTTTGCAATGCCAGCGCATCTTTTTTATGATCACTTCCCTGCCTATGAATGTGTTTTTTGGGAACAACCGACTGTTTTGAAAAAGCCCGCTTATCAATAATATCAATCTGCTCGTAAGGGATAACGGTATCCGTATTTACAGGCAATATAGCACCTGTCATTACTTCTATGCAATGGTGGTTTTGTTGCAATATTTTTTGGGTATCACCTGCAGCCTGTATTGATTCAATAAAAAAAATGTTTGGTTGATCTGTAGACAGCGCACTACTGTTAATGGCAATGCCATCCATCATTACCCTATCGTATGGCGGAGAATCCCTGTCGGCAAAAATGTCTTCTGCCAAAAAACGATGCAGCACATGTTGAAGCGAAACTTTTTCTGTACCACAATTACCTGGTTTTGATAAAATAATTTCAAGTGCGTCTTCTACTGAAATCATACCCAAAAATTTTATTACATGAATACTTTTATTTACTAAAATGCTTTGTAACTTTAGTGTCAGCCCTTCCTTTGAACGTTATACACCACCTGCTTAAAAATGTTCTGTCAATAACTTAATACCTACTATCAATATTAAAACTGCAGTAAGCCTTTTAATTAAAAGTGCATTAAACAATTTCATACTAATAAGGGAGCCTGCAAAACCACCCACAATAACTGCTGCTACTACCCAAAGAGTAAAAGGCATCGCCACCATGATTGATCCGCTGATTGCAAGCCCTGCAATGCCACCGATTGAATTAACCAGAATAAAAAAACTGGCAATACCGGCTATATTTTTAGCTTCTTCCCAGTTTAATAAATTTAAGACCGGCGATAAAAATATCCCGCCGCCAATACCCACTATGCCCGATAAAAAACCTAAGCCAGTACCTAAGGGAACGGAGCGGATCAATATTTTTTTCGTATCAGTCAGTGGCTTTACCGGCCGAACTACCTGCAAAAATAATGCGATTGCTGACAGCACCAGCGCCCCTCCCAATATAATAAAAAAGGTTCGTTCAGATAATTTAAAAGTGGCTCCCAGCAAAGCCGCAGGTACACTGAAAATAACATAAGGAATAGCCTTTTTTAAAGACAAGAATCCTTTTAAATAAGCCACCACACAACCAATACTTACCACTGCAATATTGCAGAGCAATGCATGGGTACGAATGGTATTAAAATCTGTAATAAAAAGACTTAGAATGGCGAGATAACTGGAGCCGCCGCCAAAGCCCACGCTGCTGTACAAAAAAGAAATTACAACAAATAACAGGGAAATAATTATTAACGTAGTTGTATCCATTACAAAATTTATTGGCGTGAAGATAAGCCACCCTGCAGGCTAAATACCTGACGAAGGTTGTTTTCTTTTAACAACAGCAATGCTGCGCCGGCACTTCTTACACCTGTTTGACAAATGATAACAACGGGCAAATCAAAATCAATTTCAAGTTGGCGTTTATCCAGTGCCGTTAGTGGAATATTGATGGCACCCGGCAATGTTTCTTTGCTAAATTCTTCTTCCTTTCTTACATCAATGATTGTTATTTTTTTGCCACTTTGTATCCAATCTTTTAAAGTGATGCTGTCTATGGTTTTCACATCGCTGCTGCAAACAGGAACAGCATAAAATTCTTTTAACTGTTTTATGTTTCGGTTGGCAGCAATGGCTTTTACAGCTATTTTAAAATGTGATTGCGATAGTGTGTCAATGATGAGCAAATTACCACTGAGTGGTGTGCCGATAGCAGTTAAAATTTTAATTACCTCCATGGCCTGGTAAGTGCCGATAAGCGCCGGTAGCACCCCTATAATTCCATTCTCATCACAATTTAAAATAGTATTTTCCTCTTCCTTATTTTCCGGAAAAATACACCGGTACGTAGGGCCTTCTTTATAATTTAATACGCTTACCTGTCCTTCAAAACCTTCTACAGCGCCATATATCAACGGCTTGTTTAAAATTACACAACTGTCATTTACCAGGTAACGGGTACCAAAGTTATCGGATGCATCTACCACCACATCATAGTCTTTGATGATGGCCAGTGCATTGGCCGGAGTTAAAAAATTTTTGTAACAAATAAAGCGGGTAGCGGGGTTTTGCAAGGATAGTTTTTTAGATAATACATCTACTTTTAATTGGCCTATTTCCCCTTCATCAAACAGTGTTTGCCTGGGCAGGTTGCTGATGCTGATGATGTCTTCATCTACCAGGCCGATAGTACCAACCCCTGCACCATTCAGGTATTGTGCACAAGGTGTACCCAATCCGCCTGCACCAATTATCAGCACTTTACTCTTGTGCAAAAGTTGCTGGGCAGCAAGGCCAAAACCTTTTAGTTTAATTTGTTTTGAATATCGTACTTCATTCATGGTTTACACCCATTCTGTTTTTTGCCTCCAGATATTCGTTGTAATAATTGGCATTAAAAAGCTCTGTATCCTCCGTAGGAAAGATTATTTTAATATCCTGGCCAATTAAAAATTTTCGCGGACAGGCATTGCCTGCCTGTATGTATTTTTCAACTTCTGTCAAAGCTGTTGGTTCCCATATTGCAATTAATGGCTCCGGCATTTTTGATGCCTGTGTTGCATAAGCGGTGGCTGGTTTTAAATCATCTCGCTGGTTTATTAGGGCGGCTATTGTTGTATCGGTTACGTGCGGCAAATCTACTGCTACCACCATCCAGGCTTTACCCGGATGCAAATGATGGGCGGATAAAATTCCATTCAGCGGCCCCTTGTATAAATTTTCATCGGTAATGTATGCTTCTTCTTTTTGTAAGGCAGTTACCTGGTCGCCCCTGCAGCTTATAAAAGTTCTTGCACAATATTTTTGTAGCATTTGATATAAAAAACTACGTTGACTGGTTGCTGCATGATATTGCAATTCGCCTTTGTCGGTTTTCATTCTGCTGCTTTTTCCACCAGCCAGAATTAACCCATAAACTTCAGTTTTCAAAATCACTCTTCCCTCCTTTTTTTATCAGCAACCTGGTTTGTGATATTACAATTTCATGCGACAATGCCTTACACATATCGTACACCGTTAATGCAGCGATAGCCACTGCTGTTAAGGCTTCCATTTCTACACCGGTTTTACCTTCGCATTTAATGGTAGCTTTTATCAGCAAAAGGTTATTTCCCTTTCCAATATCAATTGCTATTTGTGATAAAGACAATGGATGGCATAGTGGTATTAGGCCGGCTGTTCGTTTTGCAGCCATTGTGCCGGCAATAATAGCGGTAGCAATAATGCTTCCCTTGCTGCTCAAAAAACTATTTTTAACCAGCTGCTCAAATACAAGCGGGGGAAATTGAACTTCCGATTGTGCCGTTGCCGTACGGGTGGTAATTTTTTTTTCAGATACATCCACCATTTGCGGATGGCCGTCTGTATTTAGATGCGATAATATTTTGCCGCTTTTTTTCATCCGCCTATTAATGACATTGATTTTTTAAATTCGTTTTTTTCCTCCGCTTCAAACCCATCTTTAAACCGGCTTTTGATGGCTTTTAAAATGAGTGGTTTTATTAAATCCGGATGGGGATTTTGTTGCAGCAGCACTTTAAAAGAAACACTTTCGTTGGTATACAAACAGGTTTGTAATTCGCCTTTGGCGGAAACCCTTATCCGGTTGCAGGTGCCACAAAATGTTCTGGAAAAAGAGGGGATAATACCGAATGAACCTTTGCGGTTTTGAATGGTATAATTTTCGGAAGTAGAACCGGCTGCATCCTGCATACGGTGTGTCTGAGGATACTGCTGTTGAATATGATCCATGATCTTCAGGAAATTCCACTCCAGCCTTTCAAAACTTTTACTGTGGCCATTGAACGGCATTTCTTCCAAAAAACGAACATTGGTATTGTGCTCATGTGCAAAGTTGATAAATGGAATTATATCATCCGTATTAATTCCATTCATCACAACGCAATTTATCTTTACATTAAAACCTTTTTGTAGCAATTGCTGTACATTATTGTAAACTACATCGTAGTAATCACGCCGGGTAATAAAATTAAATCTCGCCTTATCCAGGCTGTCCATACTAACATTAATATTGAGAATACCCAACGCTTTTAATGCGTCAATATGATCGCCAATTAATGTAGCGTTGGTAGTGATGGAAATATCTTCCAAACCTTCTACCGCAGCCAGCCGGTGCAAAAACTCCATCAACCCTTTTCGCACGAAAGGTTCCCCGCCGGTGATTCTTATTTTTTTTATACCTAATTCAATAAAGGTAGAAGCCAGTAAAAACATTTCATCCCACGACATTAAATCGCTCTGATGAGAAAAAGCAATCCCTTCTGCCGGCATACAATACTGGCACCGCATATTACAGTTGTCTGTAACCGACAAACGTAAGTAACTAATAACCCTGTTGTGATTATCTATCAGCATTCTATTTTTTTAAAAAGTAACCCCGTTATCATTTTTGTACTATCACTAATTGATCTGATCTTTTATCATTGTTGCATCATCCTCCGCTAACAGGTGGAATCAGTGCCACTTCATCCTCATTCGTTACCATGGTTTCATTGGTGCCATACTCACTATTGACCGCAACAGACAGCATACTTAACTTTTTTAACCCAGGATATCTGATAAAAAGATTTTCTTTCAATTCAGCGATACTCACCGGGTTTTCACCTGCATCAAAATCAATAAAAAGTGCGCCGGTTATTTCTTTTGCAACTCCGAATGAAATTATTTTCATGGTCATTTTGTTTTAATATCCGTTACAGCGTACCATATTATAACACAAATATCTATAAATTAACGCAGGCGAAATTTTAAAATATGAAATATTTATTACAAAGTTATCGCATTACAAAATCAAATTGCATACAGCACCTTTTTTGAAGAATCTTACTTGCACTTTAGCAATATTAAGCTGTACCGGCATTATTTGGTGCCTTTGTTTATAACCCTCTTATGCATGGTTAAAAAAAATTTCCTTGATTACGACCCATCCTTTATCTTTAACAGAACCATTTACTAAAAAACATTTATGAAAAAATTATTTCTACAGGTAAACAGACAACTCCTGGTAATGATGACAATGGTTGTTATCGTTGTACTTGGTGTAGCGGGTACTACTGCGCCTGTACATCCAACTTTGTACAAAAATCTTAAAGTTTTACCGCAGGATATCAGCAAGGAGGCTATGCATAATATTATGGAAGGTCAGTTTGGCGATGCGCTTGGAGTACATTGCGATTATTGCCATTTAAAAGAACCCGGAGCAGACCACCCTGATTTTGCCAGCGATGCCAATCCCAAAAAAGATATTGCCCGGGACATGATGAGGATGGTACTTAAAATGAATAAAGAAAATTTTGAAGTTCAAAATCCACTTATTGGTGATTCTTTAATGGTTGTTACCTGTTATACCTGCCATCATGGATCGACCATGCCGGATACAAAAAGTACGATTCCTGTAGTACATGATTTTGGTAAGCCTGCTCCCCCGCAAAAAAATTAAAATTTTAACTAATAATTGCAGGAAGGTTACTACTTCCTGTAGTAAAAAATCTCATTGTTAATTCGATGAGATTTTTTTCATTACTGAATGGATTTGCATTTCCGGCAGCCGCTATACAGCAAATAGTATTCATCATCAATCAGGCAATTATCCATTAATTGTAACCCTGCTTTTGTAATTTTATAAAAACTTTTGCATGGATATAAAAATTGAATCTTCCTGGAACGAAGTGCTTAAAAGCGAATTTACCAAACCCTATTTTTTAAAGATTGTTACTTTTTTAAAAATTGAAAAAAATGCAGACCGGGTTATTTATCCGCCCGGCCCTTTAATATTCAATGCCTTTAATCATACCCCCTTTAATAAAGTAAAAGTAGTAATACTCGGACAGGATCCTTATCATAACCCGGGGCAGGCACATGGCCTTAGTTTTAGTGTACCGGCGGGTATAAAACCGCCGCCGTCGCTGGCAAATATTTTTAAAGAAGTTAAAAAAGACCTCGGCATTGACATGCCGGAAGGTTATGGAAACCTTACCAGTTGGGCCGATCAGGGTGTGCTTTTATTAAATGCCCTTTTAACAGTAAGAGCCAATGAACCTGCCAGTTGTGCTAAAATTGGCTGGATGAATTTTACCGATACCGTTATAACAAAAATATCTGATGAAAAAAAAGGGATAATATTTCTTTTATGGGGTAAGTTTGCACAGGAGAAACAGGTACTGATAGATGAAACCAAACATTTTGTTTTAAAAGCAGCACATCCTTCTCCTTTCAGTGCGGACAAAGGTTTTTTTGGTTGTAAACATTTCTCAAAAACAAATGAGTTATTATCTAACCAGGGCCTTGCTCCAATTAACTGGAAATTATTGTCAACCTGAATCCTATCTTGTAAAGCAGCTCAGAAAATATACCAATCGTTTTGACCAATTCAGATAACTATTCTTCACAGCCAACAACTGCTTCCCTCAAAGATGTTTGCCGTACTATTTTTGCAACAATATGGGCTTGTTGGGGATTGATTAGTTTTGTTATCACCTTTCTCATTGTCTTTATTCCTTCCATGTTATCGTATTTAATTCCAGAACCAAAAGGGCAGGATTATTTTATAGCCTTATCCAAGGTATGGATGTGGACATGGCTAAGGATGATTGGCTGTCCGGCAATCATTAAAGGAAAAGAAAATTTTAAAAAAGGACACACTTATGTAGTAGTGTACAATCACAATGCATTACTGGATGTTCCTTTATCAGCCCCATTTATACCTGGTGGTAATAAAACTATTGCTAAAGCTTCCTTTGCCAAAGTACCCATTTTTGGATGGTTTTATAAAAGAGGGTCGGTACTGGTGAACAGAGGCGACAATAAAAGCAGGTTAAAAAGTTTTGAGGATATGAGGGAAGTACTACGCAATAATATGCACATGTGTATTTACCCTGAAGGTACCCGTAACCGCACCAACGAACCATTAAAACCATTTTTTGACGGGGCATTTAAACTCGCCATTGACGCAAAAAAAGAAGTGATACCCTGTATAATTTTTGGCACTAAAAAGGCGATGCCTGCAAATAAAGGTTTTTATTTATGGCCAACCAGGTTACAAATGCATTTTTTACCGGCTGTTTCATCCGAAGGTTTAAAGGCGCCTTTTTTAAAAGAAAAGATATTTAACATCATGAAGGAGCATTATCTAAAAGGAGTTTAATAAATATCAATAAAGTACAATAAGCCATTCGAAATTTTCGGATTAATTTTAAATGCTTATTTTTGAAATCTTGGGTAAAGTTTATATTGTTATTATTAAAATAATGGAAAAATTAGAAGTTTTATAATTAAAAAGTGTTTTTTTTAGATATGAAAAAAAAGGTTACTAAGATTGGAGTACTTACATCCGGTGGCGACGCACCTGGAATGAATGCCTGCGTTCGGGCGGTGGTGCGAACGGGAATTTATTATGGACTGGAAGTATATGGCATTGTTCGGGGATATACCGGAATGGTAGAAAATGATATTTATAAAATGGAAAGCGGAAGTGTTGCCAACATTATTCAAAGAGGCGGTACTATTTTAAAAACCTCCCGCTGCAAGGAATTTTTTACGCCTGAAGGAAGAAAAAAAGCCTATGATAATTTAATCAAACTCGGCATCAACGGATTGGTAATTATTGGTGGTGATGGCAGTTTCAGAGGCGCACAAACATTCAGCAATGAATATGACATTCCATGCGTAGGTTTACCCGGTACTATTGATAAAGATATTGCCGGCACAGATTTTACCATTGGCTTCGATACCGCCGTAAACACTGCTGTTGAAGCCATTGATAAAATAAGGGATACTGCAGATGCACATGACCGCTTGTTTATAATTGAAGTAATGGGCAGGGATGCAGGATACATAGCCCTGCACAGCGGTATTGCCACCGGCGCTCAAAATGTGTTGATTCCTGAACGCAAAACAGATATCGAAGAAGTTATTAAACAATTAGAAGAAAAAGAAAGACGGCATAAATTGGTAAACCTGATTGTTGTTGCGGAAGGCGATGAGTTTGGTGGTGCTGACGAAATTGCAAAAATTATAAAAGCACGTTTACCCATTCAGGATGTAAGGGTTTGTATATTAGGACATATACAAAGAGGCGGTTCACCTACCTGTTTCGACAGGCTGATTGCAAGCCGTATGGGCTACTCTGCAGTTGAATGTTTGATGGAAGGAAAATTCAATGTTTTTGTAGGCATGGTTAATAATCGCATGCACTTTACGCCATTAAATGAAGCCGTAAAAAAGAAACAGCGTATCAGTGAAGAATGGATAAAAATAGTAAAGATACTGGCGAGCTGATTAAAGAGCTTCAAAACCACACAAGCATCAACATTTTAAGTATGTTGCGGTACAAAATTCACTTGACAATTTGAAAATAAATAAAAACTAATGAGCAAAAATTTAGGTAAATACCTACATGCTGAAATGGATAAAGAAGCAGGTTTTCAACATAATATCAAAAGAACTAAAATCGTTGCTACTGTAGGACCGGCCTGCTCTACCTACGAAAAGTTATTAGACCTGGTAAAAGCCGGCGTAAATGTTTTTCGTTTAAACTTTTCGCATGGAGATTACGAAGATAAAAAAATGATCATTGATTTTATAAGAGAAATCAACCGCAAGGAACCTTATAATATTGCTATTTTGGGAGATCTGCAAGGCCCTAAATTACGGGTTGGTGAACTGGAAAACGGCCAGATTGAATTAAAGGATGGCAGCCAGTTTATTTTCACTACAGAAAAAGTGGTGGGTACAAAAGAAAAGATTTACGTTAGTTATGCCAACCTTGCCAAAGATGTAAAAGTTGGAGAACGTATATTTTTAGATGATGGTAAAATGGAGGTGAAGGTTGAAGAAATATTAAATGATAAAGAGGTAAGAATTTCCGTAACACTGGGTGGAATATTGTTTCCCAAAAAAGGCGTTAATCTTCCCGACTCTGCCTTAACCATGCCTTCACTTACAGAAAAGGATATTGCAGATCTTGATTTTATCATCAGCCAGGATTTAGACTGGATAGCATTGTCGTTTGTTCGCCATGCTGATGACATCATTGACCTTAAAAAACGTATCCGGGCACAAAAAAGTAAAGCAAAAGTTATATCCAAAATAGAAATGCCGGAGGCCTTAAAAAATATCCGCAATATTATTGTTGAAAGCGATGGTATCATGGTTGCCCGGGGCGATCTGGGGGTGGAAGTTCCGGTAGAACAGGTTCCGATCATTCAAAAAGAAATTATCCGCAAATGTATGCACCGGGCAAAACCTGTAATTGTTGCTACACAGATGATGGAGAGTATGATGGAACGCACCAAACCAAACCGTAGTGAGGTAACCGATGTAGCCAATGCGGTTTTGGAAGGGGCTGATGCGGTAATGCTGAGTGGCGAAACCGCCATGGGCCAGTATCCTACGCTGGTGGTGGAAATGATGAGTAAAATTATTTTACAGGTAGAGGGAACATTATATGATTATGACAGGGATGATATTTTAACCCCCCAGCAGCACTCGCCCTCTTTATTGAGTGATGCCTTATGCGCAAGTGCCTGTAAAATGGCTAAAGATGTAAATGCCAAAGCATTGATAGGAATGACTCAAAGCGGTTACACCGGTTTTATGCTGAGTAGTTATCGCCCCAAAGCACCATTGTATATTTTCAGTAAAGAAAAATCACTCATCAACCAGCTAAGCTTAAGCTGGGGTGTACGGCCCATTTATTATGCGGAAGAAGAAAGCCTGGATAATATTTTTATGGATCAGATTAATATTTTAAAAGAAAGGGGATTTCTTAAAGTGGGAGATATCGTAATAAATACAGGCAGTACGCCCATTGATAAACATTTACCCACCAATATTTTGAAAGTGTCAACAGTTGAGTAGAAATGCAAACACTTTTTTAAAAGAAATGCCCTGTTCAAAAAACGGGGCATTTCTTTTATTTACTGTCAGATAGAAATAATAACTGTAGCGATAATATTGCCCGCCAAAGCGTAATCACCATTGATGAAATGCAGCGCCACTGGTCTTTATTCATAAAGGTAAGAATTACCGATGGCCGTTTCAACAAAGCAAAGTCCGGTCAATACCTCTGATTTAAAACTCCGGCTAAACCCTGAAGAATAAAGGTAAGCCACCAGGATAACCATCCCGGTGCAGGCCGGCACAATAATAAGAAAAATACGCCCTGGCACCCATACCCTTTGTTGCATTGAAATCATTGGCATCAACTTTTGTAAGCGCCCGCTATTTATTTGCAAACAAAACTTTGGAATATCAAACTGCTCCAAAGCTGAATAGGCTACAGCAGCAACCAGCACTATCAGCCAATGGATATGGTGAAGAATTTCCGGGCTCATTTAAATAAAGTTGGCTTTTATTCGCCGCAGGCGGAATGGTTAAAGGGACAAAAAATATCAGGTACAAAAAACAATAAATATTTTTCTATTTACTAACACATTTATACAGGCAGCTTGTTGTACACCGTGCATCCATGCCTGATATAGATAAGAAATTTATTTTACTAACAATCCGGCAATTATTGCCATTGCTATACTAAGTAAAGTACCAATTACCAGGTATTCTGTTTTTATTTCAGGGCGGTCTTTTTCATTAAACCGTATAATGCCTTTAGCAGCTACCAGCAAGCCTATGGCTGAATATTGACCTTGCAAAACAAAAATCAGAATGATAATCCGTTCCACCATTCCAATCCACTTGCCGGCATTGGCAAGGCTCTCGGAATCTGGTAATTTTTCTCTCCATTGCCGGGTGAGCTGTCCAATTAAAATACCTGCCGGTGCGGTTAAAAAAACTACAGCCGTTATCCTTTTCCAAATAGCTGGCTGCACATTCAGTTGCAGCCATATTTGCTGTACATCGCTCCACTGCAGAAAGGTAAAATACCAGCAAGCTCCAATTACTGCCACGTGAAGAAACTGATCTGCGATAAAATAAGTAACTGTATTTTTTTGATAAGATTTCCAGCCATCAATAAGGATATGTGTTATTAAAATAATAAGCGCAACCAGCCAGTATTGCCAGCCAATCAGTATCCAGGCTACCAGGGCTGTTGTAACGCCATGCAGGTATAACTTACCAGACCGGTAGTGCTTCTGAGTTCTGTCCTTTACCCAATTTCCCGGCTGTAATATAAAGCCGGTAAGCAGGTGTGCCAGCAAAAGCCTGGTTAACCATACTGCTGCTATAATCATGTTAACTGGTTGATGATATTTTCATATTGCCTTAACAGTTTTTCAATTTCGGACCATCTGCCGGCCGTTACATGCTGATGCACCGTACTCTTTGATTTCTTCAGCAGTTTGGCTACCTCTTGTTGTGTTTTTCCCTGCAGTAATTCAAAAATTACCTCTGCCTGTTTACCGGTCATTACTTTTAAAACAGCGTTTAAATAATCTGCAATTATCTGTAAGCCGGCATTGGCTAAACTATTGGCTGTGGCAATCACCAGCCTGGTATCTTTACCCGTCATTTCGTCAAAAGCCCGGCCAGATAAAATATACGCTTCGCCTTTGGCTGTACCTAAGGTTTTTACCTGCATTGTTACAGCACCTATGCCAATACTTATCCGCACATCTGATAAATTAATTGTTTCATTTTTTGATACACTGATGGCGGCCGTACGACAAAGCAGTGCAGTTTGTAAGGCTTCAACAGGATTTTTGACATACACCTGAAAACTATCACCCCGGTAAAATTCAAACTGGTACTTAGCCAGCGCTGCCGTTAATATTTTAAGCAGCTTTTTTTCTGTTACCTTTTTTAACCGGGTTGAGTTTACAATATCTCCCGTTAACACTGCCCTTACTGCCATTTAATGTAAAATTATTTATTTGCATAAATATACAACAAAAATTTTAGTTCGTGTAAATACACGAATTTTTTGTTAGTTCGTGTAAGTAAACGAACTTTTAAATAATTCGTGTATTTAAACGAATCATACAATAATTCGTTTAAATACACAAACTTATAAATTGATGTAATTTTTATCATTTTCCAATAACTTATTTAAACCAGGGTTAACGCCAGGTGAGATCAGTGGCTTAAAAACTAAAGCCTGGCCTGTCGCTGCGGGTATTTATTCTGGCTATTCCTATCAACTGGTCGGCCTGGTCGGTAAACGATTTGTAATACACCAGCACCGTATAATTATTTTCAGTTTCCCAGTAATTACCATCCATATCTGTTCGTTTGGAAAGATCATTTTTATCAACCAGCGCATATCCATAACTGTAATATCCTTGCTTTAAAAACAGTGTATTTTCATAAATATCTTTTTCTGTATTAAAATGCATTTTGCTGTTTTCATTTAACTGGTAGTCTGTTAACTGACCAATTAAATACAGGTTTTTATCAGCAAAAGGGGTATTGGCTGGTGGCACATATTTAAAATGAATATTGGCGTAATCGCCCTGCCAGTAAGGATTAACAGTTTCGTAAGTAGTAACCAGGTATTTACCATCCAGGTCAGCATAATACACATACCGCTGGCCACTTCTGGGTCCATCTGCTTTTACATACAGGTCTGTTCTTTTAGGGCTGGCACTATCAACCCTTTCGCTTAGTAAGCTAAAACTTCTAAGGTCAAGCCAGCGCCATTCTTTACCACCAGCAAAAACAAAACTATTTTCATTGCTGTACTCCAGCGAATTATTTATGATAAAGGTAGGCAGTACATTTCCCTGCGCAATATCCCAGCGGCCGTTTTGTAAAACCACTACTTTAACCTGCTGACTGGCATTACTGGTATTTAAACCTTCTACATTAACGGTAAACTTTATATGCTGGTGCGTATTATAGCTATCTGGTGTAAAAGGCTGTACCACCTGCGCAAATACACTTGCCTTGGAATCAAGCACCAGCAAAGATTTGGTAAAAACAAGCTTGCTGGTATCGCCATCCAGAAAAACTTTTACAAGGTAATTGCCACTGCGGGTGGGCATACAGTTTGCTTCAGGCAAAACGGCCTGGTAATGAATATATCTTGTATAAGCAATTGAGGAAAACCGATAGCCCGAAATGCGTTGCTGCGTAAACCCTTTAATAAAATCAAAGGGACTAAGGTTTACCGGCTGCCAATTGTAATCGCATAACAGGTAAGTGTAATAATAACTTTTTACCCTTGTATCCATATCATCAAAGTGCAGCTCTATACGGTCTGTACTGTTGAGTTTATAAATGGCCATTGATTCCTGGTCGCCATACGGATGAAGCCTTACAGTACGAATATTGGTATCGTAGACAGCGTCGGGATTTGTTTGTGCCGGCAATGATTTTTGCATCAGTAATAAAATAGATGCAGCGGCGATCAATTTAAAAATATGCATGTGGTTATTAAAATATTTACTTTTGAAAGATAGCAAAAAATACGCCGATTGAATATATCCGCTTTTATAGCCAACAGAATTGCATTTAACAGGCAAAATACTTTTTCACGGTTTATCATCCGGCTGGCCATTGGCGCTACGGCTATCAGCGTGGCGGTAATGATAGTGGCATTGAGTTTTGTGAATGGTTTTCAAAATGTAATCAGTAATAAAATTTTCAGTTTCTGGGGGCATGTGCATGTACAGCAGGATATTGAGAACCGTGTGAGCATTGCAGAGCAATACCCTATTATTGCCAATGACACCGTTGAAAACATTATAAAAAAATTACCACAGGTAAAATCAATAGAACGATATGCTACTAAATCGGTAATATTAACTTATGGCACCGACATTGAAAGTATTTTATTAAAGGGTATTGATTCTTCTTTTAGTTTTGAAAGGTTAAATCCTTTTTTAAAAGAGGGCAAATGGCTGTCATTTACTGATAGTGGCTACAGCAGTCAAATAAATATTTCTGCCTATATCGCCAGCCAGTTAAATATACAGGTAAACGATACGCTGTTATCTTTTTTTATACAGGAAGACGGTACAAAGCGTCCACGCAAATTAAAGATCGCCGGTATTTTTAAAACTTCCATAGATGAATATGATAAACAATTCGGCCTGTGCGATATCAATTTAATTCGCCGCATGAACGACTGGAACCCACGCCAGATAGGCGGATACGAAGTTTTTTTAAAAGACTATACACAAACAGATACCGTTGCTACTTTAATAAAAGAATTAACACCACAAGGCTGGAGCGCCAAAACTATTACAGAAATGTACAGTAATATTTTTGACTGGCTGGCACTTCAAAATAAAATAAAACTAATACTGATGGGCATTATGATGATTGTTGCCATTGTAAACCTCATCACCTGTTTACTGATTATAGTGCTGGAAAGAACCCGGATGATTGGTGTACTAAAAGCAGTAGGTGCCAGCGACTGGATGGTACAAAAAATATTTTTATACAACACCGGTTTAATAGCAGTAACAGGCATTATTACGGGCACCGCACTCGGTTTGTTCATTTGCTGGCTGCAACAAAAAACAGGTTTTATTAAATTAGATGAAGAAGCTTATTATATGGCCGCTGCCCACGCAGATGTAGTGTGGTGGCAGGTTGCACTGGTAGATATTGTTACACTGGCCGTTTGTTTTGCCACCTTGATTGTACCCACTTTGCTTGTAAAAAAAATTAAACCGGTTAAAGCTATACAGTTCAGGTAATTTTTTCAGGGCTACAAAAGAATGATTTTTAAAAGATAATTTTTGTCCGGGCAAAGCAGCAACTTTGTGGATCATCCTTGCATCGCCCTCTGCTGCTTTTTCAGCTTTGTAGTATGGTTCTTTTAACCGGAAGCATATTTAAATGTATAAACTGTATGCAATGAATTGCCCGTAATTTAAAATGGTACTTCTTTCATCATTTGAAAAAACCGTCTTACTATGGCTTTAAAATTACTTACACTTCAATGCAAAAACCACGGTTCAATAAAGCTGTTTTTGTACAAGAGGGCGATGCAACACTGATCCACATTGCTTCTTAGCCAGGACCAATTATTTTTTATGCTACCATATGTGATAAAATAATTCCTGCCGCTACTGCTGCATTTAATGACTCGGCCTGACCGTTTTTTGGTATGGTTATCTTTTCGGTACACAATTCCATTACCTCGGCACTAATGCCTTTTGATTCGTTGCCAATAACAATCATGGCTTCGGTTAACCCTTTTAAGTGGTGCACATTTTTTCCATTTAGCGCTGCTGCATATATTTGAATGCCGCTGTTTTTTTTAAGCCAGTCTGTAATATTTGTATAGTTCACATTAACCCTGCCCAAACTACCCATGGTACTTTGCACCACTTTAGGGTTATAAATGTCAGTACAATTTTCTGAACAAATAATGGATGGCACGCCAAACCAGTCTGCAATGCGAATAATGGTACCCAGGTTGCCAGGATCCTGTATGGTATCGAGCACAAGGGTTATTTTACCTTTTGGATCGCTGGTGTTTTTTTTTGCTTTTTTAAAAACAGCCAATACCTGGTTGGGCGTGCTTAGGGCTGATATTTTTTCGAGTTCAAAATTATCAATTGCCTGCAACCGGCCGCTGTAAGTTTTGCGAATTAACATTTCATTTTGCTGCAGCCATTGCTGCAGGCCCAGCACTTGCTGACATGAAAATATGGATGATTGCAATAATTCCATTACTACTTTACTACCTTCGGCAATAAATACATTATCCGCATCTCTGAATTTTTTGTGGTGTAAACTTTGGATATATTTGGTATATGTTTTGCTTAACATGGTTCTCTAAAAATTTATACTGTTAGTGTGGTTGTAAAAACGAAATTTTTGAATGTTCTGAAAAATATTTTTTGCGCTGCATTGATATTATCTTCCTGTACTACAGCGCAAAATTATCAAAAAGGTAAACCCTTTTTATTTAAAAACAGTATTGAACTAAGAGGCGGAAATTTTAATACGGATGAAAGAAATATTGCAAAGCAACGATTGTACGCCCAATTAGAGGATAGTGCAAGAGTTTTTACAAAGGATAAACTATTTTTATTTCATACCGCCATTCCTGCTGCGGCTGTTTATGATACTGCATACACCTACAAATCGGCCAGAAATATGATTGGCTCTATGTTTCACTTAGGTTATTACCAGGCAAAAGATTCTGTAATAATTGATACTATTGTGCATACTGCCTTAGTAAGAAAACGAAAGAGTCTGCTGCACTTAAGCTGGGATAAGCAACAGCGGGTATCTGTAAAATACATCGTTTATGCGGGTAACCCTACCCTGATAGATACTTTTAGTTACCGCCTGAATAAACCAGCGCTACAACTGTTGGCTGTTGAAACAATGCCCAAATCGTTTATTAAAAAAGGCAATCCGGTTACCAAGGGAGACGTACTTGCAGAAACAAGCAGACTGGTAGATTTGTACAGAAATAATGGCTATTATAAGTTTATTACAGACGATTTGAGGATGAGGGGCGATACAACTATTTTATCTTTGACCAACATTTCTGCTGATCCTTTTGAAAATATCCGTTTGCTCGCGGAGGCAAATCTAAAAAGAAATAAGCCCACGATAAAATTAGATATGATTATAAACCCGCTGGCAGACAGTTTGCGGCTGCAAAAATTTTATATCAGCAACGTATATATTTATCCGGATTATAGCAGTATTGACAGTTTAAATACGTTACCTTTTTTTACAGATACAACCAAAAAAAACTATTTCCAGATTCGTTATCATAAAAAATTATTCCGTAATAATTTTTTACTGCGCAATATGAATTTTAAAAAAGGTGATTTATACCGGCAGGAAAACTATGCCAAAACCCTCAGCAATTTTTCTAAAACAGGCGTATGGCAAAACATCAATATTCAAACTGTTGAAAGAAAAGACAGCGTTGGAAACCTGGATATGATTCTGCAGATGATACCCGCCCGTAAATATGGATTTGAGGCCAATATAGAAGCCAGTTATTCTGTAAACAGCAATGCTAATACGGCTACCGTTCCAAGTGGTGGCAACCTGCTTGGATTGTCAACCAATTTTTCTTTGCAAAACCGCAATATTCACAAAGAAGGCATAAAAATGACCCATGCTATCCGCTATGGTGTAGAGTTAAATTTAAATTCATCCCGATCCAACAGGATCATTAATTCGAATGAATTGAGCTATACCAATACCATTAGTTTTCCACGGTTACTGGGGCCCATTAACCTTTTACCAAAATCATGGTTTAATGATGGCAAACCGCTTTCACAACAAACTTTTATCAACACAAATCCATCCTATACCAAAAGAATTGATCTGTTTAATTTATTCTCGGCTGGCGTTGCTTTTGGTAACCAGTGGAACAATAAAATAAACAGAAAAAACATCATTAAATTTCCAAACATTGAATACTCTTACCTTTTTAATCAATCGGATAGTTTTAGTAAAATTTTACTTGCAAATCCTTACCTGCGTTACTCTTATAACACTGCTTTAATTATCGGCAGCTCCTACAGCTATTCTTCCACTTATATCAATCCAAGGCATCCCAACAGGCGGCGGTCGTTTACTGGCAATATTGAAGAGTCTGGCTTACTGTGGGGCAGGCTGGGTATTTTTAAAAAAGAATTGCGCCAGTTTGTAAAGGTAGATGGCGAATATACATATGCCATTAACAATCCCAAAACAGCAAGGGTTTTCAGAGCCTTTCTTGGAGTTGGCGTTCCGTTGGAAAATAATGATACTTCTTCATTACCATTTTTTAAACAGTATTTTTCTGGCGGGCCTAACAGTATGCGGGGCTGGCCAATCCGTGGTATTGGCCCCGGCGGCAAACCAATATTAAATAGTAATTACCTCACTAACGACCGCACCGGCGATATCCGCTTTGAAGTAAATGCAGAATACCGGCACGATCTTTTTCAGATTATCCCCAACCAGCTTGTTTTAAAATGGGCGCTGTTTGCTGATGCCGGTAATGTTTGGAACTTTAGAAACACCCGGCCGGGTGGTGGTGCAGACACGCTGCAATTTCAGTTTAACAAGTTTTATCAACAACTGGGTGTTGATGTAGGCACCGGTTTTCGCTTTGATTTTACTTATGTGGTATTGCGCTTTGATCTGGGTTTCCGGTTTAAGAAACCAGATATTTTAAAAAATGATGGCTGGCAAATTCCTGATATTACTTTCGACCATTTATTAAAAGGTGGTAAAGAAAATACAAATTGGCGGCAGGAAAATTTTAATTTTACTATAGGCTTAAGTTATCCTTTTTAGATGACTGATCCTGCAATGCGGTATCGGTTTTGTTAACTAAATTTTGATGGGTTACCTGTTGCAAAATATCCTCCATATCAATAGCATTGTTTACATCAAATTCCCCAATTCCTGTTCTGCGTAAACTACCCAGGTAGCTGCCACATCCCAATGCAGCGCCAAAATCATTTGCCAGGCTGCGGATATAGGTGCCGGTTGAGCAAACCACTTTAAAGCTTACTTCAGGTAAATTAATTGCTGTAATTTCAAATGAATGAATGGTAATATTTCTTGGTTCTAATTGTACTGCTGTTCCTTTTCTTGCCAGTTCATACAAAGCAACACCTTCTTTTTTTATGGCAGAATAAATGGGCGGTAATTGCTGTATGGCTCCCGTAAATTGCCGCGTTGTATTTTTTATTTCAACATCAGTCAGGTGTAGAAATTCCTGTTGTTGTTCCGGCTCACTTTCAAGATCAAAAGTGGGGGTTACTGCTCCCAGAACAATATGGCCGCGGTATTCTTTTTTCTGCGCCATATATTCATTTATTTTTTTCGTAAACTTTCCAGTGCACACTATCAAAAGGCCGGTTGCCAGTGGATCTAAGGTACCTGCGTGCCCAATTTTTTTTATTTGTAATATGCTGCGCAGTTTACGCACTACGTCAAAAGATGTCCAGTGCAGCGGCTTATCAATCAACAATACTTTGCCTTCTGCATACGGCAACTGTAAGGCTGGGTCAATGGGTACTCTTGGCGTACGCTGACGCCC
>NZ_JACMOO010000424.1 GCF_014377975.1 Ferruginibacter sp.
ACCCTTGCCTGGCCCCAGGCCCAAAAAAAAATACCACCCCCATGGTGCCCGCCACCACTTACCGACTGCATCCTTAACCCGTCAATATTTACAAAAGAGTTTTCATAACCATACCAGCGCCATGTGGTGGAAGCGCCGATGGGATCCATAATTTTTTCTTTCAACACAACAGGTAAAGGTGTACGCCAAACCTGCAGTAAGGAATAGGCAAGAAGATTTACCCTTACATCGTTGTATTTAAAAAACGTACCGGGCTCATTCAGTTTTCTGTTTCTCCATTCATCAATACCTCCCTGCTTGGGTGGCCTGTCAGCCCAATCGTTCAATTCAAAAAGCATTCCGCTCCAGTCAGATGATTGCGTTAATAAATGATCCCAACTAATGGTGGAATTGTGCTCACCTTTATAAGTGCCATCCCACACATAATTTATTACTTTATCATGTACATTTTTTATCAATCCATTATCTATAGCCAAGCCTGCAGTAGTTGATAAAAAACTTTTCGTTGCACTAAAACTCATGTCCACACGATTTACATCCCCCCATTGTGCTACTATGTAACCATTTTTAATAACCAGTCCTGCAGGTCTACCTCTTTCTTTCATAGGTCCTAATATTTTGTAATCCGGTTCATTGCTGTATGCTTTCAGGTTTGCAATGCGCAGGTCTCTTTCCACTTTATTTTCATTTGATAACGCAAAATTTACTGCACTATCCAACAACTGTTTGTTCATCTTCATTTCCGTGGCGGTTCTTACCTGCCATGCTGTATCAGGATAATAAAGCGTTTGCGCATTTGCAGATGAAAAATGTATGAACAGAAAGGAAAAAATAATCTTGATCTTGTTTCTCATTTAAAAGAATATTAGTGGATGAAATTATAGGAAGATGGTATTTGTTGAGGGGCCTTTTTCTTTTAGTTTTTTATGTAACATTGTCAATTGAATTTGATAAATGGTAATATATTAAATCAGGTTCTGTATTATCATTTTTATTTGAATTCCTAAACGATAACTTCTCCAACAGCTTTATGGAACGCTGGTTATCTCTGTGAAAGATTGCTTCTATATTTTGAACTTTAATTGTATTGAATGCATAATCAATAACTTTTTCAACCGCTTCCTTCATTATTCCTGTCCCTTGAAAATTTGTCAATAATTCATAACCAATTTCGCACTTGTCATTTTCTTCTGAAAAGCTAAAAAGACAAACTGTCCCAATCACTATATTTTTGTCACTCAAAGTTATTGCCCAATAGATGGAGTCGTTCTTCTTAACATTCTCATTAATCGTCTTTATAAAATTCCTCGCATCCTCATTTGTTTTACTTAATTGTCTGCCGAGATATTTATTTATTTCTTTGTCCGAACGTATAGTAAAAATTTCTTGTTCGTCATTAATCAGCATTTGTCTGAGCGTAAGCCTTTCGGTTGTCAAAATTGGAAAAGGGGTGAAAGTTTTGTGTAACATTTTTGTATTATTTGGCTTGTTAAAATCTATGGTCATAGTAGGCAAAACGATAGCTCTTTCTGCAGGTGTAGAATTTAAAATTGATCTGCCCGTAACCGCAACTTGCCTTTTGATAAAGATAAATATAAGACCCAATGTTCGGCTATGTTGTTCGAAACCCGAACGAAAGCCTGGGTAGGCAGAACTGTTGATTGTTGCAACTTC
>NZ_JACMOO010000425.1 GCF_014377975.1 Ferruginibacter sp.
CCGTTAAAATTAGCAAACTGCTGCATGTGCCTGTTTTCATGAATAATCAGGTTATCATCTCCCCTTATGCTGCCATTGCTAAAATTATCCTGGCCAGGTAACAGGTTTAGTTCGCTTATAACCGGTGCCAGCCTTACATATGCGTTAGGTATGGTTGTTTGATTGAGCAATACAATATTCCATTTTCGCTGCCGGTTTCCGATTGTATGCATGGTAATACTATCCAGTAACTGCACAATATTACTTACCCTGTTAGCCTGGCTATCCAATCCTTTTGGAAAAATAACCCTTGCTAATTGGGTATTTATCTGCTGCCATTTTAATGCAGCCGGGTTACCGCCTACCTTTTGTGCCGACGTAAATAAAGAGGTAAAAAATAATATAGAAAGCAATAATTTTTTGACCATCATGCAATAAAGTTAAGTTATAAGTATTGCTCCATTTCCTAAACAGACGTTATTTGCAATGATAGATATTTACCTGTAAAAATCAGGGTTCTACACATTTCAGGATGAGCTCAATCACTATTTTCGTGTCATTGCTTCCATCCATTTCATTATCAAAGCACCCTCTTCACCACTACAGGGATTACCTGCTTCATTCAAAAAATAAGCAACTACTTTTTCAATCATGGGTTGCTGTACATGTTGCAACGCATCAAAAGTAAACTGTTGGGTTGTATTGTTTACAGTAACAGTAATGGTGCGTCCATCAAAAACAGGAAACTCAATTTTTCCAATGGTTCCGGTAATTTCGCACCAATCCCTTTCAGATGTTTTTTCAATACCAAAGCTCCATATTCCACTAAATACAATACCGTTTTTAAATAAAATATTTCCTGCCACCATATCGTCGGCAGCATACAATCCTGCCTGGTTAACAGCTACTCCATTTATCTTTTCTGCATCACCAAAAAAATAAAGCATCAAATCAAGCTGGTGCGGTGCAAGGTCATGAAATAAGCCACCACCCGCAATCGAAGTATCTACCCGCCAGGCATTTTTATTCTCTTTCAGTGCTTCCTGGTTTAATACCATCTTGCAATAATCCAGTTTTACAAATCTGATATCACCAATTACTTTATCGATAATTAATTGTTTTATCTTTTTAAAAAAGGGCTGTTCCCGCCGGTAATGCGCTATTACTAGTTTTATATTTTTTTGTGCTGCAGCACGCACCATATTTATTGCAGCATCCGTATTTACACTCATTGGTTTTTCAACATACACCGGCTTTCCTGCTGCCAGTGCAGCAATGGTATACATTTCGTGTGAAGATGGTGGAGTGGCAACATAAACAGCATTCACCTCCGGATCGTTGATCAGTTGCTCAGCATTACTGTACCACTTGGGTACGTTGTGCCGGTAGGCATAATCTTTCGCCTTTGCCATGTCGCGCCGCATTACGGCTATCAGGTTTGAATTACTTACTTTATTAAAAGCCGGTCCGCTTTTAAATTCCGTAACATCCCCACAACCAATAATACCCCAGTTTATTTTTTTCATATCACCTTGATATCACACATCAATGGTTTCGTTTTGAAGCATGCTGTTTTCTGCAAAATAATGTCAACAATTATTGGAAGTCATTTATCAAAAATGAAACTATTTTTTCGACAAGCTTTTATTTACCAAGTAGCCAAAAATAAACCCGGCAATACAACCTATCAGCGCACCTGTTATAAGAGTTGCAATGCTGGTTGAGTCGATAAAATAGCTAACGCCAAGACCTAAGAAACCACAAAATAAAACTGCTGCAATTACAGCTCTGCTCACTTTTTTGGGTTTTAAATGTGTGTTGGAAGTTTTCTGATGATGATCTGTATGTTTGTGCGGATGTCTTGCTTTAGATTCAGGCATAAATTTTATTTCAATGTACGCATTATTTTTATGCACAACAATATTACCTTCCTTTTTAATACAGTATTTAAACCGGGTATAAAAAAACCTCCACAAAAGGAGGTTTTTCACAGGTTCGTTTTCTTAAATACAGCCCCTGCCAATTGGGGGATTCAGTGGTATTGGATAATTACTTTGTAAATATATTTTTATTATTTTTTTTGTGTGTAATTCAATTCCCTGATCCATTGTAGTTTTATTTGTACTATAAATTATGAACATATGTTTTATTGTTTCTGATGTAATAAAAACTGGAAAATCTTATGCTGTACTATTTGCACTTGCTGCTGCCGCAACAAATTTTTTTTCATCAGGATAGCCCAGCAGATAAGTGATGTGCATGCCATATTTGTTTTTTACTTTACCCGCCTGCCAGCAGTAATTTTCATTGTTGACATCGCTTGCCATTTGCAACAATTGATGCGGTTGATACAGTCTTGTTACAGAAACAATACCGTCCCAAACAGTCAACAATGGAATTACAGGAATTACATAGGTAAACAACAACCGGCTCCATTTAAAGGGTCTAAAAAAAGGCGTAAATAAAAAAAATGCAATGGGATGAAACAGCACCATTGCCACTATAAAAAATATACTTTTATTGCCGCCGTCAAAAATACCAATGCCTTCCCTGGCTGAAACAGCATCCTGTATTACCTGTGTAGCCGTTGGTGTATCAAAATGATGAAAGGCAGAAAAAATAGTTCTCACGCCTTTTAACGCAGGGGCAACTTTTACCGCATTTACAGGCGTTGAACAATAGCTTACCTGGCCATCGGTTTTATGCTCAATAAACTCATAAGCAGGTATGTTAGGAAAAATATCAGTGAGCATAAAAGGCACTGCTAACGCATATTTATGCTGTATGTTTTTTTGAACCTGTACAATGGTACCACCTCCTCCTGAACAGAGATCAATTACTTTTAAAGAATTGGTTTCCTGCAGCAATTGCACTACCAGCGGACTAACAGGCTCATAAAAATTTCCACTGTTTAAAATAAATCTTAAATAGTCCGTCATGCCTTCCCTGATAGTGGCAGGCAGCCAGGTTTTATCTTCAAACTCAAATAACCACTTGTTCATACTGCAATAATAAATGAAAGAAAGATAATCCTCCTTCATTGTTGAGGTTTTACTCCGGCGCATCATTTTGAATAAATGCAATTGCCTTCAGCATATCTACCTGCAAAATCCTGTCTGCCTCATTAAAACTTACTTCTTTTCTAAAAGCATATACAATGGCTTCAATAGCGGGAGAACTTTGCAAGGGCCTGCGAAATTCAAGTGCCTGTACCGCAGTTAATAATTCGATTGCCAGCACTTTTTCTACATTATCTACTACGCGTTTGCATTTGGTAGCTGCATTGGCACCCATACTTACATGATCTTCCTGGTTGTTGCTGCTGCTGATAGAATCTACACTGGCAGGAGTACACAACTGTTTGTTTTCGCTCACAATTCCTGCTGCGGTGTATTGCGGTATCATAAAACCTGAATGTAATCCCGATTGCTTTACCAAAAACAGGGGAAGTTTATGCTGACCGCTGATAAGCTGATACGTTCGTCGTTCCGAAATATTGGCAAGTTCACTCATGGCAATTGCTAAAAAATCCAGCGCCAATGCCAGGGGTTGCCCATGAAAATTTCCACCACTTAAAATTAAATCATCTTCCGGAAAAATATTGGGATTGTCAGTAACAGAATTGATCTCTTTTATAAAAATACAAAGCACATAATCGAAGGTATCTTTTGTTGCACCATGTACCTGTGGCACACAGCGAAATGAATAAGGATCCTGCACCTGTTCTTTTTTTTGTATTGCAATCTGGCTGCCTGCCAGCAAACTGCGCAAAGCCGCAGCGGTAGTAACCTGCCCTTTATGACTTCGGATAGAATGTATCTTTTCGTGCAGCGGTTCCAGGGTACAATCAAATGCATCAAAAGAAATGGCGGCGATAATATTTGCCCATTTTAATAACCGGTCGCACTGCACCAGGCTGTGCATACCATAAGCACTCATAAATTGTGTACCGTTTATTAATGCCAGTCCTTCTTTACTTTGCAATGAAATGGGTTGCCAGTTAAATTGTTGCAGTGCATCAGACGCCAACATTTTTTTTCCTGAATGGTGTACTTCACCTAACCCTATCAACGCTAAACTTAAATGGCTCAGCGGTGCCAAATCTCCCGAAGCACCCAATGATCCCTGGGTATAAATCAATGGCAATACATCATTGTTGTACATATCAATCAGCCGTTTCACCGTATCAATCTGTACACCCGAATTACCATAGCTGAGCGATTTTATTTTTAGCATAATCATCAGCCGAACTATCGGCGCAGGCACTTCTTCGCCCAGCCCGCAGGCATGCGATTTTATTAAATTTATCTGTAGTTCCTGCAGCTGCTCATTGTCGATTTTTACATTCTGCAAATAACCAAATCCGGTGTTGATACCGTAAAATAATTCATTGTTTTCCCCCAGTTTTTTATCAAGGTATTGCCGGCAAACAACTATGCGTTTGTGTGCATCAAAAGTAATGGACACCAGTTGCTTAAAAGCAAGCAGATTTTTCACCTGCTGAAAGCTCAGCGGATTTTTATCAAGTGGTAAATAGTTATAACTCATGCAACTGTTTCCTGTAGGAAAATATATTTTCGTTTTTGAAAAACACCTTACCTTTTCAAAAGTAACAGAACTTATTTACTATAAGTTTATTGGTATTGGCTAAGGAAACTTACGGTAATTTATGCGCATTGCTACTGCAAAGCGCCCTGATAACCACGCTTGCAGCCATACAGCCAAACAACGCAGGCATATAACTGATGGTGCCAATGATCGATTTTTTAGGGAAAGCTTTTTCGGTAACAACAATTTTATCCGCATCAATTTTTTCCGGCGAAAACACCACTGTTACTCCGGTAGTAATGCCTTCCTTGTGCAGGTATTTTCTAACATAACGGGCAAGGTTGCATTTATAACTTTCTGAAATATCTGCCACCTGAATCTGCGACGGATCCATTTTTCCCCCTGCACCCAGCGAACTTACCACCGGTATTTTTCTTTCCACACAGGTTTTAATTAACCATACTTTTGGCGTTAAAGTATCAATACAATCCACCACATAATCATAATTGCCGGATGTTACAATTTCTACCGTTCTTTCTTCTTTTATAAATTCAGCAATGACCTTTAATTCAATTTCGGGGTTAATATCTTTTATTCTTTTCCCCATCACTTCTGCCTTTAATTGCTTTTCGGTACTGTGCAGGGCTGCTATCTGCCGATTGCCATTGCTAAGGTCCACCTGGTCGCCGTCTACAATCGTCATCCGGCCAACACCAGCCCTGGCAATCATTTCAGCGCATATACCACCTACTCCGCCCAGCCCCACCACCAGTACATTTTTAAGCATCAGTTGTTGGGTAGTACCTTCGCCCAGCAGCAACTGCGTGCGACTCATCCAGTATGGTATCATAGGTTTCAAAATTTATGAGTTACAATATTACTATTATTGTCCGGGCTAAGAAGCAATGTGGTAAATAGTTGCGTCGCCCTCTTGTACTTTTTCAGCGTTGTGGTACGCTTTCAATTTGAATATGTTTTCGTTTCTGCCCCGGGCGCGGCATTGCGCCGGGAATATAGATGAAAGCTTTTTCTTATATACTTTACTCCAGCACTTGTGGGGTTTCTTCTGTTTATCCTATACTCCTGTGCCAGGTGGATTTTTTTATTTTATACTAAACTCCTGCGCCAATAGGATAAAATAAAAATGGCTTTATTTTTTAAATAACCTTACCGAAGCTAAAAATAATAAATAGCAAAAATGGATGACCAATTTTGAAGAATAAGCATAATAACGAATGACAGTTTAAGAAATAAAATTGCAGATGCTCTTATCTTTACGCCCGGCAAAATCAATTAATTCAACTTCCATATAGCAAAGTTTAATGCTGTAGCAAATGCTACCCAGCATAGGTATGGCACCAACAACCAGGCTGCAGTTTTAGAAATTTTTCTAAACGAAAAAATGGTACTGGATATCATAATAAAAAGTACAATAATGTCAATCAAAGCAAGGTCTGGTCGCTTATAAAAAAAGAAAAGAAAAGACCATCCAAAATTTAATAAAAGCTGAAGCCAATAATAGGTATAAGCAGTATATTTTTTTTCTGTTTTTACCTGACTGTTCCATATAATATAAAACGCAATTCCTATTAAGATGTATAAAACAGTCCATACCGGAGCAAACAACCAGCCTGGAGGATTAAAGGAGGGTTTGTTTAATGTTTTGAACCAGCCATTTACGGAGGACGATGTGAAAAATCCAGAAATACCTCCCACAGCCAGAGTGGTAACAATTGATATAATTAATTTGTAAATTGATTTCATATAATATAAACTAGGTTAGTAAATATAATGGAAATAATTAAACGGAACAATCCACGGCGCAAGGCCCCGGCGCTGCTTACGGTTATTGAACAAATGAATCGGGGCGGGTTTTTTATGTTGAACCTCAGTTGGGCTGCAATGTATACGGCATAAGACCCTCTACAAGTGATGATGGGTACCACTTCGATGAAAAGTTTCACGGAATTACTGCGTCTCTTTTAGCAGGTTTATCTTTTTCCATCGGTCGTTGGTTTACAATTTGATCTGCGAATCCGGTATGAATCAGTAATATATAATGAAAACTCTGTAAACTGCATTGGATTGAGATTGTCTCATAATTTTGGTTTTAAAAAAAGAGATCGTGAACAGGCATTTGTGCCGGATTATTCTTTCAAGGTTTCAGCACTATATCGATTCGATTCGTCCTTGTGGTGGTTCGCTTTTCAATCATAATAAACTGCAATTCCCGGAAGCCGATGTTGTGTCTTTTTGACGGGCATGCTGCAAGTTAACCTGGCTAAAGCTTTGGCCATCGGCAAAAAATACACAACGGCGGCCGCCTGGAAAGGTTGGTTCAGTTTATTAAGCTACCGATGGTGGTAGAAAAATCAAAAAATTTCAGACCAAATCACCAGGCATTGGATTGTCCTAAATCTAATAACAGATAGTTTTATTTACTTTTGAAAATAAAAGAAGATGTATGTTTATTAAAATAAAATTCACCATACCTGTTATTGTGTTGCTGTTAATCATTACCAATACTACCGCACAAACAATCCAGTTACTCAATAGTGGCACAAAGGCTTCCATCCGTGGGTTAAGTGTGGTATCTGATAAAGTTGTATGGATCAGTGGCAGTGAAGGTACCGTAGGTAAGTCAACAGATGGTGGTGTTAGCTGGAAAATAATGCAGGTAAAAGGTTTTGAAAAAGCCGACTTCAGGGACATAGAAGCATTTGATGGCAAGACAGCCATCCTTATGGCCATTGCAGAACCAGCCTATATTTTACGCACCACCGATGGCGGCGTTACCTGGCAAACCGTATATGAAAATAAAACCAAAGGCATGTTTTTAGATGCCATGGAATTCTGGAACGAACAAAGCGGCATCGTAATTGGCGACCCGATTGATAACAAAGTTTTTATTGCCCGTACTTTTGACGGTGGAAAAAAATGGCAGGAGCTGCCCCCACAAAATTACCCGGTAGCCGATAGCGGCGAAGCCTTTTTTGCCAGCAGCGGTACCAATGTAAGAAAGCTCAGCAAGCAGGAAGCATTGTTTATTTCCGGCGGCACACGAAGCCGGCTTTTTATCCGGGATACAAAAACTGACCTGCCCATTGTACAAGGCAAAGCTACTACAGGCGCTAATTCCATTGCCGTAAAAAACAGTAAAACGTTCATCATTGTGGGGGGTGATTTTAATGCAAAAGAAGATACCACTAAAAATTGTTGCATTACAAACGATGGGGGCAAAACATTTACCACACCGGCAACATCCCCACATGGCTATCGTAGTTGCGTTGAATACATTAATAAATTTACCTGGATAAGTTGCGGTTTAACAGGAGTTGACATCAGCTATGACGAAGGCAAAAACTGGAATTGGATGAGTAAAGAAAGCTTTCATGTATGCCGCAAAGCAAAAAAAGGAAAAGCTGTTTTCTTTGCTGGTAGTGGTGGAAGGATCGGGAAACTTATTGATTGACTTTTTACAAAAGACACAAAAATAGCCGTCTCTATAAAGGACGGCTATTTTATAATAAACTATTTAAATTTACTTATTGGCAGGTGGCTGCTGACCTTTCATCTTTTGTTGCATTTGCTGCATTTGCATTTGCTGCTGCATTGCTTTTTGCTGCATCGCCATTTCTTCAGCAGCTGCTTGTTTTTTGTCAGTAAGTTCTACTACTTCCACGTCAAAAATCAGGTTCTCATTGGGTGAAATTACCGGAGCCTGTCCCTGTTCGCCATAACCTAAAGAAGAAGGGATGTAAAAACGGGCCTTGGTTCCTTTTGATAACATGCGCAAACCATCTACCCATCCCGGGATAACTCTTGGAGCCCACATTTGAACAGGCAGCAAATCAGTATGATGAAACTGAGAATCTATATTACTGTCAAAAGGCTTACCGTCAAAATTTTTACCAGTGTACTTCATTTTTACACCAACAGAATCAGTCACTTTTGCTCCGGTACCTTCCTGCAGAATTTCTACATAAACGCCCATGGGTGATTTCTGTGCTTTGATATTTTTTGAAGCCAGATAATCTGTAATGATTTTATCATCTTTTTTTATCTGTACCAATGCATTTAAAGAATCTTTTACTTTAGCCATTGCCATTTGAATTTTATAGGCACTGTCAGCAGATTCTTTATTGGAATAAATATTTACAATTTTGTAGTAGGCTATCAGGTGACCACCTTTTTTCATAAAAGGTGGTGTGTTGCCACCTTCTTTCATAACACTATCTACCAATTGCTTTACAATGATACTATCGCCTTTTTTTACCTGGCCGAATATTTTGTAATAAGCAGGAGGCATACCGGCAGAATCCATCGAAGCTATCTGATTAGTAGTTTTTCTTGAATCATATAATACGGTGTCTTTATCAGCACCTTTATATGTTTGTTGAAATTGTATTTCAAAAAAATTTCCGTTTTGCAATGTTTTACCACTACCAGCGGCCGAAATGATTTTATATTCCATTCCTTTTTCGCCTTTCTTAAAAGACCCGCCCCCGTTACAACTGACCAGTAATATAGTTGATAC
>NZ_JACMOO010000426.1 GCF_014377975.1 Ferruginibacter sp.
TCCGGCCAGTTTACTATTGAAATACATTTTCCCCCCGGAGAAGATTGCAGTAAGTATGAATACCGCCAGTTTATTTGTGGCCGGATTGAAATGTTGCCAGCAGGCGCAGATCCTGCCGGCCCTATGACCGATTTACGCAGCCTGTTTACCGTACCGGGCGGACTTCAGCCCATACCCAATTATACACAAGATGGAAATACAGGACTAACACCCCAACGAATGGGGCATAGAAGTGGCCCCGGCAGTACCATCCCGCTAAATCATTACGTAAATGCAGACGGCACAGAAAACCAACGAAATGGTTGTATTTTTCGTGGAGAAGATTTTCCTGCCATTACAGGCCGCATTACAAACTCAGGCGAGCAATATGAGTTTGATTTTCGATTTATGGGACAAATTGTTCACAAAGACCGGGGCGTTATTGCAAGAAAATTCTGGAGTGTACAGGAAGATTTTTTAATTTAAATCTTGCCGTTAAAGATTTTTCTCCCCTGATTTTTTTGAGTCTTAATTAGAATAATTACGCTGCCGATGCAACAGCAATTATAACCATTAAAAAAATTTTAAAGCAGGAAATTATTTAAAATAAGCCATCAGTCATCATGCCATCCAATGAAACATTTATAAGATTCAGTAACTATGTTCACAACAGGCTGCAATTACATTTTGCTGCCAACGGCGAACCGGTTCCGGTAGAGGAATTACCCGAAATTGACAGCACTATATTCCAAGGTAAAAAGTTGAATCACTGTGAAACAATTATCCTGCTTACTGCATTGTCGGCTCATATTCAGCCCACTTTATTTAATAATGCCATTCAACAATATATGCCCAAAGGTGGCGAGTTTTTGGAATTTGGTGGAGTAAAAGGCACCAACACAAGATACATGTTGCCTACCGGCGATACGGCACTTTTTTTACTGGCTGGTACCGACACGGATAAACGCAAACAGGTGCTTCGTTATTTTGATGCTTCGCATTGGTTTTGGACAGATTATGTTCTTTGGCTGGAACCTGTAAAAGAAGGTGAGCCACGCATGAGCGGTAAACTTATTTTACACCCCGAGTATGTAGATTTACTTACTACCGGCATGGTTGCAAAACCAGCATTTAGTCCGGAATTTCCCGCTAAACTCGTTACTACAAAAATGGAATGGGAAGATGTTATGCTGGCTACCAAAACAGCCACTCAAATAAATGACATCAAAATCTGGTTACACCACAACGGTACTTTTTTACAAACCTGGGGAATGGAAAAAAGAATTAAACCAGGTTACCGGGCCTTATTTTACGGACCTCCCGGCACCGGAAAAACTTTAACCGCCACACTGCTGGGTAAGCAATTTGAAAAAGATGTTTATCGCATCGATCTGTCGCAGGTAGTTTCTAAGTATATTGGCGAAACTGAAAAAAATCTGGAAAAAATTTTTATCAGGGCAGAAAACAAAAACTGGATATTGTTTTTTGATGAAGCAGACGCCTTATTTGGCAAGCGGAGCAACGTGCAAAATGCCCACGACAAATATGCCAACCAGGAAGTGAGTTACCTGCTGCA
>NZ_JACMOO010000427.1 GCF_014377975.1 Ferruginibacter sp.
AACGTCATTTGTAGTAATTGCCGGGGTGTTGGTTTCGTGGAATGTGACAAAAATGACAAAGGAATTTTATTTCTTACTCATCCTTCTTAGTCTTGGTGCCTATGGCTTTTTCATTTCGCTTGACCTATTTATTCTTTTCTTTTTTCTTGAAATTGCCGTGATACCAAAATACTTACTCATCGGCATTTGGGGAAGTGGTAAAAAAGAATACGCAGCCAATAAATTGGCGCTAATGTTAATGGGTGGTTCTGCGTTGGTACTGGTAGGTTTATTAGGTGTTTATTTTGGTAGTCCGGCAAAAACATTCGACCTGATTGCCTTATCTCAATTGAATATTCCGGTGGCAGTTCAAAAAATTTGTTTCCCACTTTTATTTGTTGGGTTTGGTGTTTTTACAGCCTTATTTCCTTTTCATACCTGGGTGCCCGATGGTCACTCTTCTGCTCCTACGGCAGGGTCTATGTTCCTGGCGGGTATCTCGATGAAACTCGGTGGATACGGGTGTTTACGGGTAGCAACCTACATCATGCCGGATGGCGCAAAAGAATATGCCAATATAATTATCCTGCTGTCAACCATTGCCATTTTATACGGCGCCTTTGTTACTATGATGCAGAAGGATTTGAAATACATCAACGCCTATTCTTCTGTGAGCCATTGCGGATTTGTTTTATTGGGTATCGGTATGTTAACTAAAACGGCGATGACAGGTGCTGTACTGCAAATGGTTTCGCATGGTTTAATGACGGCTCTTTTCTTTGCTGTTATTGGTATGATTTACGAACGCACACATACAAGGCAGGTAAATGAAATGGGAGGATTGCTTAAAGTAATGCCATTTATTACCACCGTATTATTTATTGTAGGGTTCTGTTCATTGGGCTTGCCAGGGCTAAGTGGTTTTGTTGCAGAGATGACCATTTTTATGGGTAGCTGGCAAAACCCTGATCCGTTTCACCGCATTGCAACCATTGCTGCCTGTATGTCTATTGTGGTAACAGCGGTGTATATTTTAAGGGCCATCGGGCAAACAGCCATGGGGCCTTTAAAAGCAGGGTATGAAAACTTAGGTGATGCAACATGGAATGAAAAAGCAGCAGCTGTAATATTAATTGCCGGAATTATTGCCATTGGTATTGCACCTTTCTGGTTAAATGATTTGATTAGTCCGGCAACAGAAATAATCATGCATAAACTGGAAGCTGTGCACACTGCATTTTAGAAGAAATGGGTTTCTAAGTTGGGGAATGCTGATTATTTAATAGTGCAGCTCTTTAATTGTTGTTCGTTGAATTGCCTCTTCCATGAGGACGAGGGAATTTAAAAAAATAACTTCCGGGCTTTAGCCTGAATATTATTTTGTGCTAAAGCTTTGGAAAAATGCTTTCTTTTATTACTGCCCTCAAGGGCAATGTAATTTAAGTCTTCGCAGTCAGCAAAGATTTGAATTTTTTATCCCTCGTTAAGGATATAGGAACAAATAATTAAACTGTATGTTAAACGACTTTCTAATATTAATGAAATCTGAACTGGTAATCACAGGCATTATCTTTTTGCTGTTATTTATTAAGGTAGGCACGGATATAAAAAACGATCGCCTGTTGCCGCTGATCCAAATAGTATTACTTGCAAATGTGGTGGCTGGTTTTATTTTTAATGAGGACGGTAGTTTATTTGGCGGGCTTTTTACAACCAATGCTCTGATTGCTTTTCAGAAAAGTATTTTAAGCCTTGGTATTTACCTGATCTCCTTATTATTTACAGACTGGTTCAAGAAAAACGAACACATGCCGGAGTTTTTTATGCTAATGTTGTCTGCGGTTTTGGGTATGTTTTTAATGATTTCCAGTGGCAGCTTCCTGATGTTCTTTTTATCGCTTGAGCTTTCTACCATCCCGGTGGCAGCAATGGCTAATTTTGATCTGGAGAAAAAAATATCCAGCGAAGGGGCAATGAAAATGATTTTATCATCGGCATTTTCATCGGGCATTTTATTGTTCGGTATTTCTTTAATTTATGGCGCTACCGGTACCATTAATTTCGCGGAACTGCCATCCTTGCTGGATAACAGTCCTTTGCAAATACTTGCTTTTGTGTTTTTATTTACTGCCTTTGCATTTAAATTATCCATCGTTCCATTTCATTTATGGACGGCGGATGTGTATGAAGGTTCGCCGGTTGCAGTAACATCGTTTTTATCGGTAATCTCAAAGGGTTCCATTGCATTTATATTGCTAACCACCCTGTACAAAGTATTTGCACCCATGCATGAAATATGGTACAATATGGTAATGCTGTTATCTATTGTTACCATGATTGTGGGTAACCTGTTTGCGTTGCGCCAGCAAAATATAAAACGCTTCCTTGCTTTTTCATCCATTGCACAAGTTGGTTTTATATTGGTGGGTCTTAGCAGTAATTCAGCAAAGGGCACAGCATCGGTTGTATATTTTGTGTTGATCTATTTGTTCTCCAATCTTGCAGCGTTTGGTGTTGCAGGAGCTATATCTCAACAAACCGGTAAAGAAAGAATTGATGATTTTAAAGGTCTGTACCAAACCAATCCATTCCTCAGCTGGATATTGGCGCTGGCATTATTTTCACTGGCGGGCATACCGCCAACGGCGGGATTTTTTGGTAAATTATTTTTGATTACAGCAGGAGCCTCCAAAGGCAATTACTTTTTTATTACGGTTGCTGCATTAAATTTAATTGTGTCTTTGTATTATTACCTGCGGGTAATCAGGGCAGTCTTTATGGATAAAAATGAACAGCCCATTGAAAAAATTTATTTAAATCCTTCTGTTAAGCTGGGCATGATTATTTGCGGGGCAGGTATTGTACTCACCGGATTACTAAGCTGGATATACGATTACATTACATCGCTAACAATGTAATAAAAATAATATGGCAATTAATAAAAATCATGAGTTTGAAGAACTAAACGGTGTTAAATGTGGCATCGTGGAAAAGAATGTATTCCCAGAAAGGGTTCAGTTTTTAAAAAAAATATTGGAGTACAATAAATATACGGTTGTAGTGGTGGCCTCACCGCCACCAAAAGGATTGCCAGCGCCGGTTGTAAAAACCGTAGACGCTATTGAACCTCCTTTGCCTCCACTACTTCCTGCCACACCGGAAACAAGTACAGTAGGGGTAACCGATTATACTTTTAACCCCATCAATGCAATTTTCGGAAGGTTGTTACATACACCCAACGGGCATGTTGTTACGCAGGCTTACTGGCAACAAAAA
>NZ_JACMOO010000428.1 GCF_014377975.1 Ferruginibacter sp.
AAAAATTTACATTGTATTAAAGGGCCACCATACATTGATTGTAACCCCAGACGGCAAAGGATATTTTAATAGCACCGGAAACGCCGGTATGGCAAAGGGTGGGAGTGGAGATGTACTTACCGGCATCCTAGCAGGCCTGTTGGCGCAAGGTTACAAGCCTTTGCACGCCTGTATGCTGGGGGTTTACTTGCACGGGCTTGCCGGTGATATTGCCGCTGAAAAACTTTCGCAGGAGGCCATGCTGCCGGGTGATATCATACTTAACCTGGGCGCCGCATTTAAAATTATTGAAAAAATTAAATAGTTGAATACCACGTTGTTTACTGAAAACCTAACCAATAGCACATGCAACTAAACTGGATTTACAAATCATTCCACCTCCTTACTGTTGAAGAATTGTATGCTATTATGCAACTGCGAAATGAAGTTTTTTCTGTAGAACAAAATTGTGTTTACCAGGATGCAGATGATAAAGACCAGGCGTCTTATCATCTTGCCGGATGGGATGGTAAAAAGCTGGCTGCCTATTGCAGGATATTACCTGCCGGATTATCTTATGATTCTCCGAGTATTGGCAGGGTTGTTTCCTCCCCGGCATACCGCAATAGCGGCTGCGGACGTCGGCTGATGCAGCTGGCGATTGCCAAAAGCCTGGCTCAATTCAACCATCCCTTAATAACCATTAGCGCACAGTTTTACCTCCAGAAATTCTATAGCGATCTTGGCTTTAAACAAATCAGCGATATATATCAGGAAGATGGCATACCGCATATTAAGATGCAGTTAAGGTCAGGGTCAAAGTAAATAAACAATAATTTAAAGTTTTGGCCGTTTATAATTTTCAGTGAAGATGATGTAGTTATTGCGTCGTTTAACTAATTAATCCGTTACTAATCCTTGATATCCAAATTATCCAAAATGTTCCCTAATGAAAAATCATTTACACACCTGTTTTAAAAGGCGGTTTTTCCCTCTTATTGTTTTACTGTTTATTTATACAGCCGGCAATGCACAGCATTTAATGTTGGGCAATGATGAGGTTCAAATTGAAGCTGGCTTAAACTTTGGACCCACTTTTTTCCTGGGCGATTTGGGTGGTAAGGTAGGTAAGGGAACAACCTTTATCAAGGATCTGAATTTTGAGCTTACTAAATTAATGAAAGGTGCTTTTATTTCCATTTATCCTTCGGAATGGTATGGCATCAGGATCGCTGGTCAGTACACTTACGTGGAAGGCAAGGACCCTTTAATAAATACCAATGGGGTAGATGAATTGTGGCGTAAACAAAGGAATCTCGATTTTAAAAGTAATATGTGGGAAGTGTATGCTGCCATTGAGTTTTTTCCGATTCAATATGCAAAAAGAAACGATGAAGAATATAACCCCAGGCTTAGGCCCTATATCTTTGCTGGGTTGGGAGCTTTTCATTTTAATCCCAAAGGGTCGCTTAAAGATCAGAATGGTAATGTAACCTGGCATGAGCTTCATCCATTACGAACAGAAGGACAGGGTTTTGCTGAATACCCGGACAAAAAGCCTTACCAGTTAACACA
>NZ_JACMOO010000079.1 GCF_014377975.1 Ferruginibacter sp.
AACAGGATCGACAAGGGCCATGCATTTTTAAATATCCTTTTTTATATAAGTACCAGGGCTTTTGCATTAGTGGTAATGGGATTTTTTCATGTAAACAGTGAAAACTACAATGAAGCTGTGGTGGTGTTGCCAAAGCCTGTGTGGATGATAACAATTACCGTGTCATTCTTTCTTATCTGGCTTGATTACGGACCTTTAATGACTAAAGTAAAAAAATACAATCTGATAGCAAGTGGAGTAATTTTACTGATAGCAATGGCGATAATTTATAAAGGAGGATCGGTTGAAGAATCAACAGGCATGAAGCCATACTGGTGGGGCATACTGGGCATTATAGGCTGGGCTTATTTTGTTTGTGCACTGATATTTTTAACTACAAAAGGACGCTTTTATTTATTACTTGTAGCTTATGCTGCAGCCATCTTTATAAATGTATCGGATCATACAGGTTTGTTGAAATTAAACCTCCCCTTAATTGGCGATGCATCTTCCATTTCATTGATGCTTGGTGGAACGGTATTATCTGTTTTATATGGTAAATTAGTAAGCAATAATAAAGTCCGTTTTTTATGGGCGGTCTTTATTGGTATTGGAGTAATGATGATTTTAGCCGGCCTTATCATCCGCCCTTATGCAGAAGGTATTTCCAAAATACGTGCTACTCCGGCCTGGGTTTTTATTTGCACTGGTATAAGCATATTATTTTTTACCGCAACCATTTGGCTGATAGATGTAAAAGGTAAACAAAACTGGTTCAGCCTTATCAGGCCAGCTGGTACCAGTACGCTTACCTGTTATCTTGTTCCCTATTTTTTATATTCAGTTTATACCCTGCTGCATTTTCGTTATCCGCCATTTTTAAATTATGGAATGGGCGGTTTAATCCGGTCGTTTGTGATTGCTTTTTTGGTGATATTGCTGACAGGCTTTTTAGAGAAAAAGAGATTACGGCTAAAAGTTTAATTCATGCTGGAGCAGTTGCAAGGGGCAGTGACTAAAATATTTTGGTTGTTAGACGCTGTCTAAAAGTGGTTTTTTTTGAATAGCTTATAATTTAAGAAGTGACTGGTGGAAACAGCGTTGTCATTAACTTAAGGAAGATGGGTACCAACAAATTAATGAAAAAAAGCTCCCCGCTAAGCCAAGGCTTTCTTCAAATTTCTCTCCAAAATTTTTAAGCTATTGCCGGTGGAGTCATCAGCCACGACGGCTAGCCAAGGTTGGTGTTCACCCACTTTAAAATAGCAAATAAAATTTTTATTTTTAACAACTCCTTAAATAAATTGCATCGAATATAGTTTTTTGCGCTGCTTAACTTTATTAGAAAATCAGAATATATTGTACAGAAACGCTGTCAGCTGGTGCAGTTGGGCAGGATTAAAACCATCTTACGCCGACTTATTCAAAATAACGTTTGAGTTTCATAGAAGACTACGCTGCCAAGGTTAAAACGTCCTTGCTAAAGAAGGTGATAATGTTGCAATAGTAAAATTATTGAAGATATCTTAAAGTGAGATAAAATATGTTACTCAAACAATTCAAACTTATTTTTTGGTCTTCTGCTTTCCCACCACTTAAAATTTTTGAGGTATTTCTGGTCTTCGGGTCTTTGACGGATCGGGTAGAGGGTGCCGTCTATATCGTTTATAAATTTTACCTTGTTTACTGCCTTATCAACAAAATAAACATCTATTACGTCTCCCTTGCTTCTGTTCATTCCTATATATGCACTATCATTATCCTGCGGATAAAAAATACTTTCAGCCGGGTTGCCTTTTACTCTCATATAATCAATTGTACCATCTTTAAAGTAACCGTTGATGGTTCTGCCGCCCATCTGGTTATACATTTGTTTGTTGGCTTCGTTTATAATGATGCCATTGTTAAACACATACATCCGTTTGGCTTTTTTATTTTCTGTAAACAGGTAAATGGTATCACCGGCTATCTGAGATTTATTATTAAACAACAAGGGCTTTTGGTACAGTCTAAACACAGAATCTTCAGAAGAATAAAACAAACTGTCGCAAACTGATTGTACAGAATCATTAAAAATACGTACATGATGAAATGCTTCAAAATAGCGGATGGCAGTGTCTTTCACCAATTTGGAAGGGGTTGCTTTTTTTAATGTATCGGTTGCTGCAAAGTGTTTTACACCAAGGTTGTCTTTATTGGTAAGGCTATCAATAGGCTTTTTTGCAGCTGCTTTTAAATCAGCACTAATAGGTAATCTGCTAACAATGGTTTCTTCACTTCGTATTTTTTCAATGATGGCATCCGCTTTTTTTGTGAGCGCAACTTCTTTTATCTGTTCAGCACTAAGGGCATTATTTGGCTGTTTATATTTTTCAATAACATACACAAAACCTGAATCATCTTGTATAGGAATTACCGGTTTTAGCCAGTCAATCCTGCTAAAATTATTTTTTTGTACATCATTTTTATTTTGCAAAGCAGCCGTACTGGAATCTGTAAAACCGATTACAGTTGTATGTTTTAATGTATCGATTTCAACTATTTTTTTACCATGGATATCAAGTTTTATAACACCCGAAAACAGCGTATCAGCAGCAATAAAAGTACTGTCTTTTCCTTCGCCTTTGAATATCAGTACAGGTTTTCGGCTGGCTAAAAAGGCACCGGTAAATTTATTTGAAAAAATTTGCCCACCCAATATACTATAACTATTCACACTGTCTTTAATTACCGCGTTGCCTTCTAATTGTGCGATACCGCTTTTTTCATCGTAGGCCATATCGTTGGCTACATACGTTCTTGTACTATCTTTTATTACTGAACGGCTACCAAAAAATGCCTTACCATTTTGTAAATTATAGCTACCGCTTTTTGTATAAATATCACCGCCTTCTTTACTCTTTATTTTTGTGGCAGTAATAAAAGTAACCAGTTGCGATTGTGTATTGTATAACAGGCTGTCACTTACAATATCATATTTAGGATCAACCAGGTGAACATTTTTTTTAAAATACACATCTTTGGTGCTGCCATAATAAGTGCCTTCGTTACTTGTAAGTACCGTTGTGCCATTTACAACTTTTCCGCCGGTAGTGTAATTTCCAACACTTGATTTTAAATCGTAGGTTAAATCCTGGGTATACAAGGTTCCTTTTTTATCTGTCAGCCGTACATCTTTCTTTAAAAAAGCTATCCTGTCTTTTCCTACATATTTAAGGTATTGTGCGTAAGTATGAATGCTGTCGTTTTGATTGATGTGTACGTGGCCGAAAGCTTCCAATATATTGGTTAAACTATTGATAGTAGCACTGTCGCAATAAAAAAGAGTAAGCCCTTCTTTTAAAATAACATTACCGGCAATTATTTTTAATGTGGTGACCGAATCAATGGTTTTTTCGCGAAGGCTTAGTCCCTGTATAATCTGGATGGTTCTAAGGGTATCGCTACCCGGTTGTTGTGGAACAGTGAGCTGGGCAAATGCATGAATGCCACCGGCAAATAAAAGCAGAATTAAGTAAAAAAAAACTTTGGTAAATATTAATTTCAATGCGTTTGATTTTAGCCGGATGTAATGTCTATTTTTATTTACAAACGGTATCACAAAGTTTTACAAATGTGCCTGTGATAAATAATTACACACAAAATGAAGCAGCGTAATTTCTATAAAATAAAGCCCCGTTGGGCATTGTATTTTTATGGATTTATAAGATAAGGCGCATTTACCGTATCGGGTAAAGGTATTAACAAGGGGCCATTTTTATTTTTTCTTCCAAATACAGAAATGTTTACGTAACGTTTTGGATGTACCCTTACATCATCGAGTAACAAATTTATTTTATTGCTGGTAGCGTTAAGGTTGTAGTATAATTTGGTATCGTTTAACAATAAACCCAGCGTGCCTGTATTGCTGTTTATTTTTCCTACTGCACCTTTTAAATCTGTAATGGTGCCATTTAAAGCAGTCAGTGTTTTTTCAAAATCAAGCTTCGATAATTTATCGGTAGTAGTAGTCAGGTTACTCATTGTTTGACTAATTTTTTCATTGTTGGTTTTTAATGCTCCGGTAAAAGAGCTTACATTATCCATTGTTTTTGCCAGCGTACCGGTTTGTGCATTTAATAAACCCTGTAAAGAAGCAGAAGAAATAGCCAGGCTTGCCGTGGTTTTATTCAGGTTATCCAGCATGCCCTCAATATTTTTTTTCGCATTGGGGTCAATTACCCTTGTAACCGCACCCAGCAAAGAATCCAGCGATTTTACAGCATTGCCTACCTGGTATAAAACAGGATCCAGTTTTTTCATAGCTTCGCTGACAATATCATCGCTTGGAATTGTTTTTATAGTATCATTGGTTTTTAAAAAGGAGCGGCTGTTTCCCAGCCGGATATCCATTTGTACATTTCCCAATAGAGATTTATTGATGACGGCGACAGCATCGTCGGGAATAGTTACATCCTCGGTCATGTTGATATTAACCACAATCCGGCGCATGTCTTTACCACCGTCGGTTTTATTAATATTGCCTACCTGCTTACCATTGATTACAACCGGGTTACTGCTGGCCAGGCCTTGTATATTGCTAAACACTGCAAAGTAGTGCGTGTTTTTGCCACCAATATTTTTACCTTTTAAAAAGTTGAAACCCAATATAAGCAGTACAATAGCAACGGTGGTTAAAGCGCCAACCTTTGTTTCGTTTGAAATAGTCATTTGTAAACTTCGTTGTTTAGGTAGTAAAAATAGGTAATAATTAGCTCACGGAAAGAGAGCCGCAGCCAGTTATTTTTTTATAAACAATACCACCCCGTTTTTCTTTGCGTCGGAGGTAATGCGTACCTCGGTTCTGGTATTACCTTCCGTTACTATCATTAAAGCGGTATTAGGCGGTATGCTACCTTCATTTTCAGCATAAATCAATAATTCATTTTCAGTTCTGTTTGGGTCAGCGGTGAGGTTAAGCGATATAGGTTTTTCAGTTAATTTTTTGTTGCTTAGTATATTTTTACCATTGTAATAAACCGAAACAATATCGCCGTCAATTTCACCATCATCATATAAATCAACCTTAAAACCAGCTTGTGTTAAATCGATCCTTTTTAAAATATTTTTTGCTCTGTCAGCATATTTTTCCGTTGTTTCTTTTTTTTCAACAGGCTTTGCGGCAGTTGCAGCTACAGAGATATGGTCAATATCTTCTTTGTATTTTTTAACAGCGCTTGCAATACATTCAGCCAGCTCCTGCTGGCCTTTTTCGCTGTTGATATACCGTTCATCATCATGGTTGGTAATAAAACCGGTTTCTATCAAAATGGCCGGCATATTGGTGGCCTGTAATACCCATATACCCACCTGGCGCTGGTAAAGACCCAAAGCAGGCCTGTCTGTTTTGGCTATTTCCTCATCTACCATATTGCCCAGTTTAATGCTTTTTTTCTGGTAGCGATCGGCATAAATTTTTGCTTTGATCCTTCCTTCCGGCGAATCAAAATTAATGGTATTGTAAACACTGTCAATACCCGATTCAATTTGAATATCCTCATTGTTAAGCACTGCCGATAATTTAGCACTGGTTTTATGTGCAGCAAATAGCCAAATGCTGGTGCCTTTGCGTTGACTGCCAATTTTAAAATATTCGTAGGTGGGTACAGTTACAGTATATGGAGTGGATATTTTTTTTTTCTTTCTGCCCTTGCCTTTATATTTAACATGGTAACGTGTTTCCCGGTGCTGTCCTATTTGCCTTCTGCCTGTTTTCAGGTTTACCGCATCTGCATGTATGCACACAAACAAATCGCCATGGTTTTCGTTAGCTATATCTGCTTTTTCGGGAGGAGACTGAT
This sequence comes from Ferruginibacter sp., assembly GCF_014377975.1. Taxonomy (GTDB): domain Bacteria; phylum Bacteroidota; class Bacteroidia; order Chitinophagales; family Chitinophagaceae; genus Ferruginibacter. The sequence continues at coordinate 5,820 of NZ_JACMOO010000079.1, forward strand.
AAATATCGGTTGTACGTGTAGGAATTATTTTTACATCAGGTAACTGTTTTCTCAGTTCGGCTACCAGTTTGTTACTTATTTCTAAGGTTACATCTTTTTCATTGGAATTTAAGCCACCTTCATAGCCTCCATGTGCGCCAAAATCTTTACCACCGTGGCCGGCATCTACAATAATTGTTTTTATTTTTTTTGAAGTTTGAGCAACTGCCGCCGGAGAGATGAAAATAACAGCTAAAAAGACTTTAATCACAAAATTCATTTTGAACATAGTCAAACCGGGTTTATCAAGGTTAGTAATTATAAGACTTTCTTCACACATTGGTGTATCTAATATCATTATTTTTGCTCACTACTGCAATGAATAACAATAACAAAGGTAAGGCAAAAAATATATTGGCATCCCTGGTGACGGCCTTACTTTGTATAGTTACGGTTATACAGGGTAATACCTTGTTTGCGAAGCAGGATTTTTACAAAAATTTAACTTCAGATACCGTTCCCAAACCACCGGCAAAGCCTCAACGCTTGCTTAAAATAAAGCTTCCCATAACAAAAGATACATTGCAGAAATTGCGTGATGAAAATTCATCTCTTGTTGATACAAGTGCTCATCCATTAAAAGATACGCTACCAAAACCGGGCAGCGATACTGCAAACCAGGTTCAGGTTGATACCATTTATGCAAAGATGTCAAAAGATTCTTTGAGTGCACCTGTAAACTATCATGCGGATGATTCTATGGTAATGAATGTGCCAGGTAAAAAAATTACTTTGTATGGAAAAAAATCTACCGTAAAATATATAGACAACGATCTGGAAGCGCCGGTAATAATATTCGATCAGCAAACCAGCCTGGTTACCGCTTCCTTAAAAAAAGACAGTGCCGGCAAAGTAATTTCTTTTCCTACATTAAAACAAGGCGAATCGAAAATGGTGAGTGATACCATTGGGTTTAATATGAAAAACGGAAAGGGAATTACCAAGGGTACTTATACCCAACAGGGCGAAATGTATATTTATGGAGAAAGGATGAAGAAGATTAATGCCACCGACTTTTATGCATATAGAGCAAGATTTACTACCTGTAATTTAGATACGCCCCACTTTGCATTTGTAAGTAAAAAAATAAAATTCAGAAACAAAAAATTTGCCATTACCGGTCCGGTACATCCTGAATTTGAAGGAGTGCCGGTACCGATTATATTACCCTTTGGTTTTTTTCCTTTGACCCAGGGAAGGCACTCCGGTATACTGGCGCCTACTTTTACCGCCAACGACCAGTTTGGTTTGGCGTTAGAAGGGTTAGGCTACTACAAAGTTGTAAACGATAACTGGGATGTAACTACAAGAGCCACGTTGTATTCGTATGGAGGTTTCACTTTTAATGTAAGCCCGCGGTATTATAAACGATACCATTACTCGGGAAATTTTTCGCTGGATTATAACCGCTTTAAATATAATTTTAAAGGTGACCCGGATTACTCAACTAACAATGCGTTTAATATACGGTGGACCCATAGCTCAGATACCAAAGCCAGGCCAGGCGTAACTTTTAGTGGTAATGTAAATGCGGGAAGCAGTAAGTTTAATTCGCAGGTACCCAACAGCCCGGCAAGAAATTTTCAAAACCAGTTAAGCTCATCCATCGCCTATGCAAAGGTTTGGAAGGATAAGCCTTTTAATATTTCTATCAATGCCAATCATTTTCAAAATACCAATACAAAAATCATCAACGTTACGCTCCCGGATTTAACTTTTAATTTAAATACCCTATATCCCTTTAGACGTAAAGAGCCTGTTGGTACTTTAAAATGGTACGAAAATATTGGAGTAGCTTTAAACTCAAATGCTAAAAGTCAAACCTTTTTTTCGGACGATACAACTGTTAGCAGAATAAATATTGGCAAACAAATTTTTAATAACCTGCAATGGGGCGCTACTCACAATGTGCCCATCTCTTTATCCTTACCACAAATTGGCCCGGTACAAATTTCTCCTGGCATAAGCTATGCAGAAAAATGGTATCAACAACAGCTTTTTCAAACACTAAATACTAGTAAAAATAGAATAGATACCACCATAAAAAAGGGTTTTTACAGTGCAAGAGATATGGCTTTCAGCTTAAGTCTTTCAACCCGTATTTTTGGTGCTTTTACATTTGGTAAAAATGCTGCTGTACAAGCTATCCGGCATGAAATACGTCCTTCTGTAAGCATCAGTTATAAGCCTGATTTTAATGGTAAATCTTTTTATAATATAAAGAGTGATACGGGCCACACATATTCAAACAGGGTATCTTTATATTCCAACAGTTTGTACGGTGCATTTGGTGAAGGCAAGTTTGGCGGGTTGAGTTTTAACGTAGATAATAACCTGCAGATGAAAGTGCGCAATAAAGCGGACACGGCAGCAGGTGCTACAAAAAAAATTACCCTTATTGATGGATTCAGCATCAATGGCAGTTATAATTTTTTAAAAGATACTTTAAAATTCAGCACTTTCAGCTTAAGTGCCAGAACCAATTTATTTAATAAAATTAATATTACCACCAGTGCCACCATTGATCCTTATGATGTAGACCCTGCCAATGGCCGCACAATTAATAAATTAATCTGGAATAGAAAAGCAGCGTTGGGGCGTTTGGTAAGTGGCAGCATATCCGTATCAACCCAGTTCCAGGGCGGCGACCAGTCTAAAAAGAAAGCGATTGTACCCAGGAACCCGAACCAACTGATCAATCAAAACACTGGCATGCCATTGGACGAGTATCAAACAGAAGCAGCCTATATTGCAAACAACCCGGCAGAGTTTACGGACTTTAGTCTTCCCTGGTCGGTAAGCTTTTCCTATTCACTCCAGTTCAGCAAAGTGTTTCAGTCACCCAAAATTGGTTTCAAAAATAACCTGGATCAGAATATAAACTGGAACTCTACTTTAAAGCTTACAGAAAAATGGCAACTGGGTATCAATGGCTATTATAATATTACACAAAAAACCTTGGGTACACTTTCCATGTCTATTGCACGTGAAATGCACTGCTGGCAAATGTCTATCAATATATCACCTGTTGGCAGGTATCGTTTTTTCAACATTTCCATCAGCCCCAAATCGGCTATATTAAGAGATGTAAAAATTAACCGTACCAGAAATTTTTATCAATTGTAAAATATCCACCGGTTGTTGCAAAATCATTACCAATCATTACACAAAATAGGCGAGCCAGGAAAGAACCACGGATAACGCAGATGTTAACTGATGAGACTGATATTAATTTACTAATATTGATATCCGCCGGCGGGTTTTTACAAAGTGAAAAATAAATCCGTTTTAACCTGTGTACTCAGCGTTATAAGTGTTTCTATTTTATGTTGTGTAGCAAAGTAAAATTTAGTATTTAATCTGCAAATAGCAGGGCAGTACGTCCAATTCATTTATATGCTTCCTGAAATTTTACGGTTAAATACTTTCTTCCTTTTTTTCAGATTGCCATAATTTGCTGATATCCGTAGCTATATAACTATTCAGTTTGTCCAGTTCTAAAATAGTGGTATTTCTTTCTTTGTCGCGGTGGTACATGGGTTCAAACTTTGCCCCAACAACCAGTTCCTGTAATGTGTATGAAGTTCTTGCCGCCACAGTATTGCTGAACATATCATCAAACGCTTTAAAAAAAATCAGTACCTCGCCTTTTGCATTGGCAAAATCTTCGGCCGTAAATTTATAAAACGGACTATTTTCTGTAATGGGATGAACAATTGTCCAGCTAAGTGTAAGTGAATTTACTTTTTCATATTCAAGCTCCAATGAAAAGAATTTATTTTTAGGCAAACCATTTTCTTCCATAATAATGCCAACAATTACTTTAGCTTCTACATCTATCAGGTTGTTGTTTTTATAAGATGCCACTCTCATCATAATGGCCAAACCATTATTGAAAGGAGCCAGTACCGCATTGTTGCTAAAACGTACGAAAGCTTTGGGCTTAGAAAATCGTCCGTAAAAAAGACCCGTGGCAAGTGCAAAACTCAATAAGCCTATCAACGCCTCAAAAGCCGCTACAGCACTGGTTGCAAACCCTTTTGGGCTGATGCGTCCATAGCCTACCGTGGTAAAGGTTTGGGCGCTGAAAAAATAGGCTTCGCCAAATTTCCCCCACATACTGTCTGCCATAATTCCCTGCAGGTGATTGATGCCTATGATGATGTAAACAATGGCAAACAAAAAATTCATCCCGAAGTAAAATAGAAAAAGTATGCATAGAAATTTCCACCTGGGCATTTGCTGCATGGTATGATACCAACTGATACGCCCAAAGTAATCAATGCCTCTTTTTTCAATATTTGGAAGGCCATTTTTATTTATAAAGCGGCCTCCATAATCGGAAGTATTTATACCAAAACCAGTATTGATCTGGGTTGTTGCCTTTGTATTTATTTTGGAGGTTTTTGCCATATATGGTTTTATTTAACGGTTAAAATTAACATTCGCATCAACACCAAAAAATTAAAGCTTTATATTCAGTAGTCATTGATTAACAAACAGTATTATTGTAGCTGCAAAAATAATTTATTAGCATGTTTTTAAAAGAATTATGGTTCTATAATAAAAAAGCAACCCTGTTTTTTTTACTGTTTATTGCTGTGTGGGTTTTTCTTAATATCAAACAGGGTGCAGTAGCAACTCCCATTTTGCAGTATGGTATGTTCAGCGAAAAATATTACACCGGCAATACGCAGGAGGTGATTCGTTTATACATCAATAATAAGCCGGTTGATTTTTCAAAATTATCAATGTCTGCCAGAGACCAGTTGCAGGTTTCTTTGGAAAGTTATTTACATCAGCAACAAAACAATGAAACGGTCTTCAATACCATGCAACGGATATTTAATAGAGCGGGTATAGCACAGTGGATGAAAAAAGAATACTATGTAAATACCATTACAGATAAGGAATTTACAACGTGGTATATAAAACTGGCAGAAAAAATAACAGGTGAAAAAATTTTTCAGCTATCGGCCTTTCAACAAAAATACGCATGGCAAAACGGCCAGTTAACCGCCATTACATCACCTGTAAAATTGAATTGTATTGTTGCTTTCTGAAAAACATATCAAACAGTTTGCCTGTTTTTACCTGCTGTGTTTTTTATTAAACTTTGGCTGGTTTTGGTGGAATGGTTTGTTGTTTTCTTCCCTTGATCCTGTATTTTTTTTAAATAGACTTGATTTTACCCGAAATATATTAATGCTAAGTAATCTGCAACATGCGCTACTTAACAACCGGTGGCTTCGGGTAACCTTCGATGTTATATACCTCTTGCTACCATTAATTTTAACTTTGGCAGTCTTACTTAATTTTAAAATAAAAAAAGGGATTACATTTATTACCATTGGTTTTACTATTGTGTATGCCATCTTCTTTTCTTCAGTAAGCTATATTAGTATGCAGGGATACATGAGCTGGATACTGATTCCACTAATTTTATCTTCCACCACCATTCAAGGATTTTATTATTACCTGCATGTTGTCCGGATTATTTTTATACTCATGTTTGTAGCTGCCGCAGTGCAGAAATTATATAGTGGTGCAATTTTTAATACAGACCAGATGTCGGGTATTTTATTAAAACAGCATGCTGTATATCTTGTAAGTAACGCTGAGGACTGGTTTACAAAATTCATATACTTTTTAGTGCAGCACAAAATTACAGCCTTTGCTTTTTACATAATGGGAACCCTGGCAGAACTTATATTGGTAATAGGTTTGTTTACCCGCAGGTACGACAGGATTTTACTTGTCGTGTTCTGTGCATTTTTGTTTGCCGATTACTTTTTAATGCAGATTTATTATTTTATCTGGCTTGCTTTTACAGGTTGTTTTTATTTTTCTTATTTTTCGTTGGATGATAAAATGGAATACAAGAAACTGTTATAAGCTTTTAGTACTTTACATGCGCAACCTTATGTTTAAATTTTAATACTGCCATTGTAGCAAAATATGCATTTTAATACCATTCTAAAACATACCATAGTATGGAAAATGTTGAATACCTTATTGGTATTTTTTATTAATTTAATACTGGTGAGGCTACTGGGAGTTGCGGCAAGCGGCAGTTTTTTTTATGATATAACGGTGCTGTCTTTTATGATACTTGTATTAAGCTGGTGCCTCGAATCGGGCATTACTTATTATGCCAGCAGAGATAATAATTTAATAGCACCCATACTGATTTTTATTTTACCCCTACTGATGATGCAGGGTTTAGCGGGCGCAGTTTTACTTAGATATACCCCGCTTACTATTAACAGTTATTTTGCGCTTTTATTTATTGTAAGTAACCTGAGCATTATTTATTTTTCGGCTTTTTTTTATGCAAAAAAATGGTTTATCTCCTTTAATATTATTAGCTGTTGTATAAATTTTGTTACAACCATAGCCCTGTTTTTTTTATGGTATGCAAAGCCGTTAAATATTGTAAACAAAAACTATTACCAGCAGTTTTATATTGGTAGCGTTGCATTGCTGGCTTGTGTTTTAATGGCTGCAATTTTAATGAGTACAAAAGGCAAACCGGGGTTGTTTGCTAAAAGTTTATCTGCCGCTAAAGATGTTTTTAAATATTCATCCATTGCTTTTTTAAGCAATGTGCTGTTTTTTTTAGTGGTTAGAATTGATTATTTTTTTGTGCAGCAATATTGCAGCAATGCCTCATTGAGTAATTATATACAGGTTTCAAAATTTGGGCAGTTGCTGATTTTAGTTCCTTCAATCATTGGCAGCCTGGTTTTTCCATACAGTGCAGGCAACACTACTGTAATGACGGTAGATAAAGTACAGCAATTGTGCAGGGCTATCACGCTCATTTTTATTCCTGTTACCTTCATCCTCATTGTAACCGCTTACTGGATATTACCGTGGATTTTTGGTACGGGCTTTAACCAGATGTACACTGCCTTATTGTTGTACCTTCCGGGGTTTTTTGCCTTAAGCATTGTTACAGTACTGGCGGCGCATCTTGGCGGTAAAAAAATGCTGAAATATAACCTGGCAGCTTCTTTTATGGCACTGGTATTGGTGGTTACCGGCGACGTATTACTAATACCAACAGGTGGTATTAATGCTGCTGCTGCTGTAAGCAGTGTGGGTTATATGGCTTGTGCAGTGTATTTACTATGGGTATTTAAAGTGAAATTTAATTGTAATGCGGGCCCTTTTTTTTCTATTAAAAGGAACGAAATAAATTATATTCTTAAAAGTTATTTAAAATGATTTTTCAGCATGCCTTATAACTTTAAAAGGGCCTGAAGGTATACTGTCCAGGGCGGCCTTCCGCGGTTACGCCCCTCAAACAGAAAAGGGAAAACGAAAATTTTAATTTAAACAATAACTTATTCATTAAAAAAAGATAATTATTTCATCAATATAATTAGTGCATTGAAAATAAAAAGTAAAGTATACTGGATCATTACCTGGATGGCAATGGCTATGTTAAAGCGAAGTTTAAAATACCGCATCAGCGGACACAATGCCGGTTGGTTACAAAATGTACCAGTAAAAAACATCTCCGTTTTTAACAGGGTAGATTTTATTCTGGATCAATGCCGTGATAAAAAAGTATTACATATCGGGTTTTCCGATTATCCTTTCACCGTACAAAAAACAGGCAACGGATCATTGTTGCATGTGCAGTTGCAAAAGGTTACGAAATGTTTGCTTGGTTTGGATAATAATCAGAATGCATTGCAACAATATTGCGAGATGACAGGCGACACCAATATATTATTATGCGATATCCTGCTTCAGTATTCTTTGGAAGCCACAACGTTTAATCCCGAAGTTATTCTGTTCTCCGAAGTGGCAGAGCATCTTGCTAATCCTGCACAAGCAGTGGATATTTTATACAATAGTTTTGCCCACGGTACAAAAGTATTGGTAACGGTACCTAATTATACCGCATTGGATAGCCTGGCTTCAAGTCTTAATAAAACGGAAGGTATTCATCCGGATCATTATTGGTATTTTTCGCCTTATACATTGTGCAAACTATTTGACGATAAAAGATTTTGCACGGAGCAATTGCACTTCGGAATGTACTACCTGCAGCATACCAAAATAAATAAAGTTTTAAGACAATATCCTTTTAACGGAGATTGTATTATGGCTATTTTTTCCATCACAAAAAATGCCGGTGTATGATGCATGTTTTATGGCTGGTAAGCTGGTATCCTGGTAGAAGAGATCCTTTTACAGGCGATTTTATTGAGCGGCATGCTAAAGCTGTCAGCCGCTATGCACTGGTTACGGTACTGGCAGTTTTAAAAGATGAATTTTTACCAGCGGGTAAAGTAGAAATTGAAAAAACAACAGAAGATAACCTGACAGTTTATAGGGTATATTATGGAAAATCAAAAATGCCTTCGGTTGTTGAAAGTATTTTTTCTGCAAAAAAATATTTTTCCCTGCAGCAACAACTGTTTAAATTGATAAAGAAAGAAACGGGAATGCCCGACATTGTTCATGTTCAGGTTGCGATGAAAGCTGGATTGCTGGCGCTTTTTCTGCAAAAAAAATATCGATTGCCCTATGTGGTTACAGAGCACTGGACCGGCTATTATGCGCAAAGTAAACCATCTGTTAATGACCTTAGTTTTGTTTACAAATGGATAAATAAAAGGGTTTTAAAAAAAGCAGCTTTGTTTTTGCCCGTTACAAAAGATCTTGGCGAAACAGTTCATAAAAATTTTGTCCCGGTTCAATATGTGACCATTCCCAATGTTGTAAATACTGATTTGTTTTATTATCAGTGTGCCCTGCCTCCGGTATTCCGGTTCATTCATCCATCGATAATGAATTATCAAAAAAACCCGGGAGGTATTTTGCAGGCTTGCCTGCAGTTAAAAAATAAGGGCTATCATTTTAAACTGCTGATGGTGGGAAGTGATGACAAAGAGCTGATGAGAATAGCCGGTGAAATGAACTTACTGAATTCAACTGTTTGTATAAAACCTGCTATTGATTACGCTGGTGTTGCAAACGAAATGAAGCAATCCTCCGCACTTTTGTTATTTAGCCGTTTTGAAAATTTGCCTTGTGTAATACTGGAAGCATTGTGTTGCGGTTTGCCCGTAATAAGCAGCAGGGTGGGAGGTATTGCAGAAGTAATTGATGAAACAAATGGTATTTTGGTAGAGAATGAAAATGTACCACAATTGGTAGATGCAATGCAGCAAATGATGGATCAATATGCTATTTACAACAAGATGGCAATTGCTGAAAAAGCATCAGGACAATTTAATTATGCAGCAGTAGGCGGGCAATATTTTTCTATTTATCAACATGTATTAAATCTTCTTTAATTTTTTTTTAAAATACTACAGATAGTAAGATCTAATTAGTTTAATTCGTAACATTTTCCTAACCAGGTATAAATATCGGGCGCTTTCTTTTATATATTTTAACCGCTCTGCAATTTAATAAGTAAACCTGCGTTTATAACTTGGTTTTTCATAGGATATTGGATTTTAAAGCGGGCTGGATTTCTATCCGGCCTTATTTTTTTTACATATCAAAAGTCCCCCAAATAAAGGCTTTACGCTTTTTATTATCCCGATGGGCTGATTATATTACCTGCATTCGCAATAGTTATTTTCATTTTCAAATTCTTTTGTTGCTCTTCATTTTCTTATAACCACTTTATGAAGTGGATGTTATAAAATGTTTTCTTGTAAAGGCAACTATTTTTTAATTGAGTAAGTAGTTTTAAAAAATTAGTTGGCAAATTCTGATACTGATACAATTTTAAAAGTAAACCTGCGTTTATAATATGGTTTTTCATAGGATATTGGATTTTAAAGCGGGCTGGATTTCTATCCGGCCTTATTTTTTTCTTTAAAATCCCCGGCAAAAAAATCCATCGAATTAGCTTTTCCTTTCTCCGGACAAGCAATCGTCCATTTACCCTTATTTAGTTTTAGCAATTTCCGTTGTAATTTTTCCAATATCACCACTGACTTTATAAATAAAATTTAGTTGTTCTACCAATTGTTTATCGATTTGATTTTCCCTGACAATAAGCGTTTTAGAAGGCATCATTTCTTCAACCGATGCAGTATGGTTCAGTTGCTGCAGACTTTGTTTAAGAATAGTAATGCTTTTTTTTACCGGTAGTAAAATTTCTTTTGATGAAATAACGGGTTGTTTGTTAACCATGCTGGCAGTAAGACTGGCTATATTGCTGGATAGAACATGATTTAATACTACAAATTCATAAATATGCTGACTGCTGCGCTGTTTGCTTTTAGGTTCAGATAACATCCGTTGAAAGGCCGCGGATAAATTGGCAGTACTGATATAGAGCTGTTTTCTTACTAATTTATACTCAATCAGGGATGGCTTATTGCCTGAAAAAAAGGATGCCAGTTGCTGCAGGTAGGCCTCGTTGGATTTTAACACGCTTATCATATAATTTTCCAGCTGAACCGACTCCCATTGCGGAAATAAAAAGTAAATACTCATAAAGGCCAGCAACGAAGCAATCCCGGTATCAAGTAAGCGCTCTTCTACAAGGTCTACAAAGCCTATGCCCAGCAAGCTGAAAAGTATTATAATGTAGGGTGTCATAAAAATAACAGTAACAATGTAATTAACCCGGATAAAGGTATAGGTGATCAGCATAAAGGCTATGATGATAGAAAAAAGTATTGTACGGTCGTGTATAAAATAGATGATCAATATACCCATTAAACCGCCCGCAATTGTACCAAATAATCTTTCAAGGTTGCGTTGTTTGGTAAGACTGAAACCAGGTTTTAAAATAACAATAATAGTTAACAAAATCCAGTAACCATGGTGTGCATTGGGCAATAATTTAGCGATTATAAAACCAGTTACGCAGGTAATCATCATCCTGAGTGAATGCCGGTATACAGCAGATTGCAGCGTAAAGTTGCTAAAAAATTCTTTGACACTAATTACCTGATGAGATACAAATTTTGCGTATTCACCGTCGGTACGGATATTTCTTTTTTCAGCAGCATCAGCTCTAAAATAATTCAGCAGCTCATCCGTTCTTTCGCCCAGGTTCCGGATGTTGACGAGTATTTTCTTTAATACAAGATTACTGTTACCGCTTTTTTCCAGGGCATCAATTTTTATTTTCAGTTCATCCAGCGCTGGCAATAACAGATAATGTTTTTTATAGTGGCTGTTAGATTGTATGGCAAGGCCGATACGGTCAATTTCATCTGCTAAATTTTGAATGATCACAGATACCTCATTCAATATACCCGAATGGCCAAACCGTTCCCTCAGCAGCGTATAATCGTACCAGGTAGCCATGATGTTTTCAAATAAATCAATCACGTCTGCAAAGGTTACCATTAGCAGTTTACCGATATGTGTCGGATCCTTCATCAGTTCCCTGTTTTTATAAAGTAACTCCCTTAATTCATCCTGCTTTGCATTTATCACTACCTGCTGTGCAACCAGTTTACGGTATTCACCGGCAATGTTGCTGTTACTTTCATACAAAGCAGATTTAATTTTTAAATAGCGTGCAGTTTCATGCAGACAGTTACCCAGCAAACGTTGTGCTGGCCGGTAAGGGTACAATTTAAAAAATAACAGCGCAATCAGCATGTACCAAAAACCTCCCGCAAGCACCAGTATACTATCAAATAAAACATTGATAGGGGTGTTGATCCTGTCCATGCGTAAAACCATAATTAACAGTACTGCCGTACCCAAAGAAGCAGCACGGTTACCAAAAACGGAAAACATGGTAAAGAAAAAAGAAGAAAACAATACCAACAGTCCCATTAAAAAAATATGGGTATTCACCAGGCCGGTAACCAAGGTCATTAAAAAGATAAAAAGAATACAGTACAACATGCCGTTGCGTTTATGTTCTACCAGCCCTGGTCCGTCAGCCAAACTAACGCAAAGCGCACCGATACTCACTATCAGGCCAAGATCAATTCTGTGAAACTGGTAAAGAATTACCGACGGTAAAATAATTTCCAGGGTAACACGGATGCCATCAGAAAGATACTGGCTAAATAAAAAATATTGTATATGTTGCTTGTTTTCCTTCATACATTTGTAAGCTACAATTTATATCAGTAAGATATCGTGTTGATAAGACTGATGTGTAACCCGTAACTTTTTATCTTTTTTAATTGTGGCGTTTTTAACAGATGTAACTTAATTGTAAGCTGCTCCGGAAATATCTTTCAACATATTTTGATTAATTTTTTGGGTGCCACTATTGTCTGTTTCTGCAGCCCTCATTTATTTTTTATTACATACAAAACAGGCTTTTTAAGAGTACAAAAAACGGATTGAGCTACCGGATACAATTTAAAGGAAGCCATCTTCTTTGCTTCATTTGATGTCGCCGGTGATTTTTAACCCTCCACAATATTTTATCAAAATGTGGCTTTACTTCAGCTGAAGTAAATAAAAGCGCCCGCTTTTTAAAATTTCATTGGTTGCCACACCATTTATTTCAGATGTTCAATAATTTATTGCAGCCAGATTATTGCTGATTTTTTATTGCTATAATTTAATCTTTTTATAACACACCGTCATGGTATTCTTCTAAAACAAAAACGCGGATGCCTTGTTCCCTTGCATAAATATTTTCTATTTGTTTTACAGATAAAGCAATTTTAAATAACTGTCTTTCCCGTGTTACTGCGGTATTGGGTTATCAAAAACTTTTACCAAAACACTATTTTTTTGCAGTTTTTTCTCCTCCAAAAACTGTTTATAACAATCGCCGCTAAGCGCAACAGCAGCAATGTTTTTATGAGCTGAATAATAATTGATGGCACCGGCTTCGCCATAATTTTCGCATAGCAACAATGTATTGTTGCTGTCTGCAATCTGCTCCACGGCCTTATCAACTTTAGCTGCAGGTTTTTCCAGCCAGGTATGTTTGCAAATTCCTGCGGCAGTAAATGGTTTTACCACTTTTCCGTTGATCGGGTTTGTACAAAAAATAAAGCAGATGAAGGGCTAAACACAATGTAGCAAAGCTGGAAAAATATGTGGAGACAATGTACCAGTAAAAGAATACACTTTAATCAACATTAATAAAGATGAAGGCGTCTAAATAGTCAGCTAATTATTACGGAACGCACATTCGCTGTGTCATTTGCAATAGTGTGCAAAACATTAAAAGACAAAAATGATGGGAAGAAATAGTATTTTGATAATGCAGATTTTAAACTAAAAAGAAAATTTAAACCAAGTTTTTAGGTGGTACAACCAATACAAAACAAGATCGTCATCTTAATCAGATAAAAGGATATAATTATTGAAGGACCTCCGGGTTAGTTCTATAATCAGTGTTTGAATAATTGATTTTTACCTTTTAAATATTGCAATAGGCAGAAAATTTTCCTAAGCCTTACAAACAATGTTTTGAAACATTTATTAGGATTACCCTACTTTTCTAAAATAATATTGCCAACGGTCGAAATTGAATTATTGCGTCTTGAATAAAAGTTAACTCATAGTATTTAAAGAATTAATACACAAATCAAGGCTTATATCAAAAAAATTTCCCCCCGGAGAACCGGCGGGAATTTTCTTAACCCTTAAAACAACCAACATTACTATGTTGATACTTATATAACAAAATATACGCGATATGGTTGTAAATAGTTTGCTTTTATTGAAAAAAAGTTTTTAAATAAAATTTTTACTGACATTGTTGATATAAGAAACCTATTTCCTGGTTATTATTTATGCTAAAGAAAAAGAAACAGGGTTACGCTTTTTTCGTGATGGACTGTCAAAATAATGCAGCACGAAAATGCGAATGGTACAAAATGGAGATAATTGCTATTGTAGTTTGACAATTAATATAACTAAAAAATTATATTAGTCGTTCCTGGTAAACGCGGATGCATTGGCAAATAGAAGCTAGCAGGTTTGCTCAATCTTCATTTAAAAGCATTCTTTCAATCCACCAATTGCATTTTCAAATAATCCTTTTTATATTCCAGCGGAGTCTTTTTTGTAATTGCTTTAAACTGGTGGTTAAAGTGCGACATATTATTATACCCGCATTCGTAACATACTTCCGACACATTTTTTTCATCTTCTACCAATAACCTGCAGGCAAAGCCAATCTTTACTTCCATTAAAAACCGGATATAAGTTTTGTTGGTTTTACTTTTAAAATACCGGCAAAAAGATTGCATGGTCATGTTCAGCAATGCAGCCACTTCATTGAGCGTTATTTTTTCATGGTAGTTATTAAATGTATATTCAAATACCAGTTTTATTTTATCCTGGTTTGCATCACCAGGCGTTTGCATAAATCCTGTTGAAGACAGCGGAACATAATCTTTACTCTGCGCAATTTCTTCCAGTATCGATAACAGGTAAATCAGTTTTTTTCCGGGCGAAGCAGATAACATTTTTTCAAATGTCAGGGGCAGACTATGCTTGGTTTTACCGGTTAATTGTAGCCCGTTGCTACAGTTAAATAAAAGGGCTTTCAACGCTTTTGTTTCGGGCATATTTAAAAATGTACAGCCAAAAATATCGGACACAAATTTTATACAAATAGATTCTCCGGCCGTTGAACCTTTTTTGGCAAGGTGATTATATTCGTGCCGAAAACAGTGAGGTAAATTAGCTCCTATCAGCACCATATCACCATTTTGAAAATGACCGATATGGTCACCAATTAACCAGGTTCCTGAACTTTTCTTAATAAATAATAACTCAATTTCCGGATGGTAATGCCAATTGTTCAACATACTTTCACCCACATCTTTTCTTACTAAAAAAGAAGATTCGGGTGTGGCTGTAATTTGGCGTAAAGCTGGTTTCATGCATCAGGAATATAAAACTAAGATAGGGTAATATACCATTAGTTTTTGAAAAAAAAATGATATGATAAACAAAATGTTACTACTATGTTTACATCCTGAACCAATAAGCCTGAATGACACTTAACAATGCCGCTGCTGATAATAACGATTGACATAATGAAAAGTTTATTAGGATTTTTAATTGGTTTTGTTTTTCTGATTTCCCTTTTTTGTATTATTTAACCATCAATCACCTGTTGAATGTATAGTTGTATTTTGATATTTTTATGAATAATAGTGAAGAAAAGTATAAGCATGTCTTTAAGCGCCCGCATTTTAATTGGCAGTAGCAGCGGGTTATTTATGTGGGTGCACTGGTATGCTTTTTATTTCACTACCTTCTTAAAACGGAAAGCGCATAGAATAGCAGGGAAGCCGATTAAAATTTATGGAATTATTGAGTAAGTATAATTTAAAAAATAATAATAGCTATATGAAAAAGTTTTTTTTGTTTTTTGTAGTATTAGTTTTCTTCTTTTGTATCAGTCTTCAAACACTGGCGCAGGAAAGATACCAGGCCACCTGGGAATCGTTAAAAAAATACAATACACCTGAATGGTTCAGGGATGCCAAATTTGGTATTTTTATTCACTGGGGTGTGTATTCTGTACCTGCTTTTGGCTCGGAGTGGTACCCACGACAAATGTACCAGCAAGGTACTGATGAATTCAAGCATCAGGTGGCAACCTATGGTCCTCAGAGTAAATTTGGCTACAAGGATTTTATCCCGATGTTTAAAGGCGAAAAATTTAACCCGGAACAATGGGTAACACTATTTAAAAAAGCAGGTGCAAAATATGTAGTGCCGGTGGCAGAACATCATGATGGATTTGCCATGTATAAAACTGCCTTATCAAAATGGAATGCTTTTGAGATGGGACCCAAAAGAGATGTCATCGGTGAACTGGCAGCGGAAATCCGTAAACAGGGATTAATATTTGGCTTGTCATCACATAGAATAGAGCATTGGTTTTTTATGAATGGAGGACGTAAGTTTGAGTCGGATGTATTGGATAATAAATACGAAGATTTTTATAGTCCGGCAAGAGAAGAAAGTGAAACGCCCTCACCTGAATTTATGAACGACTGGTTGCTGCGCAATGCAGAGTTAATCAACAATTATAAGCCACAATTATTTTGGTTTGATTGGTGGATAGAGCAACCGGCAATGGATCCTTACAGAAAATCATTTGCAGCTGCCTATTACAACAAAGGATTAGAATGGAACAAAGGAGTTGTGCTTAATTATAAAAATATTTCGTACCCCGATGGTACAGCAGTGCTGGATTTGGAGCGAGGTAAATTAGCTGGCATTCGGCAATTGCCCTGGCAAACTGACGACGCAATCGGCAACAACTCCTGGGGATTTGCTGCCGGCAATACTTTTAAAGATGCAAAATATGTAATCACCAATTTGATCGATATTGTTAGTAAGAATGGTAACCTGCTCCTAAACATCGGTCCTCGCCCGGATGGTACTATTACTGATGAAGAAACGCAAACATTATTAGGTACAGGTAAATGGCTGGAAGTGAATGGAGAGGCAATTTACGGTACTCGTCCATGGAAGGTGTTTGGTGAAGGCCCAACTGAATCTGCGAGCGGAAGTTTTGCTGATCAGAAGAAATCTTTTACAGCAGAGGATATTCGCTTTACAACTAAAGGAGATATTTTGTATGCCATTGCCCTTGGGGTGCCCGCTATGAATACAAGTATAAAGTTATTAGGAATAAAAACAGGGAACGGAAAAATAGCCTCTGTTGATTTGGTTGGAAGCAGTGAAAAATTATCCTGGTCACAACAGGCAGATGTGTTGATGATAAAACCCATTAAAAACTATCCGTCAGAAAATGCGGTAGTGTACAAAATAAATTTTAAAAAATAGTCAATAGTAATGAAGGCTCTAATTTGCACCCAGCCAGGAACTTTTGAATACCGGGATATACCATCGCCCGTTTTAAAGCCAGGTCATGCAATCATTAAAATAAAACGCATTGGTATTTGTGGTACCGATCTGCATGCTTTTAAAGGTACGCAACCTTATTTTTCTTACCCAAGAATTTTGGGCCATGAACTGGCCGGAGATTTAATTGAAGCCGATGGCGCCGATGGATTTGTACCTGGCGAAGCTGTTACTATTATTCCCTATTTTAATTGCGGTACCTGTATTGCGTGCCGTAACGGCAAGCCAAATTGCTGCACCAATATTAATGTATGCGGTGTACATAGTGATGGTGGAATGCTGGAATATCTTTCAGTACCATCTTATGCCTTGGTTAAAAGCAATGGCTTAAGTTATGATGAACTGGCTTTGGTAGAACCCCTGGCCATAGGCGCCCATGGAGTAAGCCGGGCAAATATTCAACCAAATGAATTTGTATTGGTGATCGGCGCCGGACCCATCGGTTTAGGTACGATGGAGTTTGCCAGAATTGCAGGTGCCATAGTGATTGCAATTGATATAAATGATAACCGCCTGCAATTTTGTAAAAACAGTCTGCAGGTACAGCATACCATAAATGCCACTACCGAAGATGCAATGGAAAGAATAAAAGAAATTACCGGTAACGAAATGCCAACAGTGGTAATTGATGCCACAGGCAATCAGAAAGCAATCAATACTGCATTACAGTACCTGGCTCACGGAGGAAGATTTGTATTAATTGGGTTACAAAAGGAAACCATTAATTTTAGCCACCCAGAATTTCATAAAAGGGAAACAACATTGATGAGTAGCCGCAATGCTACCAGAAAAGATTTTGAACATGTAATGAATACAATGAAAAGGAGATTAGTGAATCCCGCCACTTATATAACGCATCGTGCAAAATTTGATGAGGTAAAAGATTTGTTTGAAACATGGCTGGATCCTGCCACGGAGGTTATAAAGGCGATGGTGGAACTGGAGTAGGGACAGGTTCTCATATCCCGCCTCAAAGAGTAAGAATTAAAATGCAGCTAATACATTTTTTGAACTGATAATTTTAATTGAAGAGATACTATTTTTTTGATGTATGCTGAACACTATTAAAGTTGATTGATGGAGCAATCCCGTTAGCGGTTACAAACCCTGACGGCGGTTGTAGCAGAAACTTTATTTGCAGAAACCTACACAACCGCTGACAGCCTGTTCCGATTTTTAGACGGATTACGGATAATGTTTTAGTTAACTCAAATATCCTCCTCCGCCTTGGTTCGTATCCACACGAATTGAAATGAGCGGCAAAGCGGAGAAGCTTTATGAACGATTAGGTTCTGCACCCTCCGCCTCGGTTCGTGTCCACACGAATCGAAATGAGCGGCAGAGCGGAGAAGCTTTATGAACGATTAGGTTCTGCACTTATAAATAGTATATTATAAAAACAAAAAACAAATGACAAAACGATTGCTTGTTAGCTGCATTGTATTGCTGGCTGCTGTTGAAGGATTAATGGCTCAGCCAGGTCAAAAATTATGGTATCAGCAACCCGCCAAAGTGTGGACAGAAGCCTTACCCATTGGTAATGGCCGGCTTGGCGCCATGGTATATGGCGGGGCTTCCAATGAGTTGATTCAATTAAACGAAGCAACTTTATGGACGGGCGGCCCGGTTAGAACCAATGTTAATCCTGGGGCTTACGAAAATTTATTGAAGGCAAGAAAAGCGCTTTTTAACGGCGAACATTATGATAGCGCCTATGAATTTGCCAAGGGCATGCAGGGCTATTATTCAGAGTCTTACCTCCCGCTCGGCGATTTATTGATTCATCAGCAATTGAAAGATAGCAGCATCACTGGGTATTACCGCGACCTCAATATCAGCGATGCAATCGCTACCACCCGTTTTACAGCGGATGGTGTTTTGTTTACAAGACAGATCATCAGCTCGGCGGCAGACCAGGTAATCTCTATTCACATTAGTGCCAGTAAACCTGGTCAGCTTAATTTTACCATCGGCACCAGGGGATTGCTCAAGTACCAGCAATCAATCATCAGCAACAATGAAATTGCCATGAGGGGAAAAGCGCCGTCGCATATTCAGCCTGTGTATGTAAGCACCGAAAATGCCATTGATGAAATCGATCCCAAAGGTTGCAGGGGCATGCGTTTTGAGTGGCGGGTGAAAGCCATCAGCAAAGGAGCCACCATAACAACCGATGAAAAAGGAATTACCATAAAAAATGGCACCGATGCATTAATCCTTCTTTCTGCTGCTACCAGCTTTAATGGCTTTGATAAATGTCCTGATTCGGAAGGAAAAGATGAAGATAAAATTGCCACAAATTTTTTAAATGCAGCAGCGAGAAAAAATTGGTACTCCTTACTTGCTGCCCACCTGGCAGATTACCATCATTTTTTTAACCGGGTTTCTTTTCAATTAAAACCCCCTGCTGTAAATAAAAATGCGGGGTTGCCAACAGATAAACGCTTGCTGGGTTATACAGAGGGCGCCAAAGACCCTTCTTTTGAAACATTGTATTTTCAGTATGGCCGCTACCTGCTCATTAGCTGTTCCCGCACGCCGGGTGTGCCAGCTAATTTACAAGGCATCTGGAACAAAGAATTGCAGCCGCCATGGAGCAGCAACTATACCACCAACATCAATGTGCAAATGAATTATTGGCCGGCAGAGGTTGCCAATCTTTCTGAGATGCATTTACCCTTAATGGATTTTATTAAAAATGTGGCTACCAACGGAAAGGTTACTGCCAAAGAATTTTATCACGCCAGTGGCTGGGCCCTGCACCATAACAGTGACATCTGGGCACTTACGAATCCTGTTGGCGATATCGGTCAGGGCGACCCGATGTGGGCCAACTGGACGATGGGGTCGCCCTGGTTGTCGCAACACTTGTGGACACATTATGCATTTACAAAAGATAAAAAATTCCTGAAAGAAAAAGCGTATCCTTTAATGAAAGGAGCAGCTGAATTTTGCCTTGATTTTTTAGTAGAAGATAAAGACGGCTTTCTTGTAACTGCTCCCTCTTTTTCGCCTGAAAATAGTTTTATCGACGACAAGGGAAAAGAAGGTGCAGCCTCCATTGCAACCACCATGGATATGTCTATCATCCGCGACTTGTTTACCAATCTGATTGATGCTTCAAAAGAGCTGAATGAAGATGCAGATTTTCGTAACCTGCTCATAGCAAAAAAAGAAAAGCTGTACCCATTCCACATTGGTAAAAAAGGAAATTTGCAGGAGTGGTATAAAGACTGGGAAGATGTAGACCCGCACCACCGGCACGTTTCACACCTGTTTGGTTTATATCCCGGCAGCCAGATATCACCAGAATTAACACCCGGTTTAGCGAAAGCAGCAAAAAAAACACTGGAGCTGAGAGGCGATGCTGGTACTGGCTGGAGCCTTGCCTGGAAAATTAATTTCTGGGCCCGTTTGCTGGATGGCAATCATGCATACAAAATGATTGGCAGCCTGTTGCACTTAACAGGGCAAACCGGTACCAACTATGAAAACGGTGGCGGTTCTTATGTGAATCTTTTCGATGCCCATCCGCCTTTCCAGATAGATGGAAATTTTGGTGGCATATCCGGCATGTGCGAGATGTTGCTGCAAAGTCATTTGGAAGAGTTACACCTTTTGCCCGCATTGCCCGATGCATGGCAGCAGGGAAGTATTAAAGGCCTAAAAGCAAGAGGTGATTTTAAAGTGTCTATGAGCTGGAAAAATCATGTTTTAACCGGTGCTGTTATTAGCTCAATGGCTGGAGGGATTTGTAAAATAAGAACAGCAATTCCAATAACTATTAAAGGTGTTACTGCAATGCCAATTGCTGATACCAATGGGTATGTGCTTTCATTCAACACCGAAAAAGGAAAAGTTTATTCCATAGTACCGATTAGTGAAAAGTAAAATACGCAAAGCAGCAGGCAAACTGTAAAAAAGTATTATAGAAGTTATGCTTAAACGCAGTATTGGAAAGTAGTTAAATGTCTTAAAAACTACGCACAAAAAACGGTTGTATTTCGAATTATCGCTGGCTGGTGGGCACAGCAGCCAAGGCAGTCAGCCGTGGGCGGTGTCCTCACCGCCCACAGTCTTACAAGTAATGCAACAATTTAAGATACCCCCCCAAAAACTTATACATGGTGGGTAAAATAAAAGAAAAATCAAAATGGTAACAGGGGAAAGCCAATTTTTTTTATGACAAAAAGAAAATTTTTAGTGATAATCTTTGTACAGCTTATTTTCCATTGCAATGGACAAATAAAATTGTATGTGGCTTTAACTGGCAGCGATAAAAATGCAGGAACACTTTCAATGCCATTTAAATCACCCGAGATGGCGATAGCCAAAGCATTGATGCAAACTGGTAAAGATGTAATAATTCAATTTAGGGAAGGAGTATATACTTTAAATAAAACCATCGAAATAACCTCGGAAAATTATCACTTAAATTCGCTTGTTATCCGTAGTTATAAAAAGGAAAAGGTTACCATAAGCGGTGCCGAAAAGATTTCCCCGAAATGGCAGCCTTATAAAAATAGCATCTTAAAATCACACGTCGCATTAACTGAAAAACCCGACAGGTTATTGATGAATGGAGTCAACCTGCCAATGGCCCGTTACCCAAACTATGATTCAACAGCAAGGGTATTTAATGGCACAGCTGCCAATGCAATCAGCAATGAAAAAGTTGCTAACTGGCGTAACCCAAACGGAGGTTATATACATGCTTTGCACAATGGAGAATGGGGTGATTTTCATTATTTGATTACCGGTAAAACCAACGAAGGAAAATTGAGTTACGAAGGTGGCTGGCAAAATAACCGCCCTGCACCCATGCATCCCCAATATCGTTTTGTAGAAAATATTTTTGAAGAACTGGATGCTCCGGGCGAATGGTGGTATGATATCAAAGCACAAATTTTATATCTCTATCCACCCAAAAACCAACCGATTGAGCATGCACAATTTGAAGTAAGCCATTTAACAGATTTACTCCACATCATCGGCGATGCACATCAGACGGTAAAAAATATTGAAATCCAACATATTACTTTCACTGCCACCAGCCGTAGTTTTATGCAAACCAAAGAACCCTTGCTTCGCAGCGACTGGACAATTTACCGTGGTGGTGCAATTTTGCTGAAGGGCACAGCAGATATTCGAATTAGCAACTGTACTTTTTGCAGTCTTGGTGGAAACGCCCTTTTACTAAGCGACTACAATAAAAATGACACCATACAAGGCAATAATATTTATGATATCGGTGCCAGTGCGGTTGTTTTTGTTGGCAACCCCATGGCAGTTCGGTCACCGGCTTTCCAGTATGACTTATCTATACCCTGGAGTAAAATGGATTATGCGCCAGGACCAAAATCAACGGATTATCCTCAATACTGTTTGGTGCAGGATAATTTGATTCAGCACATCGGCACAATTGAAAAGCAGGTAGCAGGTGTTGCTATTGACATGTCGGCGCACATCACCGTTAGCTACAATACTATTTACAATACACCAAGGGCAGGCATAAATATTGGCGATGGTTGCTGGGGCGGTCATGTAATTGAATACAACGATGTGTTCAATACGGTCCTGGAAACTGGTGACCATGGCGCTTTTAATTCCTGGGGGCGTGATAGGTTCTGGAGTCCCGATCGTTCGTTAATCGATAGTATTTTTGCTGCAAGACCGGGGATAGAATTACTGGATGTAATTGATCCAATTACCCTTCGCAACAACCGTTTTCAGTGCGATCATGGCTGGGATATTGATCTGGATGATGGCAGCAGCAATTACCTGATCTATAATAATATTTGTTTAAACGGCGGGTTAAAATTAAGGGAAGGATACCATCGTACAATAACCAATAATATTATAATCAACAATACATTTCATCCGCATGTATGGTTAAAAAATAGCGGGGATATTTTTAAGAATAATATTGTAAGCACTCCCTATGCGCCAATATTAATGAACAGTTGGGGTAAAGAAATTGATGCTAATTTTTTTCTTACCAACGAAGGATTGCAGAAAGCGCAGCAGTTGAACCTTGATAAAAATAGCCGTTCAGGTAATGCGCAGTTTGTAAATGAACAACAAGGTAATTACACAATAAAACCGGGCGCTGCGGTATTGGAAATGGGTTTTAAAAATTTTGACAGCCATGTGGGTGTTACACTTCCTGCATTAAAAAAGAATGCTGCATCACCACTGGTAAAGCCATTGTTTACTGATGTTTCATCCGGAAAAGTGCATACAGTTGAATGGCTGGGCGCACAATTTAAAAATATTGAAACACTGGGTGAACGGTCTGCAGCAGGACTTCACGATAATAACGGCGCTATGCTGGTGGAGCTGCCTGTACATACGCTGGCAACAAAAAGTGATTTGCAAAAAGGGGATGTCATTGTAATGATCGATGATAAAATGATTAACAATATCAGCGATTTATTACAAACCTATCAAACCATAAAATGGATGGGTAATGCACCATGCACCATCATCCGCAACCAGGTAGAAAAAAAGATAACGGTTTCTTTTAAAGAATAATTCGCAATTCAGTATTGATTAACTAATTATAACAGAATAAACAATACATGAAATTTACAGAAGAAGAGGATGGATTGCAATTGTTATCAAGGTCGCATTGTATACCTTCGGCAACTAAAACAGCTACAACTATTTGGGTTTTGCCATACGTGAAGTTAAAGTAAACACCAATGCAGATTTCATGATAAAAAACTGGTGTAATTTGGCTGGCTATAAGAGATAGTCGATTTTTTTGCTTTTACGATAATCCCGTCAAAAATAATTCGCATGCTTCTCTTTAATGCGGCTAACCATTAAATAATATTTTTGTAAGCAACCTATTGATTTAATATTTTCCTAATTATTGATTGTTTAAAATAAATTTGATATGTACCAGTTTAGAACTATGCTGTTTGTTTGTGTAATCAATTTGTGTTGTTCCAATTTTAAAGCGGCAGCACAAAATAATCATCAGTTGTTGGATTCAATAAAAGTAATTGCGCCGGGAGCTACTTTGCAACTGGTTTCTAAACAATTTGCTTTTGCCGAAGGCCCTGCTGTTGACAAGCAAGGCAATATCTATTTTACCGATCAGCCAAATGATAGAATCTGGAAGTATGATATCAGCGGAAAGTTATCTTTGTTTATGCAAAAAACGGGACGGTCCAATGGTTTGTATTTTGATCATAAAGGAAATATTATTGCCTGTGCCGATGAAAAAGACCAGCTATGGTTGATCAGTAAAAAGAAAAAAATTACTGTCTTGCTCAAAGATTTCCAGGGCCACAGATTGAATGGCCCAAACGACTTGTGGGTGGATGCAAAGGGTGGTATTTATTTTACAGA
>NZ_JACMOO010000429.1 GCF_014377975.1 Ferruginibacter sp.
AGAACTAAAGAACTCAACACTGCTTTAGAAAACCTCAAATCCACGCAATCCCAGCTTATCCTGTGTGAAAAAATGGCATCACTGGGTGAACTCACCGCCGGCATTGCACATGAAATTCAAAACCCGTTAAATTTTGTAAATAATTTTTCTGAGGTGAATAAAGAATTGCTTTCTGAATTAAAAGAAGAAGCCGTCAAGGGAAATATTGAAGAGGTAAAAGCTCTTGCCAATGATGTGATAGATAACTCAGAAAAAATAAATTATCATGGCAAACGTGCTGATGCAATCGTAAAAGGAATGCTGCAACACAGCCGCAGCAGCAGCGGTGTAAAAGAACCAACCGATATCAATAAACTTGCTGATGAATATTTACGATTAGCTTATCATGGATTGCGTGCAAAAGACAAATCATTTAATGCAACGATGAAAACTGATTTTGATGAAACGATTGGTAACATCAACATCATTCCGCAGGATATTGGCAGGGTGATTTTGAATTTAATTACGAATGCATTTTATGCAGTTGATGAAAAGAAAAAGCAACTCGGCGAAGGTTACGAACCCACTGTTACAGTTAGCACAAAAAAACTTGCTGATAAAGTTTTAATTTCAGTACAAGACAACGGCAATGGCATCCCTCAAAAGATATTAGATAAAATATTTCAACCGTTCTTTACTACAAAACCAACAGGACAAGGAACAGGACTTGGATTATCATTAGCGTATGATATTTTAAAAGCGCATGGCGGTGAGCTGAAGGTGGAAACAAAGGAAGGTGAAGGAACAACATTTATTATTCAATTACCAACAAATTGACAAAGTATGAAAAGAGTTCTTAAAATATTTTTACTTTTATTAGTTTCTCCTTTTTGCAAGGCACAAAGCAATTCTATTGATAGCTTGAAAAAGTTATTGCAAATTGAAAAACAAGATACCGGCCGGGTAATGCAGCTTTATCAATTAAGCAAAAGTTATATGTACTCCAAACCTGATACAGCACTGTTGCTGGCACAGCAAGGCCTTTCGCTTTCAAATAAAATAGGCTTTGCAAAAGGAGAAGCCATAAGCATGAATCAGAGTGGAAATGTGTTTTCTACCACAGGTAATTATCTCAAAGGATTGCAACTTCACCTGAAAGCACTTAAAATTGCAGAAACTACTCAGGATCAAAGAGCCATTGCAAGTATTCTAGGGAGCATATCCAATAATTATTTTTTCATGGGCGATTATCGCCGGGCTATTGATTATTTATTAAAAGCACTTGTCATTTTTAAATCAATTAACGATCTACGAAATGTTGGAGTTATTACATCAAATCTGGGAAACAGTTATGAAAAATTAAATATGCTCGATTCTGCTTTAATCTATACTAACCTTGCATATGATTTGTTAGTACAACAAAAGAATAATTATCCAACGGGAATAGCTTTAGCAAATCTTGGTAATATTTATTTAAAAATGGGGCAGCCCGGGCTTGCCATGAGCAAGTACCGGTTAAGTATTCCTTTTCTTTTAGAACAAAATGATCCTGAAGCTATTTCGGAAGTCTATCTTGGTATGGCCAGAGTTTTTCAAAAAGCGGGGTCATTAGATTCCAGCTTGTATTATGCAAAGCTGTCATTGGTATTTACACAAAAAGTAGGCTTTACCATCACCGCAATAGATGCCAGTAATTTTTTAATCGCCTATTATATGGCTACACACAATGTTGACAGCGCTTTTGTGTACCAGAACTTATCCATGACTGTAAAGGACAGTTTGTTTAGCCGGGAAAAACAAAATGCAATACAGGGACTCGGTTTTGATGAAACGATGCGCCAGCAAGAGTTACAAGATGCAAAGGAGGAGGCGCAAACTCAATTCAAATTTAATATATTATTTGGCGGCCTTTTTATCCTTTTTGCTGTAGCCTTTGTTTTGTACCGTAACAACAGGCAGAAGCAGAAAACAAATTTTTCTCTCACACAGCAAAAACTAAAAGTAGAAAGCACCTTACAGGAATTAAAATTGACTCAGTCCCAATTAATTCAATCCGAAAAAATGGCTTCTCTTGGAGAGTTGACCGCCGGTATTGCTCATGAAATTCAAAACCCTTTAAACTTTGTGAATAACTTTTCGGAAGTAAATAAAGAATTGCTGGCAGAGATGAAGGATGAAATGGAAAAAGGTAATATTACTGATGCTAAAGAAATTGCCAATGATGTAATTGCAAACGAAGAAAAAATAAATCACCATGGCAAAAGAGCCGATGCGATTGTAAAAGGAAT
>NZ_JACMOO010000430.1 GCF_014377975.1 Ferruginibacter sp.
CCTCGAGAATACCCACCGGCAGATTGCTGGATTATACAGTTGCAGCAACATTGTCCGGAGATTCAACAATTCCGTCTGTCACCGCTATCAAATATGTTTCGGTTGATTATAATTTTGTGCCCACTTATGGGATAACAATGGCTGCCGGAAGAAATTTTTCAAAAGACTATGGCACCGATACATCGAATTATATTTTAAATGAAACTGCTGTAAAGGCCCTTGGCTGGAACACAATAAATGCGGTTGGCAAAGATTTTAAATATGGCACTGTTTCAGGCCATGTGATTGGGGTGATGAAAGATTTTCATTTTGAAAGTATGCACCAGTTGATTGCACCAATGGTACTGGTAATGTATCCGCCAGCTTATTTCAACAACCTGTCTGTAAAATTCTCGGGCAGTAATACTACCAAATCGCTGGCATATCTTGAAAGCACCTGGAAAAAATTTATCCCTGATATTCCTTTTGAATATCATTTTCTGGATGAAAATTTTGATAGGTTATATGAATCTGAACAAAGACAAGGCACCCTCTTTACCACCTTCGCCTGCATTGCCATTTTTATTGCCAGTCTTGGTTTGCTGGGTTTGTCTGCATTTACCATTTCGCAACGCATTAAAGAGATTGGTGTGCGCAAAGTACTGGGTGCAGATACCAGCGGCATAGTAGTGCTATTGTCTAAAGAGTTTTTGATACTTGTAGCCATTGCGGCACTCATAGCGTTCCCGGTTGCTTGGTATTCTATGCACAACTGGTTAAAGGATTTTGCCTATCGGGTAAACATTCAATGGTGGGTGTTTTTAGTGGCTGCTGTTGTGGCCTTGTTTGTAGTATTGGTAACGGTAAGTTTTCAGACTATAAAAGCCGCAGTAGCCAACCCCGTAAAAAGTTTAAAAGCAGATTAAAAATATCATGATAAAAAATTATTTTAAAACAGCGTGGAGAAATATGCTAAAAAACAAAGCATTTTCTATCATCAATTTATTGGGTTTATCCATTGGCATATCCGTATGTTTTATCATTATGCTTTTTGTGCAGGATGAATTGAGATACGACCGGTTTAATGTAAAAGCAAACAGGATTGTGAGGGTGCTTTTTCAATCGAATATTAACGGAGGTAAAATAAATGAAGCCACGGTAATGCCACCAACAGCACAGGCCTTAAAAAATGATTATCCGGAAGTGCAGGAGGCTACAAGGTTACATGTAGCAGGAAGGCCTAAAGTTACTTACGGCGATAAAAAATTTAACGATGGTGAATTTGCTTTTGTAGATGCCAATTTTTTTAGTGTGTTTACCATTCACTTTTTAAAGGGTGATCCTGCAACGGCATTACAGCAACCAAACACCCTTGTTATTACAAACGATTTTGCAAAAAAATATTTTGGTAACGAAGACCCGATTGGTAAAACGCTGGATTTTAATAACAAGAGTGAGTTGTATAAAGTAACTGGCATAATTGATAAAATACCTGCCAATGCACATTTTCATTTTGATATGTTTGGCGCTATGGCTGGCCATAGTGAAGCAAAATCAGATAGCTGGATGACGTCTAATTTTTTTACTTACCTGGTATTACCCGATGGATATAATTATAAAAAATTAGAAGCCAAACTGCCGAATATGGTAGAGAAATATATGGGCCCGCAGATATTAAAGGCGATGGGCATGAGCTTAGCGCAATTTAGAACCAAAGGAAATTCACTAGGCTTTGCATTGCAGCCATTAAAGGATATTCATCTTCATTCAAACAGTAGTTATGAAATGGAACCTGGTGGTGATATAAAGTATGTGTACATTTTTGGTGCCGTGGCTATTTTTATGTTGCTGATAGCCTGCATCAACTTCATCAACCTCTCTACTGCAAGTGCTTCTAAAAGGGCTAAAGAAGTGGGGGTAAGAAAAGTAATGGGTTCCGGAAAATTTGAATTGGTAAAACAATTTTTAACGGAGTCTGTCCTCTTAACTTTTATAGCTTTATTAATTTCATTTGCTTTTGTTCAATTGGTATTGCCGGTATTTAATGATCTATCTGGCAAAAATTTAAGTATAGGATTTAGCCTTCAGCCATTGTTATTATTTGTTGCACTCGGTTTGTTGGTTGGGGTGTTGGCGGGTATTTATCCTGCGTTTTTTCTCTCTTCATTTAACCCGATCGCAACGCTTAAAGGCAGGTTAAGCGCAAGTACAAAAAGTTTGGGATTGCGAAGTGGACTGGTAATTTTTCAATTCTTTATTTCCATCAGTTTAATTGTTGGTACCATTGTTATTTACCAGCAAATGAAATATATCCAACAAAAAAAACTGGGTTATAATAAGGAACAATTGCTGGTGTTGTCTAACTCATGGGCATTGGGTAAAAATGAACAATTTTTTAAAGAAGAATTGTTGAAAGATTCCAGGGTTGTAAACGTTACTACATCCGGTTATAAGCCTGCCGGGCCAACAAATAATAATAACTCCATGGTTTATCCTGAGGGAAAAGAAAACCAGGTAATGAAAACACTTCGGTATGATGTTGATGAACAATACATACCTACATTAGGAATAGAAATGGCAGGAGGTAGAAATTTTTCGCCAGCTTTTGCTACAGATTCTTCTGCAGTCATCATTAATGAAGCCGCTGCCAAAGCCTTTGCCCTTGCAGGTAATGGAGTGGGTAGCCATTTAATATGGATGCAAGGAAATGATGGAACTAAAGTTTCTTACCATGTAATTGGTGTTGTAAAAGATTTTCATTTTCGTTCGTTGCATGAAGCGATTACTCCTTTGCTAATGGTGCTAAAACCGGAGTGGGGATTGATTGTAAAAACAAAAACGGCAGACGTTGCTGGCTTACTGAGCTCAATGAAACAGCAATGGCAAAAGCTACAGGTAGATGAACCATTTGAATATGCATTTATGGATGAGCTGTACAATAAAACTTATTTGACAGAACAAAAAACCGGACGTATCCTCAACATATTTGCCCTGCTTACCATATTTGTTGCTTGCCTTGGTTTATTTGGCTTGGCAACCTACACAGCAGAGCAACGCACCAAAGAAATTGGTATACGCAAAGTGCTTGGTGCAACGGTAACGCAGGTAACAAATATGCTGTCGAAGGAATTTTTAAAACTTGTTGGCATTGCCTGCATCCTTGCATTTCCATTAGCATGGTGGGGAATGAATAAATGGCTCCAGGGTTTTGCATACCGCATATCCATTAGTTGGTGGGTATTTATTCTTGCTGCATTCGCTGCTATTTTACTGACGATGCTAACGGTAAGTTTTCAATCAATAAAAGCGGCATTGATGAACCCGGTGAAGAGTTTAAAAGCAGACTAGGTAATGGATAATTTTTTAATTGATAATGCAAAACCTACATAAAAGAAGTTATCACATTAACAAGGAAACATAACATCTAAACGGCTAAACCATGATAAAAAACTATTTTAAAATTGCGTGGCGGAGTTTATTGAAAAACAAAGGCACTACTGCCATCAATATCCTTGGTTTATCGGTGGGAATGACAGCTGCGGTATTTATACTGCTGTGGGTACAAAACGAAATACATTTTGATGATTACCACAAAGATCAAAGCAGTATTTATCGCCTCACAACAAGGCTTCCTTCGCAAGGTTGGGTTTGGGAGAGCACCCCGCTTTTACTGGCAGATGCCATAAAAAAAGAAGTGCCGGAAATTACAAATGCCGCCCGTTTGTACACCAGCCACTGGCCGGTCTTTACCATTAAAGGCAACCTGTTTTACAGTAAAGGTTGTGCTTATGTAGATGAGGCCTGGTTTAATATTTTTAGGTACGATTTTAAAGAGGGTAATGCTGCTGCTTTTGATGCCAATCCTTTCAGCATCATATTAACAAGTGCAGAAGCAAAAAAATATTTTGGTACTGCCGCTGCCGTGGGACAAATGATCCGAGTTGATTCAGTGAATTACGAGGTAAGGGGAGTGGTGGCAGATGCGCCTACCAATTCAAGTTTTCAATATACTTCTTTTATACCCATCAGTGCCCTGCTTACCAATCCGCAAATACGTGAAAACGACCAGCAATGGAACAATGCCAACTACATCACTTTTGTAAAAACCACTACTGGCAGTAAGCCCGTCGTGGTAGAAAAAAAGATAACGGACGTAATAGCCTCCAAAAGTAAAGGGGACGCTGCTCCGATATCCATGATCTCCTTAAAAGACATGCACTTTGAAACAGAAATAGACAACTCTACTTTTATACACGGCAACCGAAATACAGTGTATGTTTTTTCTATACTTGGTTTTTTGTTGTTGCTGATTGCGTGCATCAATTATGTAAACCTCACCACAGCAAGAGCCAGCCTGCGGGCCAGGGAAGTAAGTGTACGAAAAATAAATGGTGCTGACCGGTCACATCTTTTTCTGCAATTTATTACGGAGTCTTTATTGATCAGTCTGCTGTCATTAGTAGCAACACTGATGCTTATAAAATTTTGTCTGCCAGTGTTTAACCAGTTAACAGAAAAATCATTTTACCTGCCACTGACATCGCTGAATGTATGGAAAGTATTGGGGTGTACATTATTGGCGGCCCTGGTGCTCAACAGTATTTATCCTGCTTTGCTGCTCTCTTCCTTTAAGCCATTGAATGTATTTCGTGGCAACATAGTACTGAAAGTAAAAGACAGTTCTTTCCGCAAAGGACTGGTAGTATTACAATTTACGGTTTCTGTTATACTCATTGGAAGCACCATTGTTATTTACAGTCAGCTTCAATACATACAGTATAAAAACCCTGGTTACAATCGGTCACAGACCTTGTCGTTTGCATTACCGTCAACGATCGAAAGGGGAAAACGGGAATCGGTGATGATGGCCATGAAGCATGAGCTCCTTGCTGAAAGCAGTATCGAAAAGGTTGCTACTTCCAACCAGCCACTGGTAAACCTAGGCAGCGTGTGTACTGAATGTGCCGATTGGAAAGGGCGTGATACCAGTTACAATCCCAGGATCACACAACTTTCTGCCGACATAGATTTTGAAAAGACCATGCAACTTAAAATGAAAGAAGGCGAATGGTTTGGCGAAAGCAATAATAACGGGGCACATGGTTTTATATTGAATGAAACAGCCGTGAAAGATTTTAAACTGCCAGTGCCAACAACAGGAGCCTGGTTTGTTTTTAAAGGAGATACCGGTCGGGTGATTGGTGTGGTAAATGATTTTGCTTATAAGAGCCTGCATGAAAAGAGTGGCCCCGTGGTGGTATTCAACAACGCTACATGGAGAAACTTTTTTAGTGTAAGAATTGCGGGTGAAAAAGCAACAGTGGGATTGAGTAGTATCAGCAAGGTCTGGAAAAAATATGTGAGTGATAGCCCGCTGGAATATAATTTTTTAGATGACACCTTTAATAATCTTTACAAGCAAGACCAGCAGACCTCTTTTCTAATGATTGTGTTTGCAGTAATTGCCATTGTTATTTCGGCGCTGGGATTGTTTAGTCTGGCTGCCTTTGAAGCAACGCAACGAACCAAAGAAATTGGTGTAAGAAAAGTATTGGGAGCTACCGTTGCAGGCATTACAAAACTGCTATCAAAAGATTTTGTAATACTGGTTTGCATAGCCATTTTGATCGCATCACCGATTGCATATTTTGCTATGAATAAATGGATACAAAATTTCGCTTACCGCATTGATATTGCCTGGTGGATGTTTGCAGTTGCTGGTTTGTTTGCCCTACTGATAGCCTTGCTTACA
>NZ_JACMOO010000080.1 GCF_014377975.1 Ferruginibacter sp.
AAATATGCCGTAGAAGTGTTTCGTTTTCTGCAGAAACTCTATAGTAACGATTATTTTTCAAGAGAAAATACAGCTGCTTCCAGCGACCCTTTTGTGATACAAACCATTGCCACTAAATGGACTGGTCCCTGGGAAATTTCTTACCTTAATAATATACCAAACAGGAATTTTGAATTTGATTATTTTCCGCCCATCGTGCCCGATGATCATACCGGTCCGGTGTTTACGTATGCAGATCCAAAAAATATTGTGCTGTTTAACAGCACGGCTAATCCACAGGCTGCCTGGGATTTTGTAAAGACATTGGTAAATAAAAAAGGTGATTTACAATTGCTGGAAATAACCGGGCAACTGCCCCGTAGAAAAATGCTTGATACAGATATTTTTTATGCAGACTATTTTAAAAGAAACCCGATGATGATGCCCTTTGCAAAAGAAATTCCTTTTGTTAAAGGCGTGGATAATTGCGAAGTAATTGTAGAAGTGCTGGATATTATTTCGCAGGAATATGAGGCCTGTGTTATCTATGGAAAAAAATCGCCTGAAAGCGCCATAGAAGCTGCTGCTGCTACAGTCAATGTATTATTAGGAAAAGAAACCAAATAGCATTTTAAATCTTTAAATTTTTTCAGTTGAATACTTTCATCCCAAATAAATTGTATAGTTTTTTAAATACAGACAACAGTTCTGGTGAAACAGTGAATCAATTATTCCCCGGCCAAAAAGTTGCTGCTAATTTGGAGAAGGGAAGTGGAGAGAGTTTATCAATCGGAATTATTGGTGCAGGAAATTTTGCGGCTTTTGCGGCAGCTGTTTTTTTAACCATTAAAGGTGTAAAAATTATTGCTGTAGCGGATGTAAATGAAATGGCTGGTAATAAACTTGCAGACGAATTAAAGGCAAGATATCATCCTGTTTACATGGATTTGTTGGCAGACGATACTATCGACCTGCTGTACATCGCAACACCGCCGTTCCTGCATTTTGAAATATCAAAAAATGCATTGCTCGCCGGTAAGCATGTAATTTGTGAAAAACCAGCAGCCCTTAAAACAGCAGAGGTAAAAATATTACAAGCGTTGGCAAATCAGTTTCAATTATTGTATGTGGTCAACCTGATGCAGCGATACAATCCTTTGTACACAATGGTACAAAAAATTATACAGCAGAAAATGATGGGAAATTTTTTACATGGTTTTTTTGAGAATTATGCCAGTGATGAAAATCTGCATGAACAACATTGGTTTTGGGACGAAACAAAAAGTGGTGGCATATTCATTGAGCATGGCGTTCATTTTTTTGATATGTTTTCCGGGTGGCTGGGTAATGGCAAAGTGATTAATGCTGTGGAGCAAAAGCGCAAAAGTAATAACAGTATTATTTATGACAGGGTGCAGGCCACCGT
Source organism: Ferruginibacter sp. (assembly GCF_014377975.1). Classification (GTDB taxonomy): domain Bacteria; phylum Bacteroidota; class Bacteroidia; order Chitinophagales; family Chitinophagaceae; genus Ferruginibacter. The sequence continues at coordinate 1,406 of NZ_JACMOO010000080.1, forward strand.
ATTATATGAGGCAGGCACCGTAAATTTTTATCATGGATTCGATCAGCCCAAAATATTAGACCGGCAAGAAATGCGGTTGCTTTTTGAAAGGGGTGAAATCACGTTGTACGAGTGGGTACCCGTCAGCATGAAGTTGCATGGGCTGTTTACAAATGAACAACTAAAGGCATTGCAGGATTTAATCGGGCCATGTACCATTGTAAAACATCCTGCAGAAACTTCCGGTAAAAAAGTTATGGGAAGGTTTACAGAAATAATTTTTGATCAGCAGGTAACCATCCAATGGGGTAGCAATTCAGAAAAACAACATCGTTATCAACAGTTGCTAAAAGATATGTTGCAGGATCAATGGAGCTGGATAAAAG
>NZ_JACMOO010000081.1 GCF_014377975.1 Ferruginibacter sp.
GAACCAACATTGAGCAAGAATATCAATTGCATGATGGACTTACTACTGCACTGGAATTGGAATGGGGAATTGAGAACCTTAAAGAATGGTATGCAACAAGAAAGTCAAAGGCATTAATAAACTATGGTGCAAGTGTGTGCTGGCCTTACGAACGATTTAAAGCAATAGACAAATACAAAGCTGCTGTAAGCAAATTTTTTGAAACAAGTATAAAAGGAGAATCATCAATTGAAAAGCGCAATAGTATCATTCTACCTGCGGCTGCAGAGCAAATTACAGCGGAAGAAATGAATAAAACACTTGAAAATATTAAATCTTCTTTGAGCGAAGGTGGAATTGGTATCGGAGTTCCAATCGGTTACTTGCCTAAATCAAATCCAACAGAATTGTACAAGCTGTTTCAGTTAGCTGGCGAATTGAATGTACTTGTTTTCACTCACGTACGAAATCCCGATATTATTTCAATTCAGGAAGTAATAGCTGATGCTGCACTCACAAAGGCACCGCTGCATATTGTTCATATTAACAGTATGGCATTGGGTAATATTCAGCTTGGTTTAGACATGGTAAATGCAGCACAAAAAAGAGGGATAGATATTACAACAGAACTCTATTCTTATACCGCAGCTTCAACGAGTTTGGAAAGTGCAATGTTCTCCGATGGATGGCAAGACAGATTGGGCATCAGTTATGGCGATTTACAATGGGTTGAGACTGGAGAACGTCTTACTAAACAAACATTTGATGCCTATCGAAAGACAGGAGGAACAGTAATTATACACATGATGAAACCTGAATGGATAAACACTGGTATTGCTGAACCGGGTGTTATGATTGCATCAGATGGAATGCCATATTCAAAGCTAGCACATCCAAGAACTGGGGGAACGTTCTCGAGAGTTTTAGGCAAATATGTAAGAGAAGAAAAAGTAATTGACCTTATGACCGCTATTGAAAAAATGACTTTGTTGCCAGCTAAAAGACTGGAAAATATTGCACCAATGATGAGGTTCAAAGGCAGGATACAAATTGGGGCTGATGCTGATATTACCATTTTTAACCCCAATACAATAATTGACAAAGGAACTTTTGAAAATGGTCCTGCGTTTTCCGAAGGCATTGAATATGTAATTGTGAATGGTGTGGTTGTTTTAAGAAATGGCAAAACAGTTAATAATGTTTTTGCAGGACAAGCGGTTTATGGAAAGTTTAAAAAGTAATAAACTCCTCAATATTTTCTCTAATTTTTTAAGCAATAAAACAAATTTTTAAAATGAAAAATAAAAAAACAATCGTCCTATTTATCGCATTGATACATGTATTTTCTTTTCAGTTATTAGCACAAAAGAAATTTGAATTAACAGATATGGATAAACTCTATACTTTAACCGACCCTCAAATTTCACCTGACGGCAAATCGATTTTGGTAGTCGTTTCAAAGCCTGATACAACAACCAATAAAAACAAATCATTTATTTATAAAGTAGATGTTGTGAGCGGAGCTACCCAACAGTTAACTTATGAAAGGACATTGGTTAGTTATCCAAGATGGTCTCCATTGGGTAATGCTGTTGCGTTCATAGCTGCCGATGCAAACAATAAGGCTCAGTTATTTTTATTATCAATGAACGGTGGGGAAGCAAAGAAAATTACTAATTCTCCGATGGGTGTAACGCAATTTGATTGGAGCCCTGATGGTACTGCGTTTGCTTTTGTACAGCAAGACGAAATAATAAATAAGAAACAGATAGATAAAGGGTATGATGGCTTTGAAATAAAATACAATAGTATGTTTTTGAATGCCAGGCCAAATCCATCGCATCTCTGGCTTATTCCAGCCGATAGCGGTGAAGCAAAAAGGCTTACGGCTGGCAATTGGACAGTTCCTGCTGCAGTTGCTAATTCCTTTTCCTGGTCTCCTGATGGGAAAAATATTGTGCTTCAAAGTAATGAATCGCCTTACTCCGGTGAACTAATTTTTACGATTAAAACCGTTGAAGTAGCCACCGGGAAAATTAATAGAATCACTACCACCCAAATACCACCAGATGCAATGCATAAAGAAAAGCAGCCTGTTTTTTCGCCTGATGGCAAATCAATTGCCTATCAACGCAATCTGGAAAATGTTGGTTATGGCTTTGATGTTTTTCTTACCTCACTCAATGGGGGCAATGGAATTAATTTGACGGCTAAACTTGACCGCTGTTTTTTTCGGGCAGAATGGAGTACGGATAGTAAAGCCATTTTTGTAGCTGCAAACGACTTCAATACTGTCTCGTTATGGATGCAACCGCTTACCGGTACTGCAAAGAAATTAAACCTGACTAATTTGACCATCGCTGGTGCATATTGGTATGAATATAACATAGGGAAAAATAATTCTATCGCTTTTATTGCCAGTACACCTCAATCTCCGCAAGAGTTATACATATTGGAAACTCCGGAATCCACTCCGAAAAGACTAACTAACTTAAATGTTGAAGTACGTAATATTCCGTTAGGGAAACAAGAAACTTTTAGCTGGAAATCAGATGAATTTACACCCAATGGAATTCTTACTTTTCCACCCGACTTTGACCCTA
>NZ_JACMOO010000082.1 GCF_014377975.1 Ferruginibacter sp.
AAGGAAGAAAAGTTTACCACTTCCCTAGATAATCATATTTCTAAAATTGAGTTTCAAATGTCGGGGCAACAGTTTCCCAATACTGTCCATAGAGATATTATGGGAACCTGGGCCAGACTGGCAGAATCGCTGTTGAAAGATGAAGACTTTGGAGAAAAGTTGGATAAGGATAATGGATGACTGACGGATGATATGAAAATAGCCAGGGCAGGTACAAACAGTGCAATGGAAGAAGCCAGGAAAATATATACCCTTGTAAAAAATACTTTTAAATGTAACGGACATCACGGTATATATTTATCAGCAGGCATGAAAGAAGTTTTTAAGAATAAAAGTGGCTCTGTTGCTGACATTAATTTACTATTAACCGCCATGCTGCGCCACGAAAATATGCAGGCCAGTCCGGTTATTTTAAGTACCCGGGCCAACGGACTGACCAATGAATTTTATCCGCTGATTAACCGGTTTAATTATGTTATATGTAAACTGGAAATAGATGGTAAAAATTATTTTTTAGATGCATCCAAACCTTACCTCGGTTTTAATAAACTACCCGAATATTGTTTCAACGGTCCGGCCAGAACAGTTAGCAAAGCAGCAGATCCAGTATATTTTTATGCAGACAGTATGAAGGAATCGAAGTTTACCAACGTGATGCTTTTTAACGATGAAAAAAAACCGGGTAAATGGACAGGTACGTACAATGCAATGTTTGGATATTATGAATCAAGCAATATCCGGGAAAAGTTTATTGATAATGGGAAAGAAGCATTTGAAAAGAAATTGAAAGAATCCTACAGCGGGGATTTATCTATTGATGAAATCAAATACGAGAATGAAAACGATGGTGAAAAATCGATGACGATGTCGCATACCATCACTGTTGATGGCGACAACAGCAGTAATATTATTTATTTTAACCCCATGTTAAAAGAAGGCTATAAAGAAAATTTTTTTACTGCTGCTGAAAGAAGATACCCGGTAGAAATGCCTTATAAAATGGACGAAACCTACAATTTTCAAATAGAAATTCCGGCAGGATATGTAGTGGATGAAATGCCGAAATCAGCAAAAGTAAGTTTAAATGACGGCGAAGGTTATTTTGAATACCTTATTTCTAAATCAGCTAATGAGGTTTTACTGCGCAGCAGGATAAAGTTAGAAAAAGCAACGTTTTCACCGGAAGATTATGACACGCTCAGAAACTTTTTTGATTACATCGTAAAAAAACATGCTGAACAAATTGTTTTCAAAAAGAAATAGCCATGAAGAAGTATCTTATAACAATGCTGCTCAATTCCGCTTACTTTTTTACCGCGTTTGCTCAAAATAATTACGATGTAAAACTGATTCCTGCCGAACTTTTGCCGCATGCCAATGTGGTAAAAAGATTGGAAGAAATCCAGGTGGAAATTAAAGGTCCCGGCAAGGCAGTCTTATTCAATAAATATGCAGTTACTATACTAAATGCGGGTGGTGAAGCAGCAGCTGCTTTAACAGAAAACTATGATCAGTTTATTTCTATCCGAAGTATTGACGGTAGTTTGTATGATGCAAATGGTAAAAAAATAAAATCGCTTAAAAAAAGTGAGGTGCAGGATTTTACTGGTTCATCCGAATCCTCGCTGGCAGATGATGCCAGGATTAAACACCACAATTTTAATTGTAAAATGTATCCTTATACCGTAGAGTATCAAACTGAAATTGAATTAAAGGGCGTTTTTTATTTACCCCGCTGGTTGCCGGTAGAAGATGAAAATTATTCAGTAGAAAAAAGCAAACTAACGGTGCAATTCCCCCCGGATTATACACTTCGCTTTAAAGCATTTAATTATGGAAAAGAGCCCCAAAAAACAATCCTGAAGGAATCGCAGCAATATGAATGGAACGTTGAAAAGTTGCCGGCAATTGAAAGTGAAAGGTTTCAACCGGAATGGTACGAAATAACAACGGCCGTTTTTTTGGCCCCCTCAAATTTTGAGATACAGCAGTTTACAGGTGATATGAGTAACTGGCAGGGATTCGGCAAATTTATTTACCTGCTTAATAACGGCAGGGATGTACTGCCTGCCAACATCAAACAACAGGTGCATGCGCTAACAGACAATGTATCTTCCTCCCGGGAAAAAATAAAAATTTTGTATGAATACCTGCAAAAAAATACCCGTTATATCAGCATACAGCTTGGTATTGGCGGGTGGCAAACTTTTGATGCGGCATACGTAGCAACAAAGGCTTACGGTGATTGTAAAGCACTCAGTAATTATATGTATTCTTTATTGAAAGAAGCGGGCATCAAATCTTTTTATACACTCATTAAAGCGGGGCAAAATAAAAATTCATTACTCAGTGATTTTCCTTCGAACCAATTCAACCATATCATTGTTTGCGTGCCGCAGCCTAAAGATACCATCTGGCTTGAATGTACCAGCCAGACTTTACCCATGGGATATCTTAGTGGCTTTACCAGTAACCGGTGTGCCTTATTGGTAGATGAAAATGGTGGTGTATTGGTGCGTACACCCAACTATCAGAAAAATGATAACCTGCAGACAAGAAAAATTATAGCTTCTGTAAATGAAGAAGGAAAACTTACAGCCGGTATTGAAACAAAATACCGGGCGCAACAACAGGATGAATTGCAGGGAATGCTGGATGCTGTTAACAAGGAAAAAATTGCAGAAATTTTAAAAGAAGAATTGAATCTTCCATCTTACAATATTACCAGTTTTAATTACGCAAGTGAAAAGGGGCAACTGCCGGTAGTGACGGAAAAGCTGGAATTAACAGCCAATAATTATTGCATCATTACTGGCAAAAGATTATTTATTTCACCCAATATTTTAAATAAATCACAGTTGAAACTTACCAATGCGGACAAAAGAAAGTTCGATTTAAAACTCCCTTATGAATTTACAGATATTGATTCGGTTGAAATAAAACTGCCTGCCGGTTACACACCCGAAAGTATTCCTGCAAATATGTCTGTTGATACTAAGTTTGGGACTTACAATGCTATCATAAAAATCAGTGACGGAAAGATTTTATATATCAGAAATTTCCAGCGCAATAGTGGCCTTTATCCTGTGGCTGAAGCAGTAGCGTTGGCTGAATTTTTCTCTAAAATTTATTCTGCGGACAGAGCCAGTTTGGTTTTTGTAAAAAAAGAGTAAACCTTGCCGATCTTAAAAAATGCTCCTCAACAAATTATTATTAACTAACTGCATTATCTGCTGATTTACCTTTCAAAAATCTTCTTTGGCTGGCGGTTAGTTACAGCTTTGGAACCAGTCCTGTATTACTTATCTTTGCCCTTCACGTAAATTATTGCAGCAAATGGCATTAATAAAAAGCATATCAGGTATAAGAGGCACAATTGGCGGCAAAACAAACGATAACCTTACTCCACTGGATGTGGTGAAATTTACGGCAGCCTATGGCACCCTGCTGATGAAGGAAGGGGCTAACAGAAAAATAGTGCTGGGCCGGGATGGACGAATCAGTGGTGCAATGGTAAAAAATCTGGTAATTAGTACGCTAAATGCATTAGGTTTTGACGTGCTAGATCTTGATTACAGTACTACCCCTACGGTAGAGATGGCCGTGGTTTTTGAAAACGCAGCCGGTGGAATTATACTAACCGCAAGCCATAATCCTAAAGAATGGAATGCGTTAAAATTGCTCAACAGCAAGGGCGAATTTATTAATGCTGCTGAGGGGATGGAAGTTTTAAGAATTGCTGCAGCAGAGGATTTTACTTTTGTACCGGTTGATAAACTAGGTACCACCATTGCGGATGAAGGATCTTTACAAAAGCACATTGATGCCGTTGTAAATTATGATTTGGTAGATGTAGCAGCCATAAAAAAAGCAAAATTTAAAATAGTGCTGGATGCGGTAAATAGTACCGGTGCTTTTGCTGTACCTGCATTATTAAAGGCATTGGGTGTAAAAGATATTGTTGTGCTAAACGGCGAGGTAAATGGAAAGTTTGCGCACAACCCCGAACCATTACCCGAACATCTTACCGAATTAAGCAGAGAAGTAGTAAAGCAAAATGCAAGTCTTGGTATTGCTGTTGACCCTGATGTTGACCGGCTGTGTTTCGTATGCGAGGATGGTAGTATGTTTGGTGAAGAGTATACCCTGGTAGCAGTAGCAGATTATGTATTAGGTAGAAAAAAAGGAAATTCTGTTTCCAATATGTCTTCTACCAAGGCATTAAAAGATGTTACTGTAGGGCATGGCGGGCAGTACTTCCCAAGTGCAGTGGGCGAAGTAAATGTGGTAAATAAAATGAAGGAAGTAAATGCTGTAATTGGTGGCGAAGGTAACGGTGGAATAATTGTACCCGATCTTCATTATGGCCGTGATGCGCTTATTGGCATAGCGCTTTTTTTAACACACCTGGCCATCAGCAAAAAAAGTATCCGGCAATTGCGCAATACTTATCCCGGCTATTTTATCAGCAAAAATAAAATTACTTTATCAGCAGGCATTAATGTGCAATCTGTATTTGATAAAATAAAAGAAAAATATAAAAATCAGCCGATCAATGCAGAAGATGGTTTAAAGATTGAATTTGATAACGACTGGGTACACCTGCGTACCAGCAATACCGAACCTATCATACGTATTTATGCAGAAAGCAATTTTGAAACTACGGCAAATAATATTGCTAAAAGATTAATGAAAGATATTAATGAAGTGATTTAGTGAATGGGAATTGCGAATGCTCATTATTCATCACTTACCACTTACTTACCACTCACCATTTCCTACTAACCTGATATGAACAGAATCTACTTTGATAATGCTGCAACAACATCACTTGACCCTGGTGTGCTGGAAACAATGATGCCTTACCTGGTTGAAAAATTTGGCAATCCTTCTTCTATTTATTCTTATGGAAGAGAAACGAAAATGGCGATAGAGCAATCAAGAAAATCGGTTGCAAAAATTTTAAATGCGCATCCGGCAGAAATATTTTTTACCAGCGGCGGAACAGAAAGCAGCAACACTGCCATTACAGCAGCAGTAAGGGATCTTGGTTGTACTCATATCATTACATCGGTTATTGAACACCATGCTACCTTGCATACTGTTGAAAATTTAGATGCGCAGGGACTTGTTAAAGTAAGCCATGTAAAATTGTTATCGAATGGACATATAGACCTGGAACACCTGGAGAAATTACTGGCTGCTACACAAGAAAAAACGCTGGTTACTTTATTGCACGCCAATAACGAAATTGGTAACATGCTCGACATACATGCTGTGGGTAATTTATGTAAAGTATTCAATGCCATTTTTCATTGTGATACTGTGCAAACAGTGGGTCATTTTCCCTTTGATCTTCGAAATACTCCGGTACATTTTATTACGGGCGCTGCACATAAATTTCATGGTCCCAAAGGTGTGGGTATTTTATACATCAACGAAAATGTACGGATAAAGCCCTTGTTGCTTGGGGGAGGTCAGGAACGTAACATGCGTGCCGGTACCGAAAATATTTATGGTATTGTTGGGTTTGCAAAAGCGCTGGAACTGGCAACGGCATCCTTTAATGAAGACAGTACTTATATCGGAAGCATCAAAAAATACATGCACGAT
>NZ_JACMOO010000431.1 GCF_014377975.1 Ferruginibacter sp.
CTGGATGAAATGAACAAGAACAGTAAGCTTATTCAGAACCCTGGCTATAATTAGTTTTAATTAATGCCTTAAATTTTAACTGCGTCGGCAAATAACCGGCGCAGTTTTTTTGTACGGCGATTAGAGACAAATCTTAATTTTTTTTACCAGATAGTTAAGGTGATAACACACTCCGGTTTATAGTAAGGTGTAAAAAAATGTATGTTGTTCAATTAAAAATCAGATTGTTTTTTTTAAGCAATAAATTTTTGTAAGGGTTCAATTTAAAAATTCTTTATCATTCCATACTGCTAAATTAAAACTACTTTTGACTCTATGTTTTTCCTGATTTTTTTAATTTAAATACTAATCTAATTGAACGCATCTATTTTTAGAAACTGTGTCATTGTCTCTCTCTCTTTGATGTTCAATGCATGTCATAATAATGAAAATACCACTGAAAATAAAACAGATACTTCAGCGGCAGACACATCGCACCTTTTTACGTTATTACCTCCGGCCAGTACACATGTTGATTTCAACAATCCGCTTACAGAAGGATTAAATACAAACGTATTGCTGTACGAATATTTTTATAACGGAGGTGGTGTAGCTGTAGGAGATGTTAATAACGATGGCCTGCAGGATCTCTATTTTTCAAGTAATTTGGGTGATAATAAATTATACCTTAACAAAGGTGGTATGCAGTTTCAGGATATTACTGTTGCTGCCAACGTGCAGTCAAGGCCTGGCCCATGGAAAACCGGTGTAACAATGGTGGACGTAAATGGAGATGGCAAAACGGATATTTACGTTTGTTATTCTGGCAAAATGCCCGCGGAAAAAAGAGCAAATCAACTATTTATTAACCTGGGAAATGATGCCACAGGAAAACCAAAATTTGCTGAACAAGCCAAAGAATATAACCTGGCAGATACAGGATACAGCACCCAGGCTTATTTTTTTGATTTTGACCGAGACGGTGATCTGGATATGTTTTTGTTAAGTCATAATCCTGACAACCTTCCGCTACTAGACGAAGCCAGTACAACTGCCCTACTTGCCAAAAGAAATAATAATACGGGTGTAAAGTTGTTTAGAAATGACAACAATCATTTTGTGGACATCACGCCACAATCAGGATTGAGCAGTTCTTCGCTCTCTTATGGGTTGGGCGCAGGCATAGCTGATATTAATATGGATGGATGGCCGGATATTTATATTTCCAACGATTATGGTGTACCGGATTATCTCTACATCAATAATAAAAATGGCACTTTCACTGACAAGCTTGGATCCGCCATGGGGCATATCAGTCTTTTTTCAATGGGCAATAATGTTTCCGATATTAACAATGACGGCCTTCCTGATATTTTTACACTCGACATGTTGCCGGAAGATAACCACCGTCAAAAATTATTATTTTCTCCCGATAATTATGAAAAATTTGATCTGGGATTACGCAGGGGTTTTCATCACCAGTATATGCGCAATATGCTTCAGTTAAATAATGGCGATGGCACATTTAGTGAGATAGGTCAGTTATCCGGCATCTCCAATACAGACTGGAGTTGGTCGCCCTTGTTTGCAGACCTTGACAATGATGGCTGGAAGGATTTATATGTGAGCAATGGATACCTGAGAGATTTTACCGACATGGATTTTTTGAAATATAAATTTGATTTTATTCAAAAAAAGGGACGTTTACAAAAAGAAGAGGTATTAGATATTATTAAGAAAATGTCATCTTCAAACGTGGTGAATTATACGTTTCAAAACAAGGGCAATTTAACATTTAGTGATGTTGGTGCAAAGTGGGGATTAACCGTACCTTCCAGCAGCAATGGCGCCGCATATGCAGATCTGGATAATGACGGGGATCTTGATTTGATAGTGAATAATATTAATCAGCCTGCTTTTATTTATCGCAATGAGGCTGCCAGCAAGCTTAAAAATAATTACCTGCAGGTTAAATTAAAAGGAGCCCAAAAGAACAGCGATGGTATTGGAGCAAAAATTTCTGTGTATACAAAGGGACAACACCAATACCTGGAACAAATGCCTGCAAGAGGGTTTCAATCAACTGTGTCGGCCATATTGCATTTTGGTTTAGGAAAAGAAACAATGATTGATTCTTTAAAAGTAATCTGGCAAACAGGCAAAGAACAGTTGATTAAAAATATAAAAGTCAATCAGCAAATTACGCTGAATGAAAACGATGCCACAGGAAGGTTTGTACAGCCAATTCCGGCAAAAAAAATATTTGAAGAAATTGCTTCGCCTGTTAAGTATGCCAATGCAGTAAGTAATATCAATGATTTTAAACGGCAGCCTTTATTGGTGAATCCGCTTTCTTTTTCCGGCCCATGCCTGGTAAAGGGTGATGTGAATGGTGACGGACTGGAAGACATTTACGCCGGTGCAGGAAGCGGTGAGCCTGGCGCCTTGTACCTTCAGCAAAAAAACGGACAGTTTATTCAAAAGCCAACGCCAGCCTTCATTGAAGACAAACTGTGCGAAGATGCAGATGCTGTTTTTACAGACGTCAATAATGATGGCTTTAAAGATTTATACGTGGCAAGCGGTGGCTATCACAACTATATACCCGGAGATGTTTTGTTGCAGGACAGGTTATACATCAATGATGGTAAAGGCAACTTTACAAAAGTAATTAATGCGCTGCCGGAAATGAAAGTAAGTAAAAGCTGTGTACGTGCAGCCGACATAAATGGAGATGGCTTTGTTGATTTATTTGTGGGTGGAAGAAATATTCCGGGACGATATCCTGAAACGCCGGAAAGTTATTTACTCATCAATGACGGCAAGGGAAAATTCACCAATCAGATTGCGTCAATGGCTCCGCAGTTACAAAAGGCAGGTATGGTTACCGACGCTGTATGGACAGACTTAAACAATGATAAAAAACCGGATTTAATTGTGGTAGGCGAATGGATGCCCGTGACCGTTTTTATAAATACAAACGGTAAATTTGAAAATAAAACAACCACCTATTTTGGCAAAGAATATAGTGGCTGGTGGAACAAAATTTTGCTGGAAGATTTAAACGGCGATGGTAAACTGGATGTAGTAATCGGTAACCTTGGCCTTAATACGCAATGTAAAGTAAGCGATGCTGAGCCAGCAGAAATGTATTACAAAGACTTTGACAATAACGGGTCAGTAGACCCCATTCTCTGCTTTTACATGAAACATAAAACCTATCCTTATGTAACCCGTGATGAGTTGCTGGAGCAGATGAGCACCATGCGGACAAAGTTTGTTGACTATAAAAGTTATGCAGATGCAGGCATCAAAGAAATATTTTCTGCCGAAGAAATGAAAGATGTAAAACACCTGCAGGTAAACCATCTTGCTACCACTTATTTTGAAAGCGGCACCGATGGAAAGTTTCATGAAAAAGTGTTGCCAATGCAGGCTCAGTTTTCGCCGGTATTTACCATTACAGCTTTAGACTATGACAAAGATGGAAAAACAGATTTACTGCTTTGCGGTAATATCAACCAGGCCCGCCTGCGTTTTGGAAAATATGATGCCAATTATGGGGTATTGTTAAAAGGGGATGGTAAGGGAAATTTTAACTATGTAACCCAGGCGCAGTCGGGCTTTCATTTATTGGGAGATGTACGGAGTGTATTGAATATTAACAACAGATTATTATTTGGAATGAACCAGGCCGCTATGAAAGCCTACCAGCTTAAAAAATAGATTATAACGATCTCTGTTTTATTATCAACAATATTTTTTAAAAAATGAGCAGTAAAATATTTTTTGCAATGATAAAAAATAATAGTCCCAGGGTTAAAGCAATACAAATTCCCGGGATATTATTGTTAATGGTATTGCTCATCGGTTCCTGTAAACAACACAAAAAATTACCCGAATTAACCAGCAGGGATATCAGCCATGTGATTTCAAAAATGACTGAAATAATGGTAAACGATATTACCAATCCACCATTGGCTGCACGATTTTTTTCTTATAGCTGTTTGGCAGGCTACGAAATAGTATCGCAAAATAAAAAAAAGTTTTCCTCCATGCACGGGATTTTAAATGCTTATCCAGCCATTAAAAAACCGGATTCAATTGGCGTATACTCTTATCAGTTGGCAAGCCTGCTGGCAATGATTGAGACAGCAAAAAAAATGCAGCCATCAGGAAGTTTGCTCAACGACTATGAAGAAAGCTTGTTGGATTCCTGCCGGAAAATTGGTTTTGAAGACGAGGTGATTAAACAGTCAAAAAATTATGCGCTCGTCATCAGTAAGCAGATACTGGCGTATGCAAAGGCAGATCATTACAATCAAATAAGCAACTTATCGCGGTACACACCGGCAAAAGGAGATGGCTACTGGTATCCCACGCCGCCAGGGTTTATGGCGGCCGTAGAACCAAACTTTAATTCAGTGCGTCCATTTACTCTTGACAGTGCTGCTCAGTTCCAAACATTGCCACCAGTGATTTTTAACGCAGCAAAGGGTTCACCTTTTTA
>NZ_JACMOO010000432.1 GCF_014377975.1 Ferruginibacter sp.
AACCATTTTTGTAAATCGGAATCACTTAGTGATTCAAGCCCAAGTTCTTTTTTTAACTCAGTTACATGAATAAGTAAAGGCTGCTTTAATGAAGTAGGTGCAACATGTTCATACAAAAATGCAGGAAGTTTTTGGAAAGAATTGTCAAAATTAATATTACACCTGGTCATGATTTTATTTGTTTGATGTATTATTTTTTTGGAGGCAAGGCAAATGCGACAGCCTCATGTTCAAAGTGCCCGTTATGAGCACCATCGCAAAAAGGTTTATTTTTAGAAAGGCCGCAACGGCATAGTGAAAGCACTTCACGTCCTGCTAAATCATATACATTTCCATTTTTATCTACAATCTCAAAATCACTTTCTATTCTCAGGGAACCATTGTTGTTCACTGTAATTTTTGTTTTCGCCATGATTACTTTGTTTTTAAGAGTGATTATGAAATTCACATGAACCTTGTCCAATGGAATTTTGGTCAAAATGTTCAACAAATTGGATGCTTGCAAAACCGCCACCGGTAACGATTATTTTTTTTCTGTTCATTGTGTGAAACATAAAAATTATTCTGTCTATAAAATAGGAACAGCAAATCTTAAACAGATATCTGTTTCAACTTTATTTATTTTTAATACTCCCGATTTAAATAATGTGCTGCTGTAAATACCCAATTGCCCAGCTGGTTGATGTAGTAATCTTCTTTTTTTTAAAAGGCAATGTTTTGTTGATGCATATTTTATTACAGTGTTTCAACCATTTCAATTATCATTGGTATTATAATTATTAATTCCCCATACCATGATGGCTTTGTCATCACCGGTTGAAATAAGATAATTATTAAAATCGCTCCATAAAAGTTTGTTTACCGAATGGGTATGGCCTTCATGTTGATGCTTATCAATTCGTAAGAGCAAATCAAAGTTTTCAGCATCCCATATTTTAACTGTTTTATCCCTGCTTCCTGTAGCAAAAAACTTTTTATCAGAGCTGAAAACAATGCTGTAAATGGCATAGTTATGAGCAGGGATACGATGGATTAAAGCATACTCGTTTTCAATATCCCATACATTTAAACAGGCATCTCTCGATCCTGATAAAAGGAGCTTTCCGTTTGGATGATAGCAAACTGTATTCACCGAAAAGTCATCAAGATGCCCCTTGAGTATTTTCTTTTCAACATAGGTTTCAAAATCAAAAATACGGATAGACCCATCACCGCATCCAATGGCCGCTTCTTTCAAAACAATGTTGAAATCTATAGACCGTATTTTTTTATCGCAAAGTTTTAATGCGGTAATCAATGAGAAATCGTTAATTGACCAAACAGAAAGTGTACCGTCACCGGCCAGTGCCCAAATACTTTCTTTTTCCGCAAGGTATTGGATATCGTAAATGGATTGCCGGTGAAGTTGTAACAATTTTATTTCTTCATTCTTGTTAAGGTCAATAACATGGATGCCTCCTAGAGACTGGCCAACAAGTAATAGGTTTCTTTCCGGAATATATTTCAATGCCATGGCTTTGGCAGGTAACTTTGCAACAACTTTGTTCTGTTGTTGATCTTCCATATTCCATTCTACTACCATGTTATCGCTGCTTCCGGAGTAAAAAAGGTGAGCATTGTATGCGGGTTCTAATGTGAAAATAGCGCCTCCATGCCCAATAAATTGACCGGCCTTTTCTGTTTGTATTTTTGCAGGTGCGGCAATCATATAAGATGCATAAACTTTTTCTTGTTTAGTAATTCTTCTTTTGTTTCTCTGTAATCCGGATCATCCACACAACAATCTACCGGACAAACTGCGGCACATTGTGGTTCATCATGAAAACCAACACACTCGGTACATTTATCCGTTACGATATAATATAAATCTTGAGAGACTGGAGTATTGCGCGAGTCAACATCGACGGTGTTGCCTGAATTTTGTCCTGTGTAAGAACCTTTGAGTGAGGTGCCGTCAGCATATCTCCATTCAGCACCACCTTCATAAATTGCATTGTTCGGACATTCAGGCTCGCATGCCCCGCAATTGATACATTCATCTGTTATTATTATAGCCATGACGGTTAGAAATTGGTAATTAAAATTTAATTTTTAAATTCATTAGCTTTTGCTTCAATAATATTTAGCAAAACTCCGGAAACGTCTTTTTCGTTTTTGATCATGTCTGCCATAGTTACCTTATCCAACAAATTGTCTAGTGTGGCCTGCATCATTGACCAGAGCGACCGGATAGAGCAATCCACTGAATTGGTACATAACCTCATTATTCCTGCATGACTATCACAGAATTTTTTATCGAACAACTTTCCACTCAATGCTTTTAACGTGTCGTTTACTGTTATTGCAGCAGCAGGTTTTGCCAGGACATAACCGCCCATGTGACCTCTTGTACTGTTAATCAATCCTTCTATGCGAAGTAGCCGGGTTAATTTTGCAACATAGTTTACAGACAACCCTTCTGCTTCACTTAGTTGAGGAATGCTTATTCCTTTCTCATCCGTGCATCGGGTTATCCTTACCATTATTCTTAATCCGTACTCTACTTGAGCTGTTATTTTCATTGTAATATTTTTTAATTAGTTTTTGTATTCGATTTACTATTACAGATAAAATTCGCAAATATTAACGCAGTTAATGATGGCAAATTGCAATTTTTTATACCCCATAAATACAAACTGAATACAGAAACTATTTATTCTTAATGCTTGGCCGGATCAGTGTGGCAACCGTATTTACCTTGAGTAACATTTTCAAAATCTTCTGCGGAAATTGATGGCCCTTTATTCCTGCATTCTTTGTTAAAAATAGCCACCAATTGACTGGCAATTCTTTCTGCTGTATGTCCATCAATATCGGATCGTTTGAAAATTGCCACTGGCTCACCATTTCTAAAAAGAGCAATGTGGGGTGAGGAAGCTTGATGATTTGGAAGATATTTACTCCTGTACCGGTCAATTGCATCTTTTTCCATTCCACCAAATAGTGTGTAAAGCTCATTAGGGATGATGCTGTTTTGCAAGGCCATCATTACTCCTGGTCGTCCACTACCTGCCGAACAACCGCATACAGAGTTAATTACAACAAGTATCGTTTTGTCATCATTTCTGCCTAATGCCTTATCTACATCTTCAGGCGTTAATAATTCTTTGCAACCTACAGATGTGAGTTCATCCCGCATGGGCTGAACAGTAACAGCATTATAGTTGGGTTGCTGTGTCGATTTTATTAAATTAGATTCTTGCATTTTTTTGATTATTAATTTTGTTGTTGTTTAATTTAAAACATCCCGGTTTCAAATTTAGCCGTCTCACTCATCATGTCTTTTGACCAAGATGGCTCCCAAATTACTTCTACTTTAGAACTGCTCACTCCCTGAATATTCCTGATCTTCTCTTCCACTTCCGGGGGAAGTGTTCCTGCTACGGGACAGGAAGGCGAGGTTAGTGTCATTTTAGTGTGCACATTGGCTTCATCATCAATGTTGATTTCATATACCAATCCTAAATCAAAAATATTGGTGGGTATTTCTGGGTCAAAACAGGTTTTCAAAACATCAATGACCTTTATTTCTAATGTTATTTTATCGGCTATCTCCATAAATATATTTTTATTGCTTGTAAGTATTTTTTGTTTTCCGTGCTTCATGAATTTACACTTCAACTTTTTCTTTTGATGAAATACTACTCAACTTTTTTACGCATTCAATCACGTACCTGGCTAAGTCGTTAAATATTTTGCCTTCTATCGTATTTTCATTTAATGCTGCAGGTGCCCCAATATCTCCCGCCTCCCGTATTCTTGTTATCAAGGGGATTTGACCTAATAATGGAACATTCATTTCTTCCGCCAATTTTTTGGCTCCATCCTTTCCAAATATGTAATCTTTTTTATCAGGATTACCCTCCGGTATATAGTAAGCCATATTCTCAATCAAGCCAATCACCGGGACATTAAACATAGGCATCTTGAACATATCGATACCTTTTCTCGCATCGGCCAAGGCAACTTCTTGTGGCGTACTAACTACAATAACCCCCGTAAGCGGAATTTTATCTACGAGCGTAAGATGAATATCGCCTGTGCCTGGCGGAAGATCTACAAGCAGATAATCTAAACTACCCCAATCTGCATCCTGAAATAATTGGATAAGGGCTTTGGAAACCATTGGCCCGCGCCAAGGAACTGCCTGAGATGCTTCAGCAAAAAAACCAATAGATAAAATTCCTACTCCATGAGATACAATTGGCTCCAAAAGATTCCTTCCATTTACAGCAACAGTAATTGGTTTTCTATTTACCAAACTAAACATGAGTGGCATTGATGGCCCATAAATATCGGCATCTAACAAACCGACCCTTGCACCTGATTGGTGCAAGGCCACTGCAAGATTCGCTGCAACGGTAGACTTCCCCACACCACCTTTACCAGAAGCTATTGCAATAACGTGTTTAACACCTTGTAATATAGATCTGTGTTCGGGAGCCCTATCCTTAAAACCGGGGAGGGCTTGCATATTTATATCCAACTTAATATCCTTACCTAATGCTTGGAAAAGACTTTCCATACAAGCATCTCTCACTACCTTTTTACTTGCCAGAGTAGGGCTGCTAATTTTAACGCTAAAGCTTATTATGTTCCCTTCTATGTAAATATCACGTACTAACCCTAAGCCAACAATACTATTTTTGAGGTCAGGCTCAATGACATTACTCAGTATTTTTAGAATATTCTCTTTCGTTATTTCATTCATTTTGTTTGTCAGTTTAAGGATTCATTGTTTGTTTCCGACAATTGCTTAAACTTATCAACAAGCATCTGTTCTACTTTTTCTTTTACAGGATCAATTTTAATTAATTCGGTTATCTCCGTTAAAAAAGCTTGTTTTAAAACAGATATAGCCTCTTTTTTGGAAAGTCCTCTTGAACGCATATAATACAATGCATCTTCATTCAGTTGCCCGATAGTTGCACCATGACTGCATTTAACATCGTCTGCAAAAATTTCCAACTGAGGTTTGCTATTCATCGAGGCTCCTTTTGATAATACAAGGCTATGGTTTTTCTGAAACGCATTTGTCTTTTGAGCATCTGGTCGTACTATTATTTTACCATTAAATACTCCTTTAGCATTATCTGTAAGAACTCCTTTATACAACTCGTTGCTGTTGCAATTGGGATATGCATGATCTATAAAGGTTTGGTTATCTATATGCTGTTTGTTTATGCCTATATAAATGCCATAAAAATTGGTGCTTGTTCCGCTATCCATTAAAATGGAGCTTAGATTGTTTCTTACTAATTTTCCACCCAAATCAACTACATAAGAGCTGTAAGTGCTATCCCGCATTTGCTCTACTTCTGTGTTGTTGATAAAAAACGCATTCTCTCCTTCGTCTTGAATTCTATAATGATCAACTACCGCGTTTCGTTTTAGAACCAACTGGCTAACAGTATTAGTGAAATACGTTTGTTGGGAATTAGGCAGATGGTGATAAGTTTCAATAATTGTTAGTTTACTATTCTCTCCGGTTACAATTATTTTTTGAGGGCATATAACTGTTGGCTCTCCTTCTGCGTGAGTTATATTTAATATATGAACAGGGCGATCCACAACAAGTCCGTCAGGTACATTAATGTAAATTCCATTATTTGCAAAAGCGGTATTTAATACCGTGAAGGAATTATTTGCTTGGCTTGCCCATTTGCTCAAGTATTGGGAAACTGTTGAGTTTGTCGGCCCGCCTTCTTGCAAA
Organism: Ferruginibacter sp.; assembly: GCF_014377975.1. Classification (GTDB taxonomy): domain Bacteria; phylum Bacteroidota; class Bacteroidia; order Chitinophagales; family Chitinophagaceae; genus Ferruginibacter. The sequence continues at coordinate 5,753 of NZ_JACMOO010000432.1, forward strand.
CAAGATGGAATATCCTGTACAGTAATTTTATTGGATAATCCCTCTTTTGATGAAAGCACTTTATCGTATTTGCCATTCACAAAAACCAGCAGGTATGTATCCAGCCCTTCAAAAAGAAAAGGGCTTATATCCGCTGTTTTTATATTTAGAAATTTTGGCTGTTGGTATTGCGGCTGAAGCAGCTCTCCAACATTGGTATATTTCCAATCCTCATTTTTCCTGGTTGGAAAATTTACATCGTTAGCAAATCGTTGAATTGCAGTTTTTTGTATCGCATGCCCTGCATAATTTTTCTGTCCGTTTAACGAGTTTTCATATAGACGGAACAGTTCAATAAACTTGCCACTGCTATCATTTTTATCTGGTGTATTTGAATTTGCCATGCTTATCTTTTTAAGATATTGTCAATGTTGCTACTTCTTCTTTGATCCAGTCATATCCTTTTTCTTCCAGCTTCAATGCTAAATTTTTGTCACCTGATTTAACGATTTTTCCATTGTACAGCACATGAACAAAATCGGGAATAATGTAATCGAGTAATCGTTGGTAGTGTGTAATTACTATGAACGCGTTGTCTTTTGTTTTCAATTGATTAACACCATTGGCAACTATTTTTAGCGCATCAATATCTAGCCCTGAATCAGTTTCATCCAACACTGCAAGCCTTGGTTCCAATACTGCCATTTGTAAAATTTCATTGCGTTTTTTTTCTCCGCCCGAAAAGCCCTGGTTCAGTGATCGGCTCAAAAAATTATCCTCCATCTCCACCATTTTTGCCTTCTCTTTGATAAATTTTATCGTTTCCGTTGCGTTCATTTCTTTCTTCTCCTGATGTTTTCTAACAGCGTGAATAGTATGTTTAAGAAAGTTTGCAGTGCTTACACCCGGTATTTCTATTGGGTATTGAAATGCTTGAAATATACCTTCCTTGGCACGTTCATCAACTGATAATTCGAGGAGGTCTTTACCCATATAGGTAATACTACCCTCAGTAATTTCATAACCTTCTTTACCTGCTAAGACGTGCGCCAGCGTACTTTTTCCGCTTCCGTTTGGTCCCATTATAGCGTGTACTTCGCCAGCATTTATTTGAAGGTTAATACCATTCAATATTTTTTTTCCTTCAATTTCAGCGTGTAAATTTTTTATAGTTAACATGTCTTTTATTTTAGATTACAAATTGCTGATTGGCAGATTGTAAATTGGTTGTTTTACTTTTTGGTTAATTGATGTTGTTTTAAATATTTTTAAATCCTGCTAATTGTTTAATGTTAAAATATATTTACCCTACGCTACCTTCTAAACTTACAGCAAGCAATTTTTGTGCTTCCACCGCGAATTCCATAGGCAATTCTTTAAATACATCCTTGCAATACCCGTTAACAATAACATTAATGGCGTCTTCCATTTTTAATCCTCTTTGCATACAGTAATAAAGCTGGTCCTCGCCTACTTTAGAAGTTGTGGCTTCGTGTTCAATTTGAGCTGTATCGTTATCAATTTCGAGATAAGGGAAAGTATGCGCACCACATTTATCCCCCATTAATAAAGAATCACATTGCGAAAAGTTCTTAGCATTTTCTGCATTTTTCCCAACTTTGACCAAACCTCTGTACGAGTTGTTGCTTCGGCCTGCTGAAATACCTTTAGAAATAATAGTACTGCTGGTATTTTTGCCAATGTGCCACATCTTAGTTCCTGTATCTGCTTGTTGCAAATTATTGGTAACTGCTACAGAATAAAACTCACCGGTTGAGTAATCTCCTTTTAAAATGCAACTTGGATATTTCCATGTAATAGAAGAACCTGCTTCAACCTGTGTCCAGCTGATTTTAGATCTTACTCCTGCACACAATCCTCTTTTGGTTACGAAGTTGTAAATGCCGCCTTTGCCATCTTTGTCGCCAGGATACCAGTTCTGAATAGTAGAATATTTAATTTGCGCATCATCAAGTGCTACGAGCTCAACCACTGCTGCATGCAATTGGTTTTCATCTCGCATAGGGGCGGTGCATCCTTCGAGGTAACTCACATAACTACCTGCTTCAGCTACAATTAATGTTCTTTCAAACTGACCTGATCCCTCAGCATTGATACGGAAATAAGTAGATAACTCCATCGGACATCTTACGCCCTTTGGAATGTAACAAAACGAACCGTCCGTAAACACGGCAGAATTAAGTGCAGCATAAAAATTATCAGTGGCTGGAACAACCATCCCTATATATTTTTTTACTAATTCCGGATGTTCCCTTACCGCGTCACCAAAAGAGCAAAAGATAATTCCTAATTTTATTAACTCTTCTTTGAAAGTAGTTATCACAGATACACTGTCAATTACAATATCAATGGCAACCCCCGCCAATCGTTTTTGCTCCCCAATTGAAATACCCAACTTCTCAAAAGTTTTCAATAGTTCAGGATCTGCTTCTTCTAAGCTATTGAGTATTTTTTTTTGTTTTGGAGCAGCATAATAAATGATGTCCTGGTAATTTATTGGGGGGTACTTTACATTTGGCCATTTAGGTTCCGCCAATTTCTCCCAATACCTGAAGGCTTTTAATCGCCAGTCAAGTAACCATTGAGGTTCATCCTTTTTAGAAGATATTAATCGGATGGTATTCTCATTCAGACCTTTTGGGATAAGTTCAGTGTCAATATTACTGGTAAATCCATATTTATAATCACTCTTAGTAAAATCTTCAAGAGTTTCTGTGGAGGCTTCTTTACTCATGATTTATATATCATTTTGTCGTTTAATGCAAACTTTCAATTGCAAGATAGGCAAATATATTTAATCTATACTTTAAAGTACATATTAATCTATACAAAAAAGTATATATGCTATTCTGGTCTTATGCCAGATCGATCAAATGCGGGCCTGCTGATTGAAATTTTACTCAGGTAATAATGATGCGAATGGAAATTGATACTTCGAATTGAAATTAAAAGTTGGACATTTCCCCGGATTATTGCGTTTTAAAACGCCGATTTCCGGTTGTAAGTATTCATTAGGATTCTAAGCGATTGAAAATTTTCTAATTGATTCGATGATCCCAATCCGGAGAGTATAAAGCCGAAGATCTTCTATTTGGTTTTTTTATGACTAATCAGGTTCAGTTATATACTTCTGAGAAAAGTTTGAGCTAAGGAATTAATGCTTGCTTAGTGGCAATATAAATCCTGCTCCATATATGTATTGCATAGAGAAAAAACGATGGGTAGCCAATCCTTTATGATCGGCCCCTAGCCTCGTATTTGTGTAATTTGCCAAAGCTCCCTGCAGGGATGTTTCCAGGAAAAAATACTGCAAAAGTTCTAAACGTAACGTTGTACTAAGGCCATAAACCATTCCATGATAATAAAAGGCACCTTTATCATAATTGCCCAGTACAGTAGAAATCGTGTAGGAAATTAAAGGTCCAGCACCAACTTTCCCTATCGCACTAAACCTTATATTTTTCTTCTTTATAAATTCAGTCCTTTTTAGGAGGTTGATCATCAGGTAGTTATTGCCATTAGTATGCTG
>NZ_JACMOO010000433.1 GCF_014377975.1 Ferruginibacter sp.
AAAGAAGTAACCCTTCGTTTAATGAAGTTAACTTCACCCGGCGCCCCAAAAGTAATTGCTTATTTGTTTGGCGGACAAGGAACAATCAATGTCAATAGCTGGTCGCCGGATAGCAGGCATATCGCCTTTGTAAGTAATTCTTAAAAATCAAAATAAAAAATATTGTATCGCTGTTAATCATTACATTTTTATAATCCTAAAGTTTTATTGGTCTGTGCCTTCTGTTTTTCACCCTTTTTTGGGGTAGCTGCACATAGTAACCATTAAAAATAATTTTGTTCCTTATGCGCTTTCACTTTTTATACTAACGGCTTTACTGCTGCTTTCGTTTTTTACATTGTGCTTGCTTTTTGCGGTTTATTGCTTGTGTATACCATTAATACAAATCTTTATAATCAGTTAAATGTATCGCCAGGAAACCATTGGGTTAATTTCTTAATACCAGCTTTAGTCTTTTATAGCATCATCGTTGCGTCGCAATCCGTTCATCGGCATACCTTTGGGCATCTTGTTTATGCAACTTGAAAAATATTTTAATTAATGCAAACAGCTTCTGAATTAAACATTACTTTTTTTTGACAGTTTATTTAAAATAATGTACTTTACACTAACCTATAAGCGCATGAGTAAGTATCCATACCGTCAGGACAGGGAAGAATTAAAGGAGTTATTACAACAGTATGATAACCTTAAAAGAGGCCGAAGTCACTCTTTTATTGAAGAGGATGCCTTCGAAAAAATCATTGATTATTTTGATGAAAAAGATGAATTAATTCAGGCGCTGGAAGTTACAGAGTATGCCGTTAATCAATACCCTTATTCTTCTGCCTTACTAATAAAACGGGCCGACCTTTTGATTGCTGCAAAAAAATATAAGGAATCATTGTATTACCTGGAACAGGCTGAAGTGTTAGACAGCAGCGATATAAACTTATACATTCTTAAAACAGACGCTTACCTGGCGTTAGATCAGCAGGAAAAAGCCGCCTTAGTATCCGAAACTGCTTTAAATTATTTTGAAGGAGATGAAAAACTGGAATTACTTTTTGAATTAACAGATGTATACGATGACTATGAAAATTTTGATAAGGTTTTTGATTGTCTGAAAATGATTTTGGAAATAGATCCAAACAACGAAGAAGCTTTGTATAAAATATGTTTCTGGACTGATTTCACCGGCAGAAATGAAGAGGGTATCAGGTTACACCAAACAATTATAGAAGATTTTCCTTTTAGTGAATTAGCCTGGTTTAACCTGGCCGCAGCTTACCAGGGAATTAAGTTATACGAAAAGGCAATTGATGCTTATCAGTATGCAGTGGCCATTGATGAAAAATTTGATTATGCCTGGCGAAATATGGGGGATGCCTATCTGAGATTACGGAAATATAAAGAAGCTATTGAAGTGTTGCAGAAGGTACTTGAACTTGCAAGACCTGAAGATGTTATTTATGAAGCCATCGGACATGCTTACGACAAATTACATAACTATGCTTTGGCAAGATTAAATTACCGCAAGGCAACACATTTAAACCAGGACGATAGCCAGTTGTTTTATAAAATTGCAGTTACTTACATGAATGAAGGTGTTTGGGACAGTGCAATAAAAAATCTGCATATTGCGATGCGTATTCACAGATTGCAGCCAGAATATAATTTGGCTATGGGGCAGTGCTATATGGAACAGGGAAAAATAGAAGAGGCTGTTCAGTATTTTGGAAATGTAGTACGCAATAAGCCTAAAAACAGTAATGGATGGCTTGAATTATTAAAATGTTTGTACCACGCTAAATGTTTTGATGAGGGACTAGAATATGTAGAGCATGCACTTGAATTAACCAACGCAAAACCTATCTTCCTTTTTTATAAAAGTGCTTTCCTTTTGGCAGCAGGTAAATCCAAAGATGCTATTATTCATTTAGAATTGGGAATGGATAAAAACCCCAAACTGGTGAAAAAATTTATTGAACTAAATCCTGCTATTTTACAAAATCAGCAGGTTGTTGATGTTATCGCAAGGTTCAAGCGTAATAAATCTATCTAACTTTTTTTCTGCTGCTGCATTTATTAACTATTAGTACTCAATAGTTATCTTTGCGCCAATCAAAAAAAAAGCAGCATGAATTTTAACCTTTCTCAAATACCTGAACGCCATAAAAAGCCACGTGCCCACGGTATTACAATGATAATGGACAAGGGATTAAGTGTAGAAGAAGCAAAAAATTTTATGAGTGTTTCCCATCCACATGTTGATATTGTTAAGCTTGGTTTTGGAACAGCCTTTGTTACGCCGACCCTTAAAGAAAAATTAGATGTTTACCGTTCGTATGATATTCCGGTATATTTTGGCGGTACATTATTTGAGGCTTTTCTGGTTCGTAATCAGTTTGATGATTATGTAAAAGTATGTACCGATTACGGCATTAAATATATTGAGGTCAGCGATGGCTCTGTTACGATTCCTCACACAGAAAAATGTGGCTATATCGAAAAATTAGCTAAAAATTTTATTGTACTCAGCGAAGTGGGCAGTAAAGATGCCGCACATATTATTCCTCCTTATAAGTGGATAGAATTAATGCGGGCCGAATTAGAGGCTGGTTCAACTTACGTTATTGCAGAAGCAAGGGAATCCGGAAACGTAGGTATCTATCGGGGTAGTGGTGAAGTAAGAGAAGGCCTGGTACAGGAAATATTAACACAGATACCAGAAGATAAAATATTGTGGGAAGCGCCTCAAAAAGCACAACAGCTTTACTTTCTTGAACTGATTGGTTGCAATGTTAATCTCGGTAATATAGCCCCGACAGAAGTGATTCCTTTAGAAGCCATGCGCATTGGGCTACGCGGCGATACTTTCGAACTCTATTTGAATAAATAATTCAATAATGAATTTATACGGACTGATTGGTTATCCATTGGGGCATTCTTTTTCAAAACAATATTTTACAGAAAAATTTGCAAGAGAAGAAAAAAGTGATTGTAAATACGAAACATTTGCAATTGCACACATCGGTCAGTTTCCTGCGTTACTACAAAATAATCCGGATTTGAAAGGATTAAATATAACCATCCCTTACAAGGAACAGGTATTAAAATTTGTCACCCAATTATCCGCAGAGGTTAAAGATATTGGTGCCACTAACTGTATAAAAATAAGTGGCAACCAGTTAATTGCTTATAATACTGATATCATTGGTTTTGAACAATCTTTTTGCAAACTATTACAACCATCTCACAAAAAAGCATTGGTATTGGGAACCGGCGGTTCGTCAAAAGCGGTGCAATATGTTTTAAGAAAACTGGGTATCGAATTTTTAGTAGTTTCCAGAAGCGAAAATCTTCAGCCTGGTTTTATCAGTTACAATATGATTAAGGAATCTGTAATGGATGCACACCCTGTTATAATAAATTGTTCACCTGCAGGTATGTCTCCCAATGATAATTATTGCCCGCTCATTCCATACCAGTTTATAACTGCCCAGCATTATTTATTCGATCTGGTGTACAAACCAGCTAAAACTTTATTTCTGCAAATTGGGGAAGAGAAAGGTGCTTTGGTAAAAAATGGCTATGAGATGCTGATACTTCAGGCGGAAGCTGGCTGGAAAATATGGAACACAGGTTAAGAAGGTTTATCCGTCAATAATGTTTTTAAAGCATCAGGTATTGCACTAACTTTTTTATTTGAATAGTCGTAGCAAACCATACCAGTTTTCGCATTAGCCAGTAATTGCTGCGTTCCATTTCTACAGGTAAAAAGCTGATAAAACAATTCAAAACCGGCGCTTGATATTTCACCTGAACTTAACTGCACTTCAATAATATCGCCATAAAATGATTCCTGTTTAAATTCAAGCGCAAGGTCACTCATGATTATTCCAACTCCATTTATATTTAGTTCAGTAAAATGATGGCAACTTAACCATTGTACCCTGGCTTCGTGCAGGATAGAAACAAATGTATCATTGCCAACATGATTGCCATAATTGATATCATTGATTCTTACCGGAATGCTAACGGTATAAATCTTGTTTGGTGGTACTGTAATTTTTATTCTCGCCATCGATAGATTTCAAATATTAAATCGTTGTGTGTGAAAAGATTGAAGACTGGGGTGTTCCTATAAGGGTGAATTGTCCACTTCAATCATAAACTATTAGAGTAAATATCTGTCAGGAAATCTTTAAAAATTCAATCATTTTTGTCATTGCTTTTTTTCTATGGCTGAAATGATTCTTTTCTTCCATGGTCATTTCAGCAAAAGTTTTTTTGCTGCCTTCGGGCACAAAAACAGGATCATATCCAAAACCCTTACCACCTCGTCTCTCTTTTAAAATTACACCTTTACAAATTCCTTCAAACTGTATTTCTTTTCCATTTAATATCAGTGATATTACTGTCCGGAACTGTGCCTTTCTATTAAGCGAAGAGATCATGTTATTAAGCAGTTTATCAATATTTGCCTCAAACGATCTGTTGTCACCGGCATACCGGGCGCTTTTTACTCCAGGCTCACCATTAAGAAAAGGCACTTCCAATCCCGTATCCTCACTAAAACAATTTTGATTGGTAAGTTTGTAAATAGTGAATGATTTTTCAGTAGCATTCGCTTCCAGCGTATCATGTGGTTCTGGAATGTCAATATCAATAGCAGCTTCCTGCAGAGTGGTGATAACAAAAAGATTTCCCAATACAACTTTTATTTCGTCAACCTTGTGTTGGTTATTGGTTGCAAAAATGAGTTTTTTCATAATAAATTAGATAGCAAAAAATTGTTTCAGGCAGTTCCAGAGTTTTGTTTTTTCCTCTTTACTGTTCTGTATCTCCTGTAAAACAGGTGCAGCAAGATAAGTTTGGTTGTTAAAAGATTGAACCTGATAATGAGGAAATTCAATAGGCAGGTTAATCTGTGCAGCGCTTACTCCGAATAAAAGAATGCTCGCTCCTTTTAATTCAAGTTCAATGGCTTTGTAAGTAAGATTTCTATTCTTTTTTGTATTGACAATTGCTACATCCTCCATTGTTAAACCACAGGCAGATAAAATACCCAATAAAAAATTCAACTGTTCATCTGGTAGATATAAAGTTTCGTCATCGGCCACAAGTATGATAATCCTTTTGCGGTTATTGCCCAATATAGTAAAAGAAGAAGCGGATCTCCTTTCTTCATGTAATTCCGAAGCATCCAATTCAATCAATGATTTTTTAAATAATTCCTGTAATAAAAATGGTGTCAGTTGAATATTATCTAAACTCATGGAACTTTACTATGTGTTTTTTTGTTTCTTTGTTGTAAAATTAAGGATTATGATAGCTTCAGAAAATTTTAATATAACCAAAGTAAATCAAAGTAAACTGGACGGGATTAGTTTGGATAATGTGCCCTTCGGTAAATATTTCACCGATCATATGCTGGAAGTGGATTATGAAAACGGTGAATGGCAAATACCATCCATTAAACCCTATCAGCCATTATCACTTGCCCCATCTTTAGCCTCTTTACATTATGGGCAGGCTATTTTTGAAGGAATAAAAGCGTATAAAGACGCAGACGGTAATGCATCTATTTTCAGGCCATATGATAATTTCAAGCGGTTTAACCTTTCCGCAGAAAGAATGGAAATGCCCGTTGTTCCCGAGGAAATATTTATTGAAGGATTACGGCAGTTAATTGCAATGGATAAAGAGTGGATACCGGCGAAACCAAATCACTCATTATATATCAGACCCTTTATGTTTAGCAGTGATGCGGCAATAGGAGTGAGGCCAAGTGACAAATACAAATTCCTAATCATCCTTAGCCCCACAGGACCTTACTATGCGGCACCTATGCGAATTTATGTAGAAGAAAAATATGTAAGGGCTGTACAGGGAGGCTATGGAAATGCAAAAGCCGCCGGAAATTACGGGGGTGCATTACATCCATCTGCCTTAGCCCAAAAGCAAGGCTACGACCAGGTTTTGTGGATGGATGCTTTTGAACATAAATACGTGCAGGAATGTGGCACCATGAATGCTTTTTTTATTATCGATAATAAAGTGATAACCCCCGGTTTAGAAGATGGAACTATTTTGGCAGGTGTTACAAGAGATAGCACAATGGCAATTTTGAAAGAAATGGGATATATAGTAGAAGAACGAAAGTTAAGTATTGACGAGATAATGGATGCTTATAAGTCAGAGAAGTTAAACGAAATTTTTGGAACGGGCACTGCCGCAACTATTTCATTAATCAAGGAATTGAAGTACAAAGATTTTGCAATGACATTTGACGTGGATAAATGGACCATTGCACCCGAAATAAAGTTGAGGATGGATGCAATTAAATATGGGGAAGCTCCCGATAATCACCGATGGATGTTTAGGGTGTAAGAATTTCCTCCAAAATAAACTTCAATAGCAATAACTAAATGAAGGTTTCATAAATTAATTTTGAAAATTTTAGTAAGGGTTATGGCCTGGTGCAGAATTTCATTTCTGCTTGTTTCTAATTAAAACACAGAGTTTTAAGATTGCCTCAAATCCTTTACTGAAAAGGATTTGAGGCAATCTTATTTTTAGGAGACACTAAGCCCCAGGTGATTTTAAGCGGCTTTTGCTTATATACTTTTTGATTTTGTAAATTTAATTTTGAAAAAACAGGTATTTATTTTCACTAAAATTTGGATGATACAGTGATCGCCCTTACCTTCGCACTCCCAAATAAAAAAGGGATAGTTCTTAAAAATAAAAGCCATGTAAGATTTAGAAAAACATAAGAAATATATTTTTAGTTTTTCAAATTAAATTAGGCGAATAAAAAATAGTTGGTTACTTTTGCATCCCGCTGAAAAAGCGGGGGATTAGAAGAAGGTAATTTAGAAGTTCTTTGAAAGATTGGAAACAACAGCGCAGCGTCACTTTTCGGAGTGA
>NZ_JACMOO010000434.1 GCF_014377975.1 Ferruginibacter sp.
GGCATTGCATTTAATCTCCATTTCAGGCATGCTTTAAGCAATAGGTAGTGAATGCTATTATTGGGTAAATTAAACTTTCGCCTACAGGATACTTACCTAACTATTTAATTATCAAAGTTGGCTAAGCTTTAAATTGCAGCACCCCGGTTACGGCATTGCAGGATAAATTTTGAATGCAGAACCCTTCGGTTCTAACACAAAGCTGGTGTACTTTAAATTTATTATGGTTGGTATGTTGGGCGAAATTGGGATGCCGGGAGAGCAATGGATAACACCGTAATATGGTCACCCTACGATACGGTTAGCATATTTTATCCGCATCATTACAACCCGGCAGCTGAACCAATGTTGCTGCCAAGTTGTTATTGATGGCTATTGGTCATGCAGTCGTATTTTCTTTTTTAGATATTAAATCTTTTTGGTGGATAGCAAATAATCAAACCAATCGGGGTAGAAGAAATTAGTTAACAAGAAGTGCAATAATCATCCGTTTATCTTATAAAGTAACGTAATTAAACCTAAGAGTTACAAGTTTAATTAACGATAGACAAAAAGTTTGACAGGGTGTACCTAAGCTTATTTTTTTCGAAGGAGTTTTGCATTATCGCTCTGCTTTTTTATCTAAATAATTTATATTGCAGTATGCATAAAAAAATACTGCTGCTTGGTAGCGGCGAATTGGGTAAAGAACTCGTGATAGCGTTAAAGCGTTTAGGCCAAACCGTTATTGCCGTGGATAGTTATGCCGGTGCACCCGCTATGCAGGTAGCCGATGGATTTGAAGTGGCAGACATGCTGAATGGAGAGCAGTTAGATGCAATAGTAGCCAAACACCAGCCAGATTTAATAGTACCGGAAATTGAGGCCATTCGTACAGAAAGGCTGTATGCATACGAGCAACAGCACATACAGGTTGTACCCAGTGCCAGGGCAGCCAATTTTACCATGAACAGAAAACTGATTAGGGACCTGGCCAGTAAAGAACTGGGTTTGCAAACAGCCAAATATTTTTACGCCATCAGTTTTGAATCATTTAAAAAAGCGGTTAGTGAAATAGGATTACCCTGTGTGGTAAAGCCGCTCATGTCTTCGAGTGGTAAGGGACAATCTGTTTTAAAAAACCTGGATGATCAGCAACAGGTTTGGGATTATGCCATTACCAATTCCAGGGGCGATATACAAGAAGTAATTATTGAATCATTTATTTCTTTTCATACCGAAATTACTTTGCTCACGGTTACACAAAAAAATGGACTCACTTTATTTTGTCCACCCATTGGGCACCGGCAGGAGCGGGGCGATTACCAGGAAAGCTGGCAACCGGTAGCGATCAGTGAAAAAGATTACAACGATGCATGCGATATGGCCCAAAAAGTAACCAGTGCACTAACGGGTGCCGGCATTTGGGGGGTAGAATTTTTTCTTACAGATAACGGTGTATACTTTTCTGAATTGAGCCCCCGGCCACATGACACGGGTATGGTTACATTGGCAGGCACACAAAATTTATCTCAGTTTGTATTGCACGCAAGGGCCATTCTTGGCTTACCTATACCAACTATACAACTGGAAAGGGCGGGCGCAAGTGTAGTTATATTAGCTAACAAAACCGCCGAAACTTTTAGCATCACAGGATTGGAAAAAGCTTTACTACAACCCAATACCGATGTACGTATTTTTGGCAAACCCAGTACAAGGCCATACCGCAGAATGGGCGTAGCATTGATAAACGGCACAGCAGATGCGGATATAAATGAATTGCGTGAAAAGGCAAAAGCCGCCGCCGCCTGCATTAGTATTACATAACGCTACCCTATTAAACAGTTTGTTTTAAAAGATCAAATAATATAAAAACCCGTTTACTTGTATGTTTAGAAAAGAATGCGCATTTTGTTAGCGGGTTTGCATTTAGGTGGGGCACCAACGCTTTGATATAACAGGTTAAGTAATACTTAAATTTTTTTGTATGCCAGCATATGAAATAGAAATTATTTTAAACAGACAGTTAGCAGACTGCCTTTCTATTCCGGTTTTTATTACAGACACAAAGGGAAATCTTATATTTTACAATGAACCTGCAGAAGAAATTTTAGGTAAAAGATTTGAAGATACCGGTGAAATGGCGGTTGATCAATGGGCAACGGAATTTAAACCAATGGATGAGCAGGGAATGATATTGTCGCCCGGTGAACTTCCACTGGTAAATACGCTGGAGGATGCACTTCCTCATCATAAAACTTTTTGGATAGAGAGCCTCCAGGGAAAAAATCAAAAAATTGCGGTAACCTCTTATCCCATCATTGGCAGGGCAGGTAAAATGTCGGGAGCGGTTGCTATTTTTTGGAAATCAGTTGATATATGAAAATCAAATTATGGGGTGTACGTGGTTCCATTACTACCACGGGTGCGGAGACTGCCTGTTATGGAGGAAATACAACCTGCGTGGATGTGTGGGAAGATGGCTGCCAATTGGTATTGGACGGTGGTTCGGGTATACATAAGCTGATAATAAGCAATCCTGTTACAACGAAGAGGATCGATATTTTATTAACGCATCTTCACCTTGATCATATACAGGGACTGGGTTTTTTTACCCCGCTTTTTGACCCCTCGATGGAAGTGCATTTGTGGGGTCCTGCGGGCAGTACACGAACTTTGCATTCACGACTTAGCCGCTACCTGTCGCCTCCATTATTCCCGGTGCTGATAAGGGATTTACCCTGTAAGCTGATACTGCATGAAATAGGAAACCATACTTTTAAAATAGGTCATTTTACCATTCAGTCAAATTATATTATCCATCCTGGGCCTACAGTTGGTTACCGGGTTAGCGGCAAAAATTCCGTGTTTGCTTTTATGCCCGATCATGAACCCGCACTCGGAAAAGTCGGTATAATCCGGGAAAGTAAATGGATCTCAGGAATTGACATTGCCAGAGATGCGGATTTACTGTTGCACGATGCACAATATACCCAGGGAGAATATGAAAGTAAAAAAGGATGGGGGCACTCCTCTATGGAAGATGCCGCCCTGTTTGCTTCAATGGCCGGGGTAAAGCATCTCTTGTTTGCACACCATGATCCTTCCCGTACTGATGATCAGCTCAATGAAATATTTGCAGCATTTCAAAAAAATACCCATTATCCTTTCGTGTGTCAACTATCCAGGGAAGGGATGGAGATAACCCTTAAATAGGAACTTCTATCATTTTTTAAAAAATATTATTGCAGCTAACCATATTTTAAAATGCCGTTACATATTGCCAATATTATTTAATCAAAGCAATGTTTCGATTGAAAATAATTTGTTTCAGTAAGGGCACAAAAACCAGGAATGTTTCAAAATGTCTTACTAAAAGTTAGTACCTTAAATAATTGATTTAAAAAAACTGTTTATGAAAAAATTGGTAACCTGCTTATTTATTATTGTTTGTGTTGCTTCAAAAGCACAAAACGCGGATTCGGTTTGGATAAAAAACAATTATGCAAAAAAGGAAGTATACATCACTATGCGGGATGGCATCAGGCTATTTACTTCTATTTACATGCCAAAGAGCACTGTAGAATTACATCCTGTTTTACTTTCCAGAACACCTTACTCCTGCGAGCCTTATGGTGAAGAAAATTACAAAGATTACTGGAATAGCTATCAGAAGGAATATTTTAAAGAAGGCTATATTATGGTAAAGCAGGATGTGCGGGGAAGATGGATGAGCGAAGGACAAATAATAAATGTCCGGCCTTTTAATGCTAATAAAAAAGGCAAAGAAATTGACGAGTCGAGCGATACGTATGATACCATTGACTGGCTGATAAAAAACATTACCAATAACAATGGTAAGGTGGGAGTGTTCGGTATTTCATATCCTGGTTTTTACAGCACTATGGCAGCGGCCAGCAATCATCCGGCACTAAAAGCCGTTAGTCCGCAGGCACCCGTTACCAACTGGTTTATTGGTGATGATTTTCACCACAACGGTGCATTTTTTCAAATGGATGCTTTTGGCTTTTATTCAGCCCAGGGGTTTGCTTTTGGCGTACCACATCCAAAACCGGTATCCGTTGCAGCAACATCAGTTGGATATCCGGAACACGACAGTTATAAATTTTTTCTTGAAACAGGAAGTTTAAAAAATCTTACAAAATATACAGGCGACAGCATTGCTTTCTGGAAAGACCTGATGGCGCATCCCAATTATGATGATTGGTGGAAGGCGCGTGATGCACGCATTGCAACAAAAAATTTGCAACCTGCCCTGTTATGGGTAGGCGGCCTTTTTGATGCGGAAGACTGCTGGGGCGCATGGAATGCCTATAAAGCTGCCGAAGAAAACAATCCCGGAAAAGTATTTAATAAAATTGTGATGGGACCGTGGTATCATGGCCAATGGGCAAGCAATGATGGAACGCACCACGGCAACATTCAGTTTGGTTCAAATACCAGCGAATATTATCAGCAACATTTTGAAGTTCCCTTCTTTAATTATTTTTTAAAAGATAAAGGAGATATAGCTCAAATTGGGGAAGCTAGTATTTATATTACGGGTGCCAACGAATGGAAAACGTTTATGCAATGGCCACCGGCAGGCAAAGAAGATCAGGCCATGTACCTGCAGCAAAATGGAAAGTTAAGTGCCGAAAAACCCGCTGCCACCAATAGTTTTAGTGAATATACAAGCGATCCGGCAAAACCAGTTCCTTACGAAGAAGGCGTGCGTTTTAACAGAACAAGAACGTACATGTCTGCCGACCAGCGCTTTGCCGCAACCAGACCGGATGTGCTGGTATTTAAAACTGATACCTTAACAAATAACATGACAGTTACAGGAAATGTGATTGCAGATATCATGACAAGCATTTCAACAACCGATGCTGATTTTGTAGTGAAAGTAATAGATGTTTTTCCTGAATATCTTGGGTACAACGATGTAGATATTTATGCAGAAAAAGATCCCGTTAACCGTTACCGGATGGGTGGATATCAAATGCTGGTAAGAGCCGAAATTTTCAGAGGCCGGTACAGAAAGAGTTATGAAAATCCCACTGCTTTTGTGCCCGGAAAAATTGAGGAAGTAAAATTTGAATTACCTTCTATTGCGCACAGTTTTAAAAAAGGTCATCGCATCATGGTGCAGGTACAAAGCAGTTGGTTTCCTTTAGTAGATCGTAACCCGCAACAATTTGTTGATATTTATCATTGTGATGAAAAAGATTTTATAAAGAGCGATATAAAAATTTACCACGAAATCAACCATGCATCAAAAATTATTTTACCTGTATTGAAATAATATTATTCACAACAATTTATCAAAAATTTTGCTTCTTAACCGGCAGTAAATTTTGTGTATGTCCATGCAAAAAATGGTTTGCTCAACTTTTATACAGTAAAATTACCTTCTGTTTAAATGAATAATTACGTTACCCCACCGTAATTAATGAACGATATAAATAGCGTAATGCCGCTCTTGTTGAGGATGTGTAACTGTTGCATCTTTGTATCAGATAGTTAAGGTTGAAAAATTAAAACAATCTGATCCAACAATCCAACCAAAAACAATAATCGAATTCCTCTGAAAACTGAAAATTCAATATCCTGAGACTATGCTGTAAAAAGCGATGATGTTTCAAAAAAACAACCAATATCCGAAACTATGCTGTAAAAGGCGATGATGATTCAAAAACTTTTAACCCAATATCCTAAGCCTATGCCTTAAAACACGGTAATGGCAAAAAACCAAAACACTGAAACCAGTTAATTCATTTAACACGATTTCTTTGAAATGTTAATCTGCAAAATGAAATCCTGAAGAAGCCAATTGCGGATGGCAAAAAAATGTTACTTCCACAGGCTATGAAAAACTAATAGCTGTGGAAGTTTTTTATGCTACCTGATCCCGTAAATCTCCCCTTTACACCCATTAAATGTGTGTATTACTAAATAATATTTCTTTATAAATTGGTTTGCTATACGCTAATTATTACTATCTTCTCACCCTTGTTCTTTTAATGAAATAATCAATTTTAAAATAATAGAAATATGCCTCAAAAGAAAATTCTGCTGAATGAATCTGAAATGCCGACACACTGGTACAATATTGTTGCAGATATGCCAAACAAACCCTTGCCACCACTGCATCCTGGAACAAAACAACCGATTGGCCCCGATGATCTGTCACCTATTTTTCCGATGGATATTATTATGCAGGAAGTGAGTACAGAACGCTACATTGAAATACCAGACCAGGTGCAGGAAATTTATAAAATATGGCGGCCCACACCCATGATGCGTGCATGGGGACTGGAAAAAATGCTGGATACTCCGGCTAAAATTTATTATAAATATGAAGGCACCAGCCCCAGCGGATCGCACAAGCCCAATACTGCTGTACCACAGGCCTACTATAATATGAAAGCCGGTGTTAAAAATCTTACCACAGAAACCGGAGCCGGCCAATGGGGTACCGCTTTAAGCTTTGCCTGCCAGCAATTTGGCCTGGGTTGTGAGGTTTATATGGTACGCATCAGCTACGACCAAAAGCCTTACCGGAAAATTATGATGAATACTTTTGGTGCAGAAGTATTTGCTTCGCCCAGTAATCGTACCCAGGCTGGCAGAAACATTCTGGAACAAGACCCCAATTCAGCTGGTAGCCTGGGCATAGCAATTTCCGAAGCCATCGAACGTGCCGTAAGTGATGAGCATACTAAATATTCATTGGGTTCTGTATTGAATCATGTACTAATGCACCAGACTATTATTGGCCAGGAATGTATAAAGCAATTGGAATATGCAGGCGATTATCCCGACATTGTAATTGCACCCCTGGGTGGTGGCAGTAATTTTGCGGGCATCAGTTTTCCATTTCTGCAACAAAATATACTACATGGAAAGAAGACAAGATTTATAGCGGTTGAACCTGCATCCTGCCCTAAATTAACGAAAGGTGTTTTTAAATATGATTTTGGTGATACTGCTGGCTACACACCTTTGTTGCCAATGTATACGCTGGGACATAACTTCAGGCCGGCCAGCATACATGCAGGTGGTTTGCGCTACCACGGTGCCAGTGTATTGTGCAGCCAGTTATTACGGGATGGACTGATTGAAGCACAAGCCTTGCAACAGTTAGAATGTTTTGATGCCGGTGTAAAATTTGCAAGGGCCGAAGGCATCATACCTGCACCTGAAGCCACCCATGCCATAGCACAGGTAATACGTGAAGCAGAACAGGCCAAAAAAGAAGGAGTATCAAAAACTATCCTTTTCAATATGTGCGGACATGGCTTTGTAGATATGCAGGCTTATGCTGATTATTTTGAAGGAAAATTAAGTGACCATTATTTTACGGATGAAGAATTAACGGCCAATCTTGCCGAAATAGAAGCATTACAACCAGCCTGATTGTTTCATTTTAAAGTGGCCAATAGCTGAATTAATTATAATTTAATCTTACAATAAATTCCTTTGTATGAAATACCGTTTTGCGGTGCTTTCATTCAGAACCTGAAAACCTGTTATTGCGGAATGTAAAAAACAGGATTAACTAATTGCCTTTAAAAATTTTTCATACATGGCAGGCCAGCCATCATATAGTTTATCCGGGCCCAGCATCTGATTGTGCCAGATGGTAATCAGTGTGCCATTCACATTTTTACATGCAGCATAATATTGCATCAGTTCTTCGTATGCTTCGGGTGCAGTTAATTTTTGTTCATAATATGCATTGGCTTCCATAAAACAAAAAGGATGAATGCGTAAAGAAGATGTTTCATTTTTTTCCAGATCAAACCAATAAAAAGACGACGCTACAGAAGCCCTGAAACCATTGATGCTGCCATATCCCATGCTGTAATCAGCGGTGATGCCTTCGTTTAAAAGTCTTCTGTAACCTTCGGGTAAATTAAAACGGATATAGTGTTGCCGGCAACGGGTAATTTCCTGTTCACTTATTGTTTTCAATTGAATAATTTCCTGCTTCAGTAACGAAGCATCATCGCCACTTTGCCAGGAAGGATGAATCCCAATGTCATATTTTTCAGCATGCTTTTTTACCAGTTGCCACATTACTTTATTAGTCGGTAATATATTCTTATCATACAGTCCATTTTTTGCGGCTACTAAAAAAAAATAAATTGGATTTAGTTGAAATTTTTTATGAAGGGCATCCATCCAGTCATAGGTATCGAAGGGGTCTTTGCGCCATCCGCATACAACCATAATTCTTTCAAGAGAGGGCGACTTTAAAAATCCA
>NZ_JACMOO010000083.1 GCF_014377975.1 Ferruginibacter sp.
GCCTTTACACCAGATGGAAATGGAAAAAATGATACCTGGAAAATTCCATTTCTTGATCCTGCTTATAATGCAACTGTAAATGTATTTAACCGTTTTGGACAGTTGGTATATCATGTTGTGGGTTCAACCGTTTCATGGGATGGAAATTTCAAAGGAATGCAACAGCCCACCGGTTCTTATATTTACCAGGTTAGTTTTAAAATGAATAATTTTAAAATAAAAGGAACGGTTACATTACTTAGGTAACCAAGTTTAATGAAGAAACATTTTTCTGCGTATATCCCTGTCCAGTCTGTCATACAGCATGTATTTATCGTAATAATCCAGTCCAGACTACAGCCTGTTCTGCTGGATATTTTGAGCGTTTACATAGAAAAAAAGCAGGTAAATAACAGCACAAAACTGAATGTTTTTTTATAAAAAGATGGCTTGCATGATAAAAATGAATGAATAACTGAACGATCATAAAACCCCGTTGTGCTAAATAAAAACATGACTGCTTTCCTTTTTTCAGTTGCCATAAAGTTATCATAATGAAATATATTGCAGCCACTAATTAAATGAATAAAATTATAACAGTAGCAATTATGCCCACACAAAAAATGACAAACAAAAAACGGGTTCATCAACAGGTATCCGAATGTTCAGTTAATTTATCAAGGTACAAGAGTGCGACGCAACGGAAGCTTACCAGTAGTACGATCGCCTGGTCAATATTCTTTTTACTGCTTGCCACAACAAGCCGGTTATTTGCGCAAAACATAGTTACCATACCTGTTGAAACAGCGAAAAATGCCATGGTTTTACAAACGGATAAAGATGGCCGGCTGGGCATTATTTATTTTGGCAGCCGCCTTGCAAATAATAAGGAATATGCAGCCATACCAAACCAGTATAATTTAAAAAGTGATAATTTACCGACGTACAATTCAGCTTACACGCCAGCAGGCACCTGGAACGTGATTGAGCCTGCGGTACAGATAACACATGCAGATGGCAACATGTCGCTCGACTTAAAATATGTTGGCAGTGATACGAAAAAGATAGATGCAAATGTGAGCCTGACCAGCATTTTGCTAAAAGATCCTTTATATGCAACTGAAATAACACTCCTCTATAAAACGTATTTTAAAGAGAATGTGGTAGAACAATGGAGTGTAATTAAGAACGTAGAAAAGAAACCCATTCGCATGCAAAAATACGCGTCGGCCAATTTGTATTTAATGGGCAATGATTTTTACCTTACACATTACAACGGTACCTGGGGCAACGAAATGAAACCGGAAGAAGATCATTTGTCGCATGGCATTAAATCCATTGATTCCAAGTTGGGCACCAGGGCTAATTTACTGGAACCCTCTGCATTCATGGTATCATTTGGTAAACCTGCTACGGAAGATGAAGGCAAGGTTTTGCTGGGGCAACTGGCCTGGTCGGGTAATTTTAAAATAGATTTTGAAGTAGACAATTATAATAACCTTCGCCTCATTGCAGGCATTAATCCGTATGCGTCTGAATACCAATTGGCGGCTGCGCAGGAGTTTACTACGCCGGCATTTATTTATACATTTTCATCAAATGGTAAAGGCGAAGCCAGCCGCAACCTGCACCATTGGGCAACAAAATACAGGTTGTTGGATGGGGAAGGTTCCAGGCTTACTTTACTAAATAACTGGGAGGCAACTTATTTTGATTTTGATGAAAATAAACTGGTGGATTTATTTAAAGGAGCCAAAAAATTAGGGGTAGATATGTTTTTGCTGGACGACGGATGGTTTGGCAACAAATATCCAAGAGATGCTGACACAGCGGGTTTAGGCGATTGGCAGGAGAATGTAAAGAAGCTGCCACATGGTATTGGCTACCTGGTAAAAGAAGCAACTGCCGCAGGAATTAAATTTGGGATATGGGTAGAACCTGAAATGGTGAACCCTAAAAGTGAGCTGTATGAAAAGCATAAAGACTGGGTGATACGCCAACCCAACCGGCCTGAAAAATATTACCGAAATCAGTTGGTGCTGGATCTTGTAAATCCCGCAGTGCAGAATTTTGTGTTCGGTATACTGGATACGTTGTTTACCAAAAATCCCACGCTGGCTTTTATAAAATGGGATTGTAACGCGGTAATTTACAACGCTTATTCTGCTTACCTGCAAAAGATGGGATTGCCACAATCGCAGTTATATGTTGATTATGTAAAGGGGCTGTATAAAGTACTGGAACGGTTGCGGGCAAAATATCCAACAGTGCCCATGATGTTGTGCAGTGGCGGAGGTGGCCGCGTAGATTATGGTGCTTTACAATATTTTACAGAGTATTGGCCCAGTGATAATACCGACCCGGTAGAACGCATTTTTATTCAATGGGAATACAGCTATTTTTATCCTGCCATTGCAAGCTGCAATCATATCACAAACTGGAGTAAGCTGCCATTAAAATTTAGAACAGATGTTGCCATGATGGGTAAATTGGGTTATGATATTGTAGTGGACAAACTGAGTGAAAAAGATCTGCAATTCAGCCAGCAGGCAGTAGCAACCTATCATTCCATCAGCGATTTGGTTTGGCACGGTGACTTGTACCGGTTAGTAAATCCAAATCAAAATCCGTTAGCGTCATTGATGTTTGCAAATGCGGAGAAAAGCCGGGCCGTTGTGTTTAACTATCTTACTAATACCCGGTTTATGCCGGGTGCAACACCTCAACCCATTCAATTAAAGGGGTTGGATGCAACAAAAAATTACACCGTGAAAGAAATTAATTTGTATCCCGGTACAGAATCTTCCCTGCAATCAACCACTGTTTACTCTGGTAATTTTTTAATGACGGTAGGTATTAATCCGGATGTGGATTTAGAAAGAGCCAGTGTGTTGCTGGAAGTAAATGAAGTGAAGTAGTTTTATAAATAGCATGCCCAGGTTATAAAAGATGACGACACATAAAATTGCCTACAAAAAAAACCTGCACCAGCATTGCATTGCCCTCATTCAACAGCGTATTGATGCAGCATTGCAGGCCATGCAAAATGCACAGGCGGCAGCCAACAGCGAAGAAAAAAGCAGTGCAGGCGATAAGTATGAAACCAGCCGGGCAATGAGCCACCTGGAAAAAGATATGCATGCCAGGCAACTGGCTGCCAACCAAAATGAGCTGGCAGCATTGGGTGTTGTTGATTGTAACACCTTGCATGCATCAGTTACAACCGGAAGTATTATTATATGTAACGAAGCCAGTTTTTTTGTAGCCGCAGGACTGGGTAAAATATCTTTTGAAGATGGTATTATTTATGTGTTATCACCCAATGCACCCGTTGCAAAATCACTGCTACACAAAGTTGCCGGTAACAGTTTAATCTTTAACAACAAAATAATTTTTATTAGGGAAGTATTTTAATGCAAAGAATAGCATACTAAATTTTACATTATCTGCGCAACATAAAATAGAAACGCAGTTGACGCTGAATAAAATGAAACGGATTTATTTTTCCAGTTTAAGAAAACTCATCAACGGATGTCAATCTGTATAAATTAACATCTTGGTCATTAGTTTAACTCAGTATTTTCCGTGTTTCTATCCTTCGTACAATTATTATGCAGCGGTTGGTGTAATGATAATTTTTGTTTGTTAAACTTATTACCATCCTATCTAAAAAATTAGTAAGCATGCATTCAATTGATTAGTAAATACTACTTTCGCAGAATAATAAAAACAAAAAATAATGAGCGACGTACAATTAACAACAGGCGAAATACATACCGCCAAAGGTGTTTTAAAATTTGAATTATACGATGACGATGCACCCATTGCAGCAGCAAATTTCAAAAAGCTGGTAAGTGAAGGATTCTATAACGGATTAACTTTTCACCGGGTGATACCAAACTTTATGATACAGGGCGGATGTCCGGATGGTACGGGTGCAGGCGGCCCTGGCTATACCATTAACTGCGAATTAAATGGTACCAAACAAATCCATGATCGGGGTGTTTTATCAATGGCTCATCGTGGCCGCAATACCGGTGGCTCTCAGTTTTTCATTTGCCATAACCGCAGTGGTGTACAACACCTGGATGGTGTTCACACCTGTTTTGGTAAAATAACCGAAGGTCTTGAAATCATTGATGAAATCCGTGGTGGTGATGTAATGGAGAAAGTGATGATAAACTGAAGTAAGTCATGAATGTATGAATGGTAAATTTAATTTACAAAGAGGAAGTTCAAGCATGGGCTTCCTCTTTTTAGCAGCGGATCAATAATTTATAACTTATAACGCCGTTTCCACTTTCAGCAGATTATTGATCATTCCGTTAAATATAAAATAATGAAAAGGTAGTACGGAGTACCAGTATAACCTTCCCCACACACCTCTTGGCCTGAAGGTAGCCGTTTGACGGAGGTATTGCTTATTGTCTTTTTTCATAATCTTAAATTCAAGCCAGGCTTCGCCGGGCACTTTCATTTCAGCAAATAATAACAATCTTTTGTTTTCTTTGTCGGCAATTAACACCCGCCAAAAATCCAGCGCATCCCCCGGATGAATTTGTAAAGGGTCGGTTCTTCCTCTCCGTAATCCCACACCGCCTACAAATTTGTCCATCATACCTCTTACCTTCCACAGCGCATTGGCATAGTACCAACCCCGCTCACCACCAATGCTCCAAATATTGGCCAATACACCATTTAATTCACCCTTTACTTCCCGCCATTTAATATCCTTAAAACAGCCAAAACGGGGCACCTCTACATAATTCATCATTGTTTGTGGAGCACCACTGCTACTAAATGCATCCTTCCAGCTACTAAGCACCATGTGTTGTTCAATTTTTTCAAATGCCATTTGAACTGCACTTTTATACGGCAGTAATTCAATACCCAGTTGCTGAGCTAAATCGTTTTCTCTGCATACCACATTTACTTTCATGCTGTTTACAAGGTTTACTGCCAGTGGATAAGAAGTAGAGGTAACAAAATATAACCAGTAAGACGATAACTTCGGTGTCATTACCGGAATGGTAAAAATTTTTCTTTTCAGGTTACGCACTTCAGCAAATTTAAGCAGCATATTTTTATAACTCAACACTTCCGGACCGCCAATATCAAAGTCGTTGTTATAAGTATTTTCTTTTAGCATTACGCCACTTAAAAACTGAATTACATTTCTTATAGCAATTGGCTGGCACAAAGTATTTAGCCACTTTGGTGTAATCATCACCGGTAATTTTTCTACAATATCCCGCATTATTTCAAAAGACGCGCTGCCTGAACCCACAATGATGCCGGCTCTTAAAACTGTTACATTTGTTGTACCGGCCCTCAAAATATTTTCAACCCGCAATCTTGATTCCAGGTGTTTGGATAAATTTGTTTCATTTACGATTCCGCTCAGGTAAATGATCTGCCGGCATTTTGTTGCCTGTATTTTGGTAAGAAAATTTGTTGCTACTGCTGCTTCTGGTGCAGCAAAATCGTCTTGGGTGTTCATAGAGTGAACGAGGTAAAAAGCTACGTCTATTTCAACGGGAAAAATTATGGTATCTATGTTATACAAAAAATCAATTTCTATAATGATGACTTTTTCATGCTGATGCTCGGTTTCAAATCTATTCCTGTTTCTTACGCAGCAGTATAACTGGTGGCCTTCTTCCAGCAATACTGGTATCAGCCGCTGGCCGATATATCCATTGGCTCCTGTTATAAGAATATTCATATTTTCTCAACAATTTTTATGGGATAAAGTTGATTGAGTATCGTATTTGGACTATTTAATAGTTGATGGCTTCTTCAATGCGAAGATAGGAGTTACATGGGTAAACAGTAGTACACGAAGGCGATGCAATGCTGACTCATATAGCTTCCTGGCCGGATAAATATGTTTTATTGTATTATTTTATTGCAATGGCCTGAGTGCAATAAAAAATCCCCTGGTAAGAGGGGATTTTTTAATCTTTAATTCAAACTATTATTCACCATCAAGCATAATCGGATAATCATATAACCCATCAGAACCTGGATAAAAACCACTGATAGTAATGCTTTTGGAAGAACCCAACGTTTTACTCAGGTCATCCATATTTTTAACTTCTTTATCGTTTACTTTTACAATAATAAAACCATCCCTCATTCTCGACTGGTCGCTTAACGCACCATCGGTTATTCTTTTAACAATTACACCACCGGGTACACCATACTCTTTTGCCTTCTTAGGATCAAGGTTTGCAAAGTCTGCTCCCAACTTTGACAAAATTGTATTTTCTGCTTTAACAATGGCAAAGTTACCCAGGTTATTTTTTAGGGTAGCGGTTGTATTAATGTCTTTTCCATCTCTTGAATACTGGATATTAATTTTATCACTTGGCTTATAACGTGTAACCAATTCCTGCAATTCAGAAGGAAGGGTTACTGGAGTACCATTTACACTTTTAATAATATCGCCTTTTTTTAATCCAGCTTCCACTGCTGCACTGTTTGTAGATACATCGGTAATTACCAGGCCATCTCCGGAATATTTAAGGCCTAATCTTGTTTTATCACTCTCAGAAATGTCATAAGTGTTATTAGTTGCAACTCCTAAAAATCCTCTTTGCACATTGCCATACTTAATGATATCGTCTACCACTTTTTTTACAATATTCACCGGGATAGCATAAGAATAACCTGAGTAATAGCCTGTAGGAGAAGCGATGGCAGAGTTAATGCCTATCAGCTCGCCGGTAGTGTTGATAAGCGCACCACCACTGTTGCCCTGGTTTACAGCAGCATCTGTTTGTATAAAAGATTCTACTGCAGAATTTGTTTTGGTGCCTTTGTTTAAGCCCAGGCTTCTTGATTTTGCACTAACAATTCCAGCAGTTACAGTAGTTTCTAAATTTAACGGATAACCCAATGCCAGCACCCATTGCCCAATCTTCACATCATCCGAGTTGCCGTATAAAAGGAACGGTAAACCTGTTGCATCAATTTTAATTACCGCAAGATCGAAGGCAGGGTCACGGCCAATAACTTTTGCAGTGTAAGATTTTTTGTTGCTAAGTGTTACCGTTAACTCGTCCGCATTTTCAACCACATGGTTGTTGGTAACAATAAAACCATCCTGGCTTATAATTACACCCGAGCCGGATGCTCTTTGTTCAGGAACATATCCACCATTTCTGTTGCCAAAAAATTGTTCAAGCATATTGTCATCAAACAGATCGCTGAACGGGTTTTTGTTTTGAGCTTTGGGTAAACTATTGCTCACTTGTTTGGCATTGGTTTTTGTTTTGATGTGCACCACTGTTGGTAACGCCGCTGCCGCAGGTTGGGTAAAATCAATGGCACCTGGTGGTGTTGTGTTGCCGTCTGTTAATTTGGTTAGTTTGTAATTAGACGGAATAACTCCTTTTTCCTGACCTCCAAAAGTATTGCCAGCTTTAATGTAGCTGCTGTATCCCCACATTGTACCGAATGCGGTAACAGCGCTGATTAGGATTGTAAAAAATACCTGTTTCATTTTCATTTGTATAAATTTTATTTTTTGCTTCGTTAAAAATTAATCTTCTTTTGGCATTAAAACTCAATTTTTATGCCTTATTATACAAAGTAACGATGCACTGACAAAATGTTATTTACTGGCAGGCACCTTTAACAATTAATTAGTAACACTTTCGTAGATGTACTATAAAGTTAGTAAAAATTGCATTGTATCAATACCATCTGCATAATCAAATAATCCGGGTGTTTGTACTTTTCCAAAAGGGATATCGAGACCCGCTATGCATTGTATTTCCTGGCTTTGTTTTAAAGCGGCAATAAGGGCAGCAGCGTTGTCATAATAACTATAATTTAACTGGCTGATGGGCGAAAAAAAAGCATCGCTTTCTATAAGTAAAGTGCTTTCATTGGTCATATAAAACCGGTTATTCATTATTTGTATGGTTAAATTATAATCGTAATTATTTCTGTATTTGTGATGATCCGCAAAATATTTGTACTGGTGAAAAGACTGCAGGAGGTGTACAAAATCGTACTCCTGCGGCACATAAATTTTTGTAACGTTTCTGCAACCCAGGCCAAAAAAAATATGGATATCATCTGATAATTTTTCAAGGCTTTCAATACTTTCATCTCCTCTTAAAATGGCCACCGATGTACGGTTTTTACGGATGATGCTGGGATATTTTGCAAAATAATAATCAAAATACCGGGCACTGTTATTGCTCCCGGTGGCAATGTAACCATCACAACCTTTTAGTATGGCAGCAAAAGAAATATAGTCTGCCACACCAGCATCCCAGGTACACATTTTACTCACAAGGTGTTTCAATAAAATATCATCTTTAGAAGATAGTTTAATGGTTTGTTTATGACCGCTGATAA
>NZ_JACMOO010000435.1 GCF_014377975.1 Ferruginibacter sp.
ACCAAAATGTTCGCCAATAGTTTTTAACGAATTTTTAGTAAACGCTTTGGCCAAAAACATCGTGATTTGCCTGGCTTGTACAATTTCCCTTTTGCGGGTTTTTTGAAGTAGCTTATCATAAGCCACATCAAAATACTCGCAAACCATTTTTTGGATAGCGTCAATCGTAATCTCCTTACTGGAAGATCTCACAAAATTTCGTAGTACTTTTTTTGCCAATTCAAGGTCTATTTCTCTTTTGTTGAGCGAAGATTGTGCCAACAATGATATCAAAGCCCCTTCAAGTTCACGAACATTACTGCTTATGTTGTAAGCAATATATTTTACCACTTCTTTAGGCATTTCCAAGCCGTCATTCTTCATTTTCTTCTCTAAAATCTCAATCTTGGTATCGTAGTCAGGCACTTGTATATCTGCGCTTAAACCCCACCTGAAACGACTTAAAAGACGTTCCTGTACACCTTCAAGATCTTTAGGGGGTTTATCACTGGTAAGTATTAGCTGTTTACCACTCTGGTGAAGGTGATTAAAGATAGAGAAAAAAGCATCCTGTGATTTTTCGGCCCTGTTAAAAAACTGTACGTCATCAATAATCAATACATCAATCAACTGATAAAAATGAATAAAGTCGTTGATTGCACCATTGCGCCCATGATCTATAAACTGATTTATAAATTTTTCTGAACTTACATACAATACCACTTTGTTATTGTGGATACGTTTTACTTCGTTGCCGATGGCCTGTGCAAGATGTGTTTTACCCAATCCAACACCTCCATAAATTACCAATGGATTGAAAGAAGTAGTACCCGGCTTTTCTGCTACCGTTTTACCTGCACGTCTTGCTACCCTGTTGCAGTCTCCTTCTATAAAATTATCAAATGTATACGCATGGTTTAACTGCGGATCTATCTGCATCTTTTTAAGACCAGGAATTACAAATGGGTTTTTAACCGGGTTGTTTATAATAAGAGGAAAATCCATTTCATTATTTGAATATGATTTAAAACCATGACCAGGTACATCCATTGTAAGCGGCTTATTTTTACTGTTACCGCTATCTACCATTATCCTGTATTCCAAACGGGCATCTTTACCCAACTCTCTCTTTAATGTTTTAGCAAGTAAGCTAATGTAATGTTCTTCCAGGTATTCAAAAAAGAACTGACTTGGTACCTGAATTGTTAATACTTTTTCTTTAAGTGCTACGGGTTTAATAGGTTCGAACCATGTTTTAAAATGTTGCCATTCTACAATGTCTTTGATTATCTCTAAACAATTAGACCATACTTTATCAAAAACTTTATCCATTGTTCCTTAAGCAATTTACGAAATTATAAAATTATCCACACTCAAAATATTTCAGCATCTTCTATTTATAGTAATTGAGAACCTATATTTGTTGGGGGGAGCGAATATCAAAATAATTTGTTGAAAAAAAAATTTTTTATTCACTTGTTTTTTACATTGTAACTACAGTATGGTACTTTGAGAAATTTTATTTTTCATTTTTTTAAAAAAACTATACAAATTTATCTCTGTAATTCAGTTCCAGTCTATGTTATATTTAAAACATTTTTTTCTGAACGTAGTTTTACTCTAATTTTTATTTTTGAACCTAATGCGCTTTTTATTACTTCGAAAAATAATATTTTTTTGGTTGAATCAAAGCTGCAGATTGCCCTATCAATCTTAGTAACACTATAAAAATAAAAACAGCTTCAACCGGTTCTTTTTATAGCTTACCGTTACGCGTTTATCTAACCCCCAACAGCAATAAATATTTTTTTCAGCTGATAATTTTAGTATCAGTACAATCAAAGCTAAAAGAGCAATATGTTACAAAAAACATTTTAAAGATTTTGGCATCGCATACTAAACCGGGTTTAGATACATGATAATTTAAACCACGGAAGGTATTCAATAAATATTGTAGCAAAGAAATAAAGAGTTAAAAATTTAATACTAATTAATATTACTTTTACACCCTAAAAAGCAACATTATGAGTTATGAATTAACCGGCAAATTGGTGGCCAAATACGATACAGTTCAACGTACCGAAACTTTTAAAACAAGGGAATTTGCAGTAGAAAAAATAGAAGATATAGGCGGCAGAACAATTACCAGCTATGCAAAATTTCAGTGTATTCAGGATAAAACTGCCATCATTGATAAAGTAAATATCGGCGATGAAATAAAAGTGTCTTTTAACATAAAAGGAAGTAAGTGGGAAAAGGATGGTAAGGTAAATTACATCACTAATTTAGATGCATGGCGTATTGAACAAGTATTACAGGCAGCCACAGATAAGGGCGTTGCCGATACTGAATATATGGAGCCATTGGATACTTTTTCTGCAACATCACCCGATGCAATTGATGATTTGCCCTTTTAAAATCCAATGCCATTGAAGCAATGAGTACACAAACTTTCCAACTTTTTACAATTCAAAAATAAAAGAAATAAGCTTTGAAGAAAAGTACTGATTTTCATACTTTTCAAAACGCCCTTTTAGGCAATTCAGAAGTATGCAACAACAAATTTCTCTTAAATTACTTCCTGAACAAGCAGCAGATTACAAAACTGTTATAGACTTGCTGGCAAAAACCACCGGTAAAAATGTTACTGCTATAACCGGTTATAACACCCTCAAAAAATCTGTTGATGCAAGAGGTAAATCCATCTGGGTAACCCTCACTGTTACTGCATTTATTGATGAACCCTTTCATAAAAGAATAATCCAACCGTTTGATTTTAAAAGTGTGCACCAGTCTCAAAAAAAAGTAGTAATTATTGGCGCCGGACCTGCAGGTTTATTTGCTGCATTACAGCTGATTGAACTTGGTATTAAACCTTTATTGCTGGAAAGAGGGAAAGATGTAAGGGCAAGGAGAAGAGACCTTGCCCTATTGAATAAAGAAGGTATCGTAAACCCCGAAAGTAATTATTGCTTTGGGGAAGGTGGCGCAGGAACTTACAGCGATGGGAAATTATATACCCGAAGTAACAAGCGGGGAAATATCGACAGAATATTGCATCTGTTTGTACATTTTGGTGCCGAAGAAAAAATATTATACGAAGCCCACCCACACATTGGAACCAACAAATTACCCGCCATTATAACTGCCATGCGGCAACAGATAGAAGCATGCGGCGGTGACTTTTTATTTGAAAAAAAAGTAACAGACATTATCATTGTAAATGAAAAAGTAAAAGCAGTTAAAACGGCTGATGGAAATATGTTTGATGGTGATGCGTTTATTTTGGCAACCGGCCATTCGGCCCATGATATTTTTGAACTGCTCCATCTAAAACAATTACTGATTGAAGCTAAACCATTTGCCTTGGGTGTCAGGGTAGAACATCCGCAAAGTTTAATAGACGCAGCACAATACCACTGTGCTGCAAGAGGAGAATTTTTACCTGCAGCAGCCTATAGCCTGGTGCAACAAATAAATGGCCGTGGTGTATTTTCATTTTGCATGTGTCCCGGCGGTATCATTGCTCCGGCTGCAACTTCACCCGGTCAGCTGGTGGTAAACGGATGGAGCCCATCTAAAAGAAATAACCCTTATGCCAACAGCGGTATGGTAGTGCAGGTAGGACTGGATGATGTAGTTAGAAAAAAAAATGTAAATACTACCAGTGAATTAGCGATGCTGGAGTTTCAGCAATATATAGAAGAAAAGGCATTTACTGCAGGCGGAGGAAAATTTGTAGCCCCTGCACAACGGATGGTTGATTTTTCGAGAAAAAAACTATCTGCCGATTTACCTGGATGCTCTTACCAGCCAGGAATTATAGCGGCGCCGCTGAATGAGGTTTTACCTGAATTTATTTACGATGCACTTGCAAAGGGATTTGTTGCATTCGGCAAAAAAATGAAAGGCTATTTTACCAATGAAGCGGTGGTAGTTGCCACGGAAAGCCGTACATCATCTCCAGTAAAAATACCCAGAGATGCAGAAAAATTAACCCATCCCCAACTTACTAATTTATATCCCTGTGCCGAAGGCGCCGGTTATGCCGGTGGCATTGTAAGTGCTGCCATGGATGGTGAACGCATCGCCAGGCAAATAGCAAATGTAAAAATTTGACAATTGCTCAATTCGAAAATGTGAAGATGTGAAAATTGCTTCATGTGAAGATGAAATCTTGCTTTAATATTATTATCTGTATTGAAAGAACTTTAAATTGAGCAATTTTCATATGTTCTGATTTTCTAATTATTTTCTTTAATCTTACATCCTAATAAAATAACCCATGAATATTCTGGAGCTGAAAAATGTACAAAAATATTTTACCACTCAAAAAGCTGTCGACAACATAAGTTTTTCTATCGAACAGGGAAGTATATTTGGATTGCTTGGGCCCAATGGCGCAGGCAAAACAACTTTGCTCCGGATGATCACAGGAATTTTTTATCCTGACAATGGTGAGATTTTTTTAAATGGTAAGCCTTTTGACCCGATAAAAGATGTGGGCCATATTGGTTATATGCCCGAAGAAAGGGGGTTGTATAAAAAAATGAAAATTGGCGAACAGGCGCTTTACCTGGCACAGTTAAAAGGCTTAAGCAGGGCCGATGCCATGAAAAAAATAAAGGCCTGGTTTATAAAATTTGAAATGGAAAGCTGGTGGAACAAAAAGGTAGAAGATTTAAGCAAAGGCATGAGCCAGAAATTACAATTTGTTATCACCGTTTTACATGAGCCTGAATTAATTATACTCGATGAGCCTTTTAGCGGATTAGACCCTGTAAATGCCAACCTGATAAAAAATGAAATTTTTAACCTGGCTAAAAATGGCAGTACGGTTATTTTTAGTACACACCGAATGGAGCAGGTAGAAGAAATTTGTAATCATATAATGTTAATCAATAAGGGTAAAAAAATTTTAGATGGCACAGTTACGCAAATAAAAAATCAGTTTAAACAAAATATTTACAGGCTGGGTGCCAGCACCAATGCGTATAATCTGATTACCCACATTTTTGAGGTAATTAAACATCAACCAAATGAGTTGATGCTAAAACTATTGCAGGACAGTACTACCAATGATGTACTAAAGTTTTTCATCAGCCAGGATATTCCTGTTCATTCTTTTAACGAAGTATTACCCACTATAAATGAAATTTTTATTCAACTGGTAGAAGGTACTCCCGAAGCAAGGCAATTTGAAACAATTAATTAATTTTTGATTACCATTTTACATCATCATATATGAATAAGATCTGGCTGATACTAAAGAGAGAATACTTAACCAGGGTACGCAATAAAACATTTTTATTGTCTACTTTTTTACTGCCCGTTGTAATGTTGCTGTTTATTTTTGGCAGTGCTTTTTTTGCTATATCATCAAAAGAAAAATTAAAAAAAGTTGCTGTAACCAATGACCCGGGTATATTTAGGGCAAATTTAAAAGGCGATTCTGTCAGTTTGATTTTTGATTTTACAACCAACGTTGACAGCACCAGTTTTTCTGCCAAAGGATATGATGCAGTATTGAATTTAAATAACGATTCTGTTACAAGGAAATTTACCATCCATTCAAAAAAACAATTGGGCATTGATGCACAGGGACTGATAGAAAGCAGGCTGGACAGAGCTTTTGAAATTAACCAATTGCAAAAAAAAGGCATCCGTAAAGAAACGCTTGATAGTATCAGCAAACAATCAACCGGAGCTTTTACCATTTACAACCGCTTAACTTCAGAAAAGGGAAAATCGCAGGAAGTGAATGCGCAGCTAAATTATGGGATAGGTTTTGCAAGCGGCATCCTGATTTATATTACCATGTTTATTTTTGGCGCCATGGTAATGAGGGGCGTAATGGAAGAAAAAACAAACCGCATTGCTGAAGTAATTGTGAGCAGTGTAAAACCATTTCAACTGATGATGGGTAAAATTTTAGGTATCGCCGCTGTAGGGTTAACACAATTTTTTTTATGGATTGTTTTAATATTGGTTTTGTCTACCGTAATAAGCGCATTTATTCCGCATGAGTTGGTACAGCAGGCTGGTGAAATGAACAAGAATATGCCCATGGGCGGTAACAATGCCCTGGCACTAAAACTGATGGATGTTAAACAAACGATAAGTCATGTAAACTGGATACAGATTATCAGTTGTTTTATATTTTATTTTTTGGGCGGTTATCTTTTCTATGCTTCCTTATTTGCAGCCATTGGCAGTGTGATAAATGAAGATCCGCAGGAAGCGCAATCACTGATGTTGCCCATCACCATGCCCATTATTTTTGCGTTTATAATTATGGCAAGTAATTTAAATACTCCTGATAGTACAGTAATGGTTTGGGCAAGTATGATCCCTTTTACATCACCCATTGTAATGATGGCGCGTATTCCAAGCGGTATTCCGTGGCAACAACTGGTGGTATCAATGGCCCTGCTGATTGCCGGCTTTTTATTTACTACCTGGCTTGCAGCTAAAATTTACAGAACCGGTATCTTAATGTATGGCAAAAAAGCAAGTTGGAAAGAGATGTTTAAGTGGGCTTTCAGAAAATCATAAAGGAAGCGGTAATTCAGGTTCATCTCCAAAAACACTTTTATAAATTTCTGATTTTGCATAGGTATATATTAAACCGCTAATTAAGAATAAAGTGCAGATAAAACAGCCGGCAAAAAACCCTATAATACCAAAAATAACAGAAGATGTTTTTACCATTATAAAAGGTTCAGTTGGTTTGTCAAGTACTGAAATGATGGGAGTAGCTTTTTGCAAACGCCAGGTAGCTTCTTCTCTGTTGTTTACAGATAAATCCCGCTGCCTTAAAATGCGGCTTTTTTCCATTGATAAATTTTCTTTCGGCAAGCCATATTCCAATCGGTCGGCTGGGGTAAAGTAAGTTGTATTTTGCAACACGACGGCTTTTTTATCTACCTGGGTTAGCATATCCTGCAATGAATCTATTTTCTTTATTGTAAAATAATAATCGGCCAGTGCTTTCGAAATTTTTAAATCTATGTAAAACTGTGATAATTTTTCTATAAAAACATTTGTAATGGGAGTTATCAGTTTTTTATCGGAACTGCTAAAATATATTTCCAGTACACCATTTTTACTCATCTTCGCAGTAATATCTTCACTTAATAATTCGCCTCCTAACGATGCTATTGCTTCACTATCAGCAGGTATTTTAATGGTATTTTCCCAAAAAGATGCATGAGCATTTAAATCATCGGCAATTAATTCGGTAATCGTTTTATTATCAAATTGCGGTAAGCGGGTAAGTGCTACTTTCTGCCTTACATTGCGGCTTAAAGTAAGTTCAACAATATTAATAGCCGCATCGCCACTAAAGCTTTTAGAATTGCCTTCTATTCCTAAAATACCATTTAAAGCACTGGTTGAAATTGAATTTTCGGTTTGAGTGGATAAGGGAAAAACGG
Organism: Ferruginibacter sp.; assembly: GCF_014377975.1. Lineage (GTDB taxonomy): Bacteria > Bacteroidota > Bacteroidia > Chitinophagales > Chitinophagaceae > Ferruginibacter. The sequence goes on from NZ_JACMOO010000435.1 coordinate 7,416, forward strand.
TTGCTTTAGCTGTATAAACCGGCCTGTTATGCCTTACATAAAAAAAGAATAATAAGGCAAAGAAAATACCACACCCTATCACGGCTATTTTGTACTGTTTAAGCTTATAAAAAATGCTTCTTATTAATACTGTACTTGTCAATTTTTTTTATTTAATCTTAAAAATCAGATAGGTAATAATTAATGGAATTGCCGTTGTAGCAGCGGTTGCCAATGCATTTGTAAAATCTTTATTTTCTGGCCTTGTTGGAACAGTAATGGTAGCCCCTTCCTCCACTTTAGGATAAAGATGAAAAAATAAAACATTCCTTGTCTGCTTGCTTTTACCATTGGCATAAGTTACGTAAATTCTTTTACGCCATGGCCGTACACCAAAACCTCCGGCCTTATCAATATAATAATTCAGGTTGGCATGTTCTTTATCAAAAGTAATTTTTAAAGGGGATTGTACCTTTCCGCGTACTGTAATAAATGGATTTATTTCGGGAATATATACGACATCATTTTCCTGCAATATAATATCGTAGGCAGAATTCTGATATTTTATCGCCGAGTATAAATCTATACTTACTGGTTCTTCGAGGTTAAGTATTGCACTGTCCTTAATTAAATTTCCGAGTGAATCTTTCTTTGGTTTATATAGAATTTTTTCTCTTAAAAAGTCAAGCTTTTTTCTAAACAGTATTGCGCCTCCAATATTGGCATTTTCTAAAATACCTCCTGCCCGCTTTATATAAGATGATAACCGTTCATACCTGTTAAGCCGGGGATAATACCCTGCATATTTTATCAGGCCTAAAATCTGAATATTTTGCTGTAATTCAAAGGTTGGATTTTTTCTTACGAATACCTGGTCGTATGGTTTTAAAATAACTTTAGCTGCGGCAGAATCCAGTTCCAGGTTTGATTGAATAGCGTATGACCTAATTATATTACGGGTTGGTTTTAATCCTTGCCTGGCAGAATCAATATCTACAATGCTCGAAATTTCAAGCCTGCCGTATTCTGCAGATTCCTTTAAACCTCCTGATAAATATAGCAAGTCCTGCAGGTTCATACCGCCGTATTTCCTCACATGTCCTTCCTTGCGTACCTCACCAAAAATATCAACGAATTGCTGGTCACCAAATTCATTAGATGAAAATAATTGGACTATATCATTTGGCATTAATATCACATTATTGATACTTGAACCGTTGTTGCTATTTTGAAAATCACTTAGATCTACTTCCAGCCTATCCGATTTGATACTGGTAGAATCTCCTGCACCGCGAAATATGTAGGCTCTTGAGAGGTAAGTACTTTTTGTAATTCCACCAGCCCTGTTAATTACATCAAACAAATGATCATTTTTTCTTATTTCGTAAGTGCCTGGATATTTTACGGGGCCTTTTATCTCAACTTTATTTACAAACCCCGCTTTTATTAAATCTGCTCTTACAACATCTCCATCTTTTAACTCATAATCCTGATTGGATAATTTTATGATGGCTGTTACATTTACATCATGAATTACCTGGTCTTCATTTTCATTTCGTATAACTTTCACGGCCGATGTAAGGGCATCAGATGTAAACCCACCCGAAAATTTAATCAATGCTTTTATGCCTTCGTCTTTCTTAAGTTGATAATACATGGGGCGTTTAAACTGGCCTGTTGCCAGTACTTTCATCACTTCATTACTTACAAATACAAAATCATTATTTTGCAAATAAATACGGCTTTGCATCTCGCCCGAGGCAAGGTATTTATATACATCAATTGTTTCAATAATTTTACCGTTTCGCTTAACCTGTATGTCTCTTAAACTACCAAATTCGGTAACCCCTCCTGCCAGGCCAATTACATTGTAAGCATTGGAAAATGCAGAAACGGTAACAGGCCCCGGGCTTTCAACCTCTCCTCCAACATTTACATTAATAGTACGTGGCGCTCCCAGGGTTATTTGTATATTGGTATTTGCCGGTACCACACTTTTAAACCTTGCATAAATTAATGAACGGGCCATTTCAAAAGTTAGCCCCTGTACAGAAATTTTACCCAAACTGTTGGGAAAGATAGCACCATCGCGGGCTACCACATAATCCTCCTGGTATTCGCCGCCGCCCCATAAAGCCACTACTATATGATCGCCTACACCAATTGGATAATCAAGCGGTGGCGTGGATAGCTCCCCGATATCATACATAGCTGCATTCTGAAAAACATTTGCACCATATATTTTTTTAGGGCTATACATTAACGTCCCTCCGTTTTCATTTAAGATGCTGTCTTTGTCAAGCGTTTTATTTTCAAGCCTTTTGGCTATTACCGGATTTTCCTTGCTTCTGTCAGTCCCTTTTTTACTTTGGTTATTGTCTTTAAAATAACTATCAAAGCCCGATTTTGTCAACTGCGTTGGATCCACCCCAGCGGGTAATAATTCCTTCAGGCTTTGTGAGGAAGGCTCTGTGTTTTGGCTGTAAGCGGATAGGGAAAGAAACGTTATACTAAATAACACCACTGCAAATTTCTTCACTAAAAACTTAAAAATACATTGCATTTGTTATGGGTTAATGAACAATAATTTTTGAAACTAAGCAAATATAATAATTTATTTCAGTGGACGTTGTAAAGCAAATTCAAACTCTTTCCACAGCTCATCTACAATATCGGCGGCGGGTTGAATGTTTTTGATCAGAGTACTTACCTGTCCGATTTCTAGTTCTCCATTCTCAAGGTCGCCTTCAAACATTCCGTTTTTTGCCCTTCCCTTTCCCAATAAATTTTTTAAAGTGTCAACAGAAACGCCGTTCAGTTCTGCTTGTTGCACATCTGTAAAAAATTTATTCTTCAGTAGTCTTACGGGAGTTAGTTGTTTTAATGAAAGCTGCGTGTCTCCTTCAGCGGCGTTAATTACAGCCTCTTTAAATTTTTGATGTGCGGATGATTCGTAGCTGGCAACAAAACGGCTGCCTGCCTGTATCCCTTCGGCACCTAACACCATAGCAGCCAGCATTTGCCTTCCGGTAGCAATGCCGCCTGCAGCAATTACCGGTATGGCTACTGCATTGCAAACTGCAGGAATTAAAACAAGGGTAGTTGTTTCTTCTCTTCCATTGTGGCCACCTGCCTCAAAACCTTCTGCTACAACAGCATCGCATCCTGCCTGTTGCGCCTTTACGGCAAACCTGCTGCTACTAACCACATGCACTACTTTTATACCGGCCTGTTTTAGTACTGTTGTCCATGTGGCAGGGTTACCCGCAGAAGTGAATACCACCGGTACTTTTTCTTCAATAATTATTTGAATGTGCTGATCAATATTTGGATACAACAGCGGAACGTTTACTCCGAAAGGCTTATTTGTAGCTGCCCTGCATTTTTGAATGTGTTCTTTTAACACCAGCGGCTGCATACTGCCACTTCCAATTAAACCTAATCCGCCGGCATTGCTTACTGCACTTGCCAGCCGCCAGCCACTGGCCCAAACCATCCCTGCCTGTATAATGGGATAACGGATACCAAAGAGTTGTGTAATTCTGTTAGTGAAAGACGACATGTGTTGCTGCTTTTGCTAAACTTGTAACAATAAATAAATCGCAGACTGCTACCGGCTTATCCGAGGTCAATATCTGTGTTATCCCCAATATTCAACGACCTTGTTTCTCCTTTAATACCCGTATCGCTGCCTATTAAAGAATCGTCAAGCACCACATCATATAATTTTGAAAACGATCCGATGATAGAGTCTTTTACAATGGTGTAATTCAATAAAGTATTATCGCCTATTGTAACATTGGGACCAATGACAGAATTTTTTATATCACAACCTTCGCCAATACTAACCGGCGGAATGATAATGGTATTTTCGTACTTATCCAGCTCTGGTACTTTACCACCAAATTTTTTCAGCAGGGTGGCGTTGGATAGCAGCAGGGTTTCTTTTTTACCACAATCAAACCAGTTTTGCACCTTAAAAAATTTGAATTTTGTACCGCTTTGTATCATGCATTCCAATGCATCTGTAAGGCTTAATTCATTGCGTGCAATATCTTTTTTCTCTATAATTTTTTTAAGACAGGTAAACAATAAATCGGTTTCCCTTATTTTATAAATGCCCACCAGTGCCATATTACTTTTAGGAATGGCCGGCTTTTCAACAACCCGGCTTATAAACCCGTCATCCTCAATTTCCGCCACACCAAAATTGCGGGGATCATCTACTTTTTTTACGCCCAGCATGGAGAAAGGAACATTCAGTATTTGTTTTACGTCATACTCGGCAATGGTATCTCCCAATACTATAAACACTTCTTCGCTGCCAATAATTTCTTTGGCAAGATCAATGGCATGGCCGGTTCCGTATCTTTCGTTCTGATAAACAAAATGACAAACAAGGTGTGGATATTTTGCCTTTACATAATCCTGAATTTTTTCTCCCAGGTAGCCTACAATAAATATAAAATCATTGATCCCTGCTTCGTGCAACTGATCAATAATAATACTTAAAACGGTTTTACCCGCTAAAGGTATTAAAGCCTTTGGCTGTGTGTAAGTGTGTGGACGCAATTTTGTGCCTGCGCCTGCAACGGGAATAATGGCCTTCATGATAAAACCTTACACTGCTAAGTGCTGTATTTTTATTGATAATAAGATGTTACTCTATTTAAACAGTTTGTGAATGTAGTGATTTTTGTGTAGACTTTACATCATAAACAATGCCCTTATTTTTAAAGGGACTGTCAAAGTAATATTGGCTTTGTATCTTTGCAACTTAAAAATATCGCATGCAGAGAGATACATTGGTTTTTGATTTAATACGCCAGGAAATGAACCGCCAAAGGCATGGCATTGAACTGATTGCTTCAGAAAATTTTACTTCCCTACAGGTAATGCAGGCATCGGGCTGTGTTATGACCAATAAATATGCAGAAGGTTATCCGGGCCGAAGGTATTATGCAGGGTGCGAAATTGTAGACCAAACGGAACAATTAGCCATTGACCGCCTGAAACAGATTTTTAGCTGCGATTATGCCAATGTACAACCCCATAGTGGAGCACAAGCCAATGCAGCCGTAGCTTTAGCGGTGTTGCAGCCTGGTGATATCATACTGGGACTGGATTTAAGCATGGGCGGACATCTTACCCATGGCTCACCGGTAAATTATTCCGGCAAATTGTACGAAGCACATTTTTATGGCGTAGTAAAAGAAACAGGGTTAATTGATTATGATACTTTGGAAGAAAAAGCCAGGGCATTGAAACCAAAACTGATTTTTTGCGGAGCCTCTGCCTATAGCCGCGACTGGGATTATGCACGCATACGAAAAGTGGCCGACGAAGTGGGTGCTTTTGTTCAGTGTGATATGGCACATCCTGCCGGTTTAATTGCCAAAGGATTATTAAGTTCGCCGTTTGAACATTGCCATTTTGTTACCTCTACCACCCATAAAACTTTGCGGGGCCCCAGGGGAGGAATTATTTTAATGAAAAAAGATTTTGAAAACCCGTTTGGTTTAAAGGATATAAAAGGCAATACCCGCCTGATGAGTAACCTGATGGACATGGCTGTTTTTCCGGGCATACAGGGCGGCCCGTTGCAACATATTATTGCAGCAAAAGCAATCGCCTTTGGAGAAATATTAACCGATGAATTTACAGATTACGCCAAACAGGTAGTAGTAAATGCACAGGCCATGGCCAAAGCTTTTGTAGAAAAAGGATATCAGTTGATAAGCAATGGTACCGACAATCACCTAATGCTGATTGACCTGCGCAACAAAAATATCAGTGGTAAAAAAGCTGAGCAGGCACTGGTAAAGGCAGATATTACCTTAAATAAAAACATGGTTCCTTTTGATGATAAAAGTGCTTTTGTTACATCCGGTATACGGATAGGAACGGCAGCCATCACCACCCGTGGTATGAAGGAAGAACACATGCAGTTTGTAGTAAATGTATTAGACAATGTGCTGATGAATGCCGGTGATGAAAAAGTAATCAGCACCATCCGGGGCCAGGTAAATGAATTTATGGGTCAATTTATTTTATATCCTGAACTTGGATAAAAATTAAAATTATTGTATGATACAGCGCATTCAATCTATCTGGCTTTTAGCAGCATCCATCGTTAGTTTTCTAACCTTAAAGCTATCTTTTTACAGCGGTACTTATTTGCCCGATAACTTATACCACCAGCTAAATGGTACAGAAAATTTAACGCTGATGATACCCACCATCGCATTGGGCATACTAACCTTACTCACCATTTTTTTATTTAAAAACAGGGTAACACAGCTGAGGCTTTGTATGGCTGCTATTTTACTTGATGTATTGTTAATCGTCTTGTATTTCCGGTCTCTGAAAGATTTTTCCAGGGGCGATTTTGCTTTTACTGCGGTGTTGCATCTTGTTGTAATATCCGCACTGGTATTGGCTGCCAGCGGAATTAACAAAGATGAAAAATTGATAAAAGATAGTAACAGGTTAAGGTAATACAACACATTTATTAAAAAATTCTGGTCTGCTATTTACAGGTCAGGATTTTTTTTGCCCTGCATTTGCCCCTGATTTAACTTCATTGGCGTCGCACTTTTCAACATCATCTTTCAATTATCCTTTAACCTTCCCGTTGAAGGGTATCAATGCGAAGGCAACCGGCAAAAATAATTTTCTTTTCTTATTTTACAGTAATCTAAAACCGTCTACTATTTTCTTCAATTTCGTTTCTCAGAAAAAGACAAATACATAATTTTTACAAAAACCTTCCCGTATAACTTTCCCTGCATTTTTTTAAATCTGCCGGCTTACCTGCAAAAACAAGATTACCTCCGGCATCACCCGCTTCGGGGCCAAGATCAATTACCCAGTCTGCAGATTTTATTACATCGGTATTGTGTTCAATTACTAAAATGGTATGGCCCTGTTCTATCAATGCATTAAAAGAAGTAAGCAGTTTTTTTATATCATGAAAATGTAGCCCGGTAGTTGGTTCATCAAAAATAAATAAAATATTACCCTGCGATTTCCCCTTGCCTAAAAACGAAGCCAGCTTTACCCGCTGCGCTTCGCCACCAGAAAGCGTATTACTGCTTTGGCCCAGCTTTACATAACCAAGGCCTACGTTGCTTAAGGGCTGTATTTTTTTTGCTACATCGGCTTCTTCCTTAAAAAATTCAATGGCATCATCTACGCTCATATCCAGCACATCATAAATACTTTTTGTTTTGTAGGTAACCTCCAGCACTTCTTCTTTAAACCGTTTACCACCGCATACTTCACAGGTTAAATGTACATCTGCCAGAAACTGCATTTCAACCACCTGTTCACCTTCACCTTTACAGGCATCGCACCTGCCGCCATCCACATTAAATGAAAAGTGTTTGGGTAAAAATCCCCGCATTTTACTAAGCGGTTGTTTGCTATACAATTCCCTTATTTCATCATACGCTTTAATGTAGGTAACCGGGTTACTGCGGGAAGATTTGCCGATAGGATTCTGGTCTACCATTTCTATCTGGGCAATCGCATCCAGATCGCCGGTAACGGATTTGTGTAAACCGGCTTTGTCCACTCCTTCGCCTTTAATTTTTTGTAAAGCAGGATACAATATTTGTTTTACCAATGTTGTTTTACCGCTGCCGCTTACACCACTTACCACACAAAAAACATTCAATGGAAATTGTACATTTATATTTTTAAGATTGTTTTGCCGGGCACCTTCTACTGTAATACTCTGGTTCCATTTGCGTAAGTGTTTGGGTACTTCAATGCTCAATGCACCACTAAGATATTTTCCCGTTAAACTATTTTTATCAGCAATCAATTCCTTGTAATTGCCTGCTGCTACTACTTCCCCACCCAGGTGGCTGGCTAATGGCCCCATATCGATAATGTAATCTGCTTCCCGCATCATCATCTCATCATGCTCTACCACCACCACTGTATTTCCCAGGTCTCTTAATTCTTTTAACACACGTATCAGTCTTTCGGTATCCCTGCTGTGCAGGCCAATGGATGGTTCATCCAGGATGTATAAAGAACTGGTAAGATTGCTGCCTAAACTTCTTGTAAGTTGTATCCGCTGGCTTTCGCCACCACTTAAAGAATTAGCCAGCCGATTTAAAGTAAGATAGTCCAGCCCTACATCTGTGAGTGTTTTAATGCGGTGATGAATTTCTATCAAAATTCTTTTGGCTACTTTTTCATCATAGGCACTCAGCGTTAACTGATCAAACCAAACCTGCAGATCTTTTACGGGTAATTCACACAATTCTCCAATATGTTTACCGCACACTTTTACATACAATGCTTCTTTACGCAGGCGGTATCCTTTGCAATCAGGGCAAAGAGTTTTACCACGATAGCGGCTTAACAATACACGGTATTGCACCTTGTATAAATTTTGCTCTACTTCTTTAAAAAAATCGTTGATGCCATTGGCGTAACTATTACCTTCCCATAACAACAGGTATTGTTCTTTTGTAAGGTCAATGATGGGCGTATGTACCGGAAAATTAAAATTCTTTGCTGCCTTTATAAATTGCTCTTTCCACAAACTCAGTTTTTCTCCTTTCCAAGGTGCTACTGCACCTTCATAAACACTTAACTGTTTATTTGGAATTACAAGGTCGGAATCAATACCCAATACCAGTGAAAAACCCTCGCAGGTTGGGCAGGCACCAAAGGGATTGTTAAACGAAAATAAATTGGGTACCGGCTCTTCAAACTGTATTCCATCCAGCTCAAATTTATTGCTGAAGGATAATATTTTTTTACCGTTTATTTCCAGCATCAGGCTTCCTTCGCCTTCATAAAAAGCAATCCCAACCGAATCGCTTATCCGGTGGGTATCATCTTCATCAAATGTTTTTACAACCAGCCTGTCAATCAAAAGACAGGTTTCTGCTGAAAGATTAACCGGTGTATTTTCCAGTAAGTCTTCAATGCGGTGCGGCTCAAAAGCTCCGGCATTTAAAGGGTTTGGAGAAGCCACTCTTGAAAATCCTTTTTGCATCAGAATATTTAATTCTTCTTTTACATCCCGGTTGGCATGCAGTTTAAAAGGCACCAGCAACAATACTTTATCACCATCCTTTAAATTGCGAATAGCTTTTAACACATCAGCTACATCATCTTTTTTTACTTCCCTTTCGCTTATGGGTGAAATGGTTTTGCCGGTTCTTGCAAACAACAACCGCAGGTAGTCGTAAATTTCCGTCATGCTGCCTACGGTGCTCCTGGGCGTACGGGTAATTACTTTTTGTTCTATCGCAATGGCAGGACAAAGCCCCTTTATGTAATCTACATCGGGCTTGTTCATACGCTGCATAAACTGCCTGGCATAAGCACTTAAACTTTCGGCGTAACGCCGCTGGCCTTCGGCAAATAATGTATCAATGGTTAAGGAAGATTTACCCGAACCTGAAACGCCCGTAACCACCACCAGTTTATTGCGTGGTATTGTTACCGTTACATCTTTCAGATTGTGAACCCTTGCACCTTTTATAAAAATTCCGTCAGCATTATTTACAGAAATAATCGCCTTTTTTTTATTGATTGATTTTGTAGTAGTCATAATTGATTTGCAAAAATAGTGTGTTCTTTTTGTGCTGTATAAATATTGTGAGCGTCTTGCCAAAATCCAGGCACTTATTTTTATCGTTCATTGTGTGTGTAATTCTTATTACAAAAGATGCCAAAAAAAAAATTTAAGAAAAATTTGGCAATTCAAAATTTCTTCCTATTTTCACAGTCCAATATCCAGTAAAGTGAAAAGCCTGAACGCCTATCTATAGAACTTCTACGCTCAATTCTCTCTTATTGGTTTCCAAACAAAAGTCCTAAACCAACAAAAACTGTAGAAGTTTATGAAATGCCTGATTAATTTAACCGACCAGCAGTTAGTACATCTTTACATGGATGGAGACACTGACGCTCTTTCAACACTTGTAACACGTTACAAGGACCGAATTTACACCTCAATTTATTTGCTTGTAAAAGACAAGTACCTGGCAGAAGACCTGTTTCAGGATGTGTTTATCCGTATTATTGATACGCTGAAAGGCAGACGATATACAGATGAGGGTAAATTTTTGCCCTGGGCACTGCGCATTGCACACAATCTTTGCGTAGATCATTTTAGAAAAGTAAAACGTAGTCCGAGCATTAAAACCAGCGACGACCGTGATATTTTTGAAGTGCTTAATTTCTTTGAACCAAGTGCTGAGCATAAGATGATGCAAAATCAAAGTCATGACAGGGTTCGCAGAATGATTGACCTTTTACCTGAAGACCAACGTGAAGTGATCATTATGCGTCACTATGCAGACCTTAGTTTTAAAGAAATTGCGGATCTTACCAAATGCAGTATCAACACAGCTCTAGGCCGTATGCGCTATGGCTTGATCAACATGCGTAAAATGATGGCAGAAAAACAAATTGCATTATAAAACTTAGTATGTAACCCCCGTTTAAAATAAAACCCTTCACAATTGTGAAGGGTTTTATTTTTTTGATAAGAAAAGTATTGCGCTATTGCTTTTTATATATTTCCAACACTCTATCCAGATGGGCGGCAAACTCTTTTGCCCCTTTAGTCGGGTCGTATCCATAGCCACCTGGCACTAATAAATTGCCATCACTGTTTACAAACACATAATTGGGCTGGCCGCTGGCCTGTATCAGTTGCTGTTGCAAATCTTCATTTCTATCGCCCACTGTTACAACCTGTCCATTCAAAGCTTTGGAAAAAAACTTTTCATTGTCGGGTAATTCTTCATCATCATAATCGCTGAATAAAGAAACTACTACGAAATCATTTTTCATTTTTGATATTACAGCGGGGTCTGACCAGATAGTTGCTTCAAATTTTCTGCAGTTTACACATTGTATGCCGGTAAAATCTATCATGATGGGTTTATGTAAAACCTTTGATGCAGCCTGTGCTTCTTTATAATCGTAGTAAATAGTTAAGTTATTTTGTTTGGCAGCCAGTGGTTCATAATTACTCAATCGCTTTACATATTTTACTGGTGGCAATGCTGCTGAAGTTAAGGAAACATTGTTACCGGAAGCGGAGGTTTTTTCAGATTGGCTGTACAATATAAAATCCTGCGTGCCGGCTGCCGGCACAAAAGCAGAAACTGCATTTAATGGCGCTCCCCATAAACCAGGAATTAAATACAATGAAAATGCCAGGGATGCAATAGCCAGGAATAACCTTGGTATCGGTATGTATTGCAGGCCCCAGTCATTTTTTGGCAACTCACTATCGTGTTTAAAAGTTAGTTTACCCAATAAATAAAAACCAAGTAAAGTAAAAATAACTACCCATAATACAATAAACACTTCCCTGTCTAAAATACGCAGGTTTTTTGCAACATCTACATTGCTTAAAAACTTAAGCGCAAACGCCAGCTCAACAAACCCCAATGTTACTTTTAATGCATTCTGCCAACCGCCACTTTTGGTTAACACTGTCAATAGTTTTGGGAAAAAAGCGAAAATAATAAAAGGAAATGCCAGACCAAAGCCAAAAGCAAACATTCCAATCACCGGCCCAAAATTGCCAGCTTTGCCGCCTGATGTACCCAATATTAGTGCAACAAAATTACCAGTACAGCTAAAGGAAACTACTACCAACGTAAATGCCATGAAGAAAATACCAGCGTAGCTTTTTGAATTTGATTTACTATCAAGTTTATTTGCCCAGGAAGAAGGCAGGTTTATATCGAACGCACCTAAAAAGGAAATGCCGAAAATTAAAAACATAAGAAATAGAAAACTATTAAATATCCAGTTTGTGGACATATTGTTCCAAAAAGTTCTCGGAATTATGGATGCAAATGCGCCAATGGCAGCATAGATAAATATTATTGAAATTGCATAAAACAGAACATTTTTCCTGCCTTCTTTTGGAGTTTTACTTCTTTTTAAAAACAGGCTAACAGTTACTGGCACCAGGGCGTAAACGCAGGGAGTTATAAAAGCCAAAAGGCCGGCACCAATACCCCTTAATAATAATGTAAACCATGATTTTTCAGAATCGGGGTTTGTTGCTGTTGTAACTTTTGAAATTTCAGTAGATGCACTTTTGTATTCAAACTGCATTGAGATCCGTTGATCAGCCGATTCTACACTTTCGCCTTTTTGATAATAGTAATTGATATTGCCGATGATGCGGATACTATCACCCGAAATTAACTTTATTTTCTGCTGCCATTGCACAGAATCCGTATAAAATTTTATCGCAGCATTATTGAATGCGGCATCTGTTTTAGTTTGCAGATTTCCCTTTTCAATAACGCTGTCGGCTAAATACTTTTTTATAGTTGAATCAAATGTGATTATGGTATTTACAGGTAAATCGCCCGAAATTTTTTGAATAGAAAATAACTTTATACCAGGGGCAGGCTTTGCGGTAATATGCAATATAAACTCCCCGTTGCCTTTATCTTCTTTATTAAAACTAAACTGCACAGGTTGCTTATCCTGTGCAGCAAGGGTGAGTAATAAAAAAAAACTCACCACCGATAATACTACCTGTTTTATCATTTTAAAATTATAAACTTCTAATTTAATGCGATATTGAAATTTTGTGTTGTGGGCGGCATACAGGTTCTGTCGTTGCAAATCATGGATTCTACCGTACCACTTATATTGGTTTTAATTTTGCCTTTAACCATTACTTTTTTTACAAAATCAACTTTGCCCTCAAAATACCTTACATCAACTTTAAAGTTTTTATCAAAATACGAAACCATTTTACCCACTTCTTTCGGTTGTGCTGTGGGCACAGTTACCAATGCATTGTTAGTAAATTTAAAAGCTGTTGGTATTGGTCCACCTTCTGGTGTTGTTTGAGAATAAATATGCCAGCCCGCTGGAGGAGTTGCTATCATGTGAAGCTCATAATAATTATTAGCCCCTTTTTTTGCAACAAAGCTCCAGGCAATTTTTTGCTGCGCATTTACGGTGATAAATAACAGGGTGAAGGCGATAACTGCAATTATTCTTTTCATTTTTAATATTTAAATTGGTATAATAACAAAGTAACTACCAATTAGCTTTTTAAGGTGTTAAACATTGTTAATTAGTTGTATAAACCAACTATTATTTAATTGATACCGAATAAATGGGCAAATACTTTTCGGCCGTCTTCATTGCCCAATGCACTACTACAGGCTCTTTCAGGGTGAGGCATCATACCATACACATTTCTTTCTTTATTGCAGATACCCGCTATATTATGGATAGCCCCGTTGGGGTTGCTTTCGTGGTTTACGGTACATTTTTCATCACAATACCTGTAAATAATTTGGCGGTGCATTTCCAATTCTTCAAGTGTTTCGTCATCTGCAAAATACCTGCCTTCGCCATGTGCTACCGGAATTTTTAAAGCCTGGCAGGCATCAGCAGCAGCTTCTTTTATAAAAACATTTTTACAAACAAATTGCTGCTGGCTATTGCGCAATAGTATACCTGGCAGTAAGCCGCTCTCGCACAAAATCTGAAAACCATTGCAAATACCTAATACCTTTCCACCTTTATTGGCAAATTCAATAACGCTTTGCATCATCGGACTAAATTTGGCGATGGCACCGCAGCGCAGATAATCGCCAAAGCTAAAACCGCCAGGTAATACAATGCAATCATCGGTAGTAAACATGCTGATGTCTTTGTGTTTATGCCAAAGCTCAATTACTTCCTGCTTTAGACCAATTTTCAGGGTTTCTATCATGTCTCTGTCGCAATTGCTGCCTGGAAAAATTACTACGCCAAATTTCATATAAATGATTTGTGATTTTATTTTTTATTTAAAAGCCTGGATCTGCCTAATCTTAATTGTATGCAAAAGTACAATTACATTTTAATTATTGTACGAAGTAACTAAATGCAATAACAAAAGCTACCATGAGCCAATGCAACAGCAGCGGAAACCATTTTTTTGTTGGATACAAAAAAGCACTTCCCACAAAGGCCGAAAGCGGTACGGCACACAAAATCCAATATTGAAAGCTATGTGCAGTATTAATAAAAGGAATAAAAACAGCTACGAGGAAATAAAGAAAAACCAGGTTCCAGCTTTTACGGGTTTGGATCAGTTGGCGGCGAAAATTTTGCTGTATGTAAAATAATCCGATTACGGTGGCAAACAATACAATAATGATGGCAGCCAGGGCCCAATTGGATTTATAAAATACGGGAAAGCCTACTGAAAAGCCTGGTAACTTATAGCCCTTCCATTTATCAGTTAAAAAAATATAAGCCAGCAAAAAATAATAGGGTGTAATAATACCCAGCAAGGCTATCAGCCATTCTGCCGGTTTAAATGGCCGGGTTACCGTTAGGCCAACAATAATTAAAATAGCAAAGGCTATAGAAGGAAAATAAAAAAAGGTAGATAAACCGATGATGATACCAATATTGAACAAGGCAGATCTTGCGTTTTTATTATTGTACAATCCGCTCATATTTGCCCAGACCCATATCAGTAAAGTATTTACAATGAGCGGTGCTGATAAAACATTCCATTCTTTAAACAAGGAAGTTATCAGCAGGTAAGCCATTGCTGCCAGGTAATTCGGTTTTTGCATTAAACGCTGGTCGTTGGCCAGCTTATTAAAAGTAACAGCCTGTGTATACAATAATATAAAACTAATAAAGGAATAAATAACCGGCACGCTATTGCCAATGGATGAAAGCTTTGTCAGTAAAGCTTTAAATAAAAAGCCATCCGTTTGTTGCGGCACCGGTATGGTGGGGTGCAAAAAAACAGGCAGCTTTAGAAGCAGCCCATATACCAGTAATAAAAAAGTATTGTAAGGGTTGTTGGCTTTAAATGTGCCTGTCACAATAAGAATCAGTTTTATGCACTGCAAAAGTGCAGTTTAATTATGGCTTTAAAAAATCAATCCAACACCATGAACAGTACTAAAAATCAATTTTAGCAAAACATATCTGCTGACGGAAAGAACAAGGTACTATCATTTGCCTCGCACCAGTTTGTTTGGCAAATCTTATCATAAACTCGTACCCTTTATCATAACTTTTTAAACTGGGATTGCGGATCAAAGTGCCATCTGCAGATACTACATTGTCAATCAGCAACTGGTTTCTTTTATCAGAATTGTTGAATAAAAAATGAATTCCTACACCGGTATTAAATGTTGCGAAGGATAGATAATTATCGGTAACGTCTGCAAACTGCTCCTTGTGTATAATATTACTCCATTCAGTCACCCCTTTGTTATCAATACTCTGTACTAAAATATTATAGTAGTAATACCTGTTGTTATAATAGTTATTAAACCCGTTATAGGGTCTGTAATAGCCGCCATAATAAGGGCTGTAATAGTTATAATAATACGGATTGCTGAATGGGGAATTGTATAAATAATCCCAGCGGTTCCATTGATTGTTGCCTGTACTTTGGGTAGAAAAATCTTCCGCCACCAATAAATATCCTCCATCTTTTTTTAAGATAATGTTGCGGATAAAGAAATCGTTGAACACATATTTCAAACCACCTTTTTCTTTGGCGATACTTCTAATACTATCCGGCAGCGGGGTAAAAATGCTGGTATAAATGCTATCGCCTTTTGAATCCCATACCGAAGCATAGATGCCATTAATATTTCCGCGGCGTTCGCCATAATAAAGCGAATTTAATAAATAGCGTTTGTTTACATTATCAACTTTTATTTTCACTTCATCGATATATGTTTTATTTAGTGGAAGCACTTTAAACGAAAACGTATCCTGCTGTGCTGCTTTGGTAATAAGCTCTAATTTACCAATATCGTCCCTGTTACTTGATTTGATCGATTTTGCAAACACTAAGTTGCCTTCATCGTCCACAAAAAAATCGCTTAAAACCTCTTTTCTTTCATTGTATTCCAATATATTCCTGCTTTTATGCAAAGGCTGCAACTGGTTATTATACAAAATACTGGCAAAGTTAAGCCGGTCATCTTTTTTTTGCATTTTGAATACTATTATTTTCTGCTTATCCTCACTAACAATAACATTATAAATCTTGTTATCTCCAAATGTGCCCACCTGGGTTGTATCCAGTAAAATGGGTTCGTTTAGTTTTTTGCTATCCCCATCTAATTTTGCAGCCATGCAGTATACAACACCTCTTTTTTGATATTGATAAATGAGATAAAAAAAATCAGGATACAATACAAAATCAACATTATATGCTTTTGAAGGAATAAAATCCAAGTCTACTTTTTCTTTCAGCTCCATTTCTCCCTGGTAAACTGAAACAGCATACCTTGAACTCACATTTTTAAATACCAGTATGTTACTGTTTATTCTACCGATGATTTCAAAATCCATGTCGCGGCTGTTTTCTTTTAATACCTCCGAATAAGAAATTTTTTGTGCAAAAGAAAATACAGGTAATAAAAATAACAATACAATAAACAATACTTTTTCTTTCATGATAAGGGAAAATTTTATAATTTAAAATTAAGCTATAATCTTTTAATAAAAGTATAAACAAGACGGCAGAACTTTTGTTTTTACATAATTATAACCAATGTTTTATTTATGTTAAAAACATAACCAGTACCTTAAAATCTGTCTTTTAACAAACACGGAACATCGTAATCGTATTATTATAAATAAATTTATGCAGATAGTATTAATAACAGGCGGTACAGGAATGATCGGCAAGGAACTTACAAACCAATTGCTGCAGAAAGGTTACCAGGTGATTGTATTAACCAGGCAACTGCCTGAGAATAATTCAATATTGCCGAATATCAGTTATGCTCTTTGGGATGTAAAAAATAAAACCATTGATATTGGGGCGGTACAAAAAGCAGATCATATAATACACCTGGCCGGTGCAGGGGTAGTAGATAAAAAATGGACCGAAGCATACAAAAAAGAAATTCAGGATAGCCGTACTGAAAGCAGTAAATTAATAGTAACCGCATTAAAAAATAATACCAACAAAGTAAAAACCGTGGTAAGCGCTTCTGCCATTGGATGGTATGGAGCAGATATAACACCAGGTGCAAATCCTTTTGTAGAAACAGATGATGCATCGGATGATTTTTTGGGCAAAACATGCAAGTTGTGGGAACAAAGTATTACCCCGGTTGAGGCTATGCAAATAAGATTGGTAAAACTGCGTACAGGCATTGTGCTAAGTAACAGCGGCGGCGCTTTGGCGGAATTTAAAAAACCAGTAAAACTAGGTATAGCGGGCATTTTGGGCGATGGCAAACAAATGGTGAGCTGGATACATATTGATGACCTTTGCAGGATGTACATTGCTGCGATTGAAAATGAAAACTTATCCGGTGTTTACAATGCTGTAGCACCAATGCCTGTTAGCAACAAAAAACTTACCATTGAACTGGCAAAACAAATGAATGGCCAGTTTTTTATACCGGTTCATGTACCGGTTTTTGTTTTAAAAATAATGATGGGTACCCGGAGTATTGAAATATTAAAAAGTAACACGGTAAGCTGTGCAAAAATTCAACAAACCGGCTTTGCTTTTTTATATCCTGAAATTGAAATTGCACTGAAGCAATTGTGCAGTAAATAATTTTACACAAAGTGAAACAGAACTATAAGTCTGTTTTTACAATACGGTTAAAACTCCACCAGCAAAATAACAACAGGTAGGCAACACACAAAGTCATCACCACACTGGTATAATCGGTTGGCATCACTCCTCTTGCAAGACTCTTTAACGGATTATCAGGAAAAGTTAGCAGGCCATCGGCAGCATTCATTGGCAGGTAATCGCCCATGCTGCCCAGGTCAATCGTGTTATCTCTTCTTAATTTAATGCTCCAAACATCCAGCAATTGTGAAATAAAATTTTCAAATCCCATGTAAATGAAAAAGATACCTGTTGCAAAACCTGTGCGCCGGATAAGTACACTAAAGAGCAATGCTACCATGTTATAGGTAAGCGCTTTTAAAAAGAAAAAACCGGTATGAGAAAAGCCTTCCATCGAAAAGGATGTACCGGAGGCCCAGCCAAACCCCAGGGCAGTTATAATTACCAGGATGGTACTTACTACTGCAGCAATTAATGCCATTACCATTTTTACTTCTATAAATTGTTTACGGCTCCAGCCATCAATAATATTTTGGCGGTGGGTACGGTAAGTAAATTCGTTTGTAACCAGCATAATGATCAGTAAAGCGGGCAGCAATAGTATCCAGCCGGCAGCATAGCTGGTAGTTTGCCAGGTTTTATCAAAATCATAAGGCGAAAAATTACCTATTAATTTTGCAGCTTTTACCTGACTGAACATATTTTTATTTACGCTGTAAATAACATAATTAATGGCCACTACACCCAAGGCAAAAAAGCTGCTTAAAATAATAAAGGCGTTGTAGTTTTTAATTTTAAGCCATTCTATCTTTAATAATTTTATCATAAAAAAGAGAATTTTATCAGTTGGTCAGTTCAAAAAATTTAGATTCAAGACTTTTCTTTTTCAGTTGCATATAATTCAGCACAACCCCATTTTTAAAACAAAAACGGTTTATATTTTCCAGGTTGGTAGTACCTGCCGGGTAAAATAACTGCACAAGATTATCCTGTTCCCTGATACTGCTATAGCCAGTTAATTGTTTAAGAACAGCTTTTAGTTTTTCCAAATCCGGTGCTCCCAGTTCAACAATATCATCATTGGCTAATATTTCATTTACATTACCAGTTGCTACCAGCTTTCCTTTTTTTAAAATGGCAACATGGGTACACACTTTTTCAACTTCATCCAATAAATGGCTTGCCATAATAATGGTTTTGCCCTGCTGGTGCAATTGTTTTATCAGTTGCCGTATTTCTGCAATCCCAACCGGATCAAGCCCGTTGGTAGGTTCATCCAAAATCAAAACATCCGGGTCGCCCAGCAAGCAAGACGCAATGGCGAGACGCTGTTTCATACCCAGAGAATAGGTACTGAATTTAGAATTTTTTCTTTCGGTGAGGTTTACCATTTCCAGTACTTTATCAATATCCTTGTCACCTCTTTCTTTGATAGCGGCGGTAATTTTTAAGTTTCGCACTGCGGATAAGTAATGGTAAAAATTAGGCGTTTCTAAAAAAGTACCAATCTTTCTGCGGCTGTTTTCATCCGGCACTTCATCAAATAAGGTATAGCTGCCGGAAGTAGCTTTTAAAATATCCATGATAATGCCAAGCATGGTAGTTTTTCCGCTGCCATTTGGCCCCAGTATACCAAATACCGATCCTTTGGGAACACTGAATGTTACGCTATTGAGTGCTTGCACAGATCCGTAATTTTTACAGAGGTTTTCAACAGAAACAATTGACATAAGCGCTTTATAATTTAGGATTTGAAGATAAGTGATTTTATAACGGCTGGCTGTAGCAATTGGGATAAGTGGCAGTTACGACTGGTGCTGCTGATGCCAGATGCTGGTAAAATTTCCAATAACAGCAATGCCATTTCTGTTATAAGAAAGCCTTGACAATTGCAGGTTATCAATATCTTCCTGCTGCACTTTTCTGCTAAAAGGATTTATCGTTCCTCCAGGCGCAAGTGGCGCAGCTACCGGACTGTATTGATATTCCGGATCAACAATAGTTCCTCTTGGATACATGATGCCAGGCACTCCTTTACCACGTATATCCAGCACTTCGGGATGTTCCAGGCCAATGGTATGGCCATATTCATGCGCTGCTGTGGTTGAATTATTCAGCAGGTTATCTACTTTAAAATAGCCGGTATTGCTGCCCACACCATCTACAAAGGAAATATTTCCCTGGGCAAATTCTTCCAGCCGGAAATAATTATTACGTGGATTGGCATTTTCAAAAATCATTTCCGGGGTAAGCGATCTTGCCCAAATACCTTCAATATCGAATACTACATTGCATGCCACATTTTTAATGATCACTTTTCCTTTGGCTTCATTCCAGTGATCGGCAATATCTCTTGCTATAGCAATACTGAATGCATCGCTGGCGGCATCTCCGTAAAAAAAAAGTACAGAATGGATACAGAGCTGGTGAATATTTATCTTTAATGCTGCTTCTCCCATGATTATAAAAATGACTGTAAACACTTACGGACAAGATAATTCAAAAAAAATTGTTACCTGTGGCAAAGGTGATTAAATATACCTGGATTGATGCAGGTAAACTTAGTCTCCACAGCGTAATAATTGCAGAATATTCATGGATGTTGAAAATTAATTTTATAAATTGAGTAAATTTATTTTATGAGCCAATTTTATGTAGATCCCAATATAGCAAAAGCCAGTACGATTTCAACAGATGTTTATACCAGTAAAGCCATTTTTGAAGCAGCTAAAGAGAAAATATTTGCGTCCTCCTGGCAATTTATTGGCAGCAGGGAAATAGTAAAATTCAACGGTGATGTACAACCTTTTACCTTGTTGGAAAATTATATGAACGAGCCGTTGATGCTTACTAAAGATACGGCAGGTGAAGTGCATTGCCTAAGCAACGTATGTACCCACCGCGGCAATTTAATTTCATACAAACAATGCAGCAAAGCAACTAACTTACGATGCAAATACCATGGCCGTTTATTTGAGTTATCCGGAAAATTTATTTCGATGCCAGAATTTAAAGAGGTAGAAAATTTTCCCTGCGAAGCAGATAATTTACCCGTATTGCCTTTGTTTAACTGGGGCAATTTATTATTTACCAGCCTGCATAAAAAAGACGAGGCACCTATTTATTTAAGTGAGATGATGGAACGCCTGCACTGGTTGCCCTTAGATGAATTTGTGTACCGAGGAGACCTCAGTAAAACTTTTGATATTGATGCCAGCTGGGCTTTGTACTGCGAAAATTACCTCGAAGGTTTTCACATACCTTTTGTACACGCTTCATTAAATTCCGCATTAAGTTTTGGAGATTACACAACAGAGCTGTACGCTAAAGCCAGCCTGCAATTGGGCGTAAGTAAAGATGCCGCCAATTGTTTTGATTTACCCAAAACTTCTATTGATTACGGGACCAATGTGGCAGCATATTATTTTTGGGTTTATCCAAATATGATGTTCAATTTTTATCCCTGGGGATTGTCGGTGAATATTGTAAGCCCTGTTGCGGTAAACAAAACAAAGGTTGAGTTTTTAACTTTTATGTGGAAGGAAGAAAAGTACGATAAAGGTGCGGGCAGCGATTTGGATAAGGTTGAAATGGAAGATGAAGAAATAGTACACAGCGTACAAAAGGGCATCGTATCAAGATTTTATCAGCATGGCCGGTATTCTGTAACAAGAGAAACCGGCACACATCATTTTCACCGTTTGCTGGCAGAGAGTTTGAATCATTGATTCGATGGCGCAAATAAATAGGTTTTATTTTATCACTCAACGCCAGTTAGTATGCAGGTTAAGGGAAAGAATATTTTTCTTACCTTCACCCAAAAATGTACAATGATGATACCCAAAAAAAAATTGAGAATATCATTCAAGGAAGCGTCATCAATGGGATTAAAGATCATTGCACAACAATCCGCAATTTCCTTTGCGCAAGCTTTAGCACAAGTACAACGGTTAAAAGAAACTTCGAAAGTAACGCACTCATTAAAAAAGAACAGGAATTAATTTTAAGGGCATATGCCACCGACCATCAGCTTTGGATCAATTAATTGCCAAAACATTATCTCGCCAGAGGTGGAGAATCAAAAGTTTATTTAGATGATAAAAACACACATGTTGTAAAAGTAAACGATGCCGTGTATTATGCAACATAGCTTGAATATTTTAATAGTCTCTTATTGCACAACCTTATTTTTAGTGATACAGCCTATATCTTATTGGGGTTTATTGAGGTACTCACTGATCTGTATGCAGTTGTCTGGCAGCCCTTCATCATTGCTGATGGGCAGGCAGAACTGGAAGATATTCGGGATTTTTTGGAATTTAACGGATTTCAAAATACCAGGCGGCAGGCCTATTTAAATAAAGAATTTGGACTTATTCTGGAAGACATACATGATGAAAATGTTATTGTTAAAAACGAAAAGTTATTTTTTATTGATACTGTTTTTATATAGTTAAGCCAGAAGCGATTTAAGAAAAATAGAATTTTCGGTAAATAAATTATTCAGAATATACAGAAAGTAATCGTATAAAGATTTAACAAACATAGCCGTTTCTCTGTTTTACGAGAACAGGGTACGCCCTTTTTCATCGTTTGCTGGCAGAGAGTTTGAATCATTGATTCGATGCATTTAATAAATATTCAGCCAATTTCTTTTTTAGGATAGGCGTATTTTTTCTTTTGAATTTATCGTAAAAAAGAAAGGCACACGAAGATTTTACATACCCGATACAACCGGAAATTTTCCTGTTTTCCCAAATTATTTTGTCGTTTCTCCTTAACCAAATTGAGATATAATTTTCTTTACATTTGGCATTAATAATTTTGCTGCTTAAAATATTTCATATTGAAACAAACAACAAAAGCACTTGACAAAATTTCGGCAGCAGGCCTCTTAATTTCAATAGGTATTGTATTTGGTGATATTGGCACTTCACCCCTGTATACCTATAATGCGATTCTGGAGAAATATCCGGTGGATAAAACACTTGCATTTGGTGCCGTGTCTGCTATTTTCTGGACCCTGATTTTTCAAACCACTATCAAATATATTATCATCACCCTAAGAGCCGACAATGATGGGGAGGGTGGTATATTTTCGCTGTATGCCTTAATAAAAAAATACAGTAAATACCTGGTGATACCAGCCATTTTGGGCGCAAGCTTCTTATTGGCCGACAGCATCATCACACCGCCTATTTCAGTAACATCGGCCATTGAAGGATTGAAAATGATTTACCCTGATATTCCTGTAATTCCCATTGTGCTGGCCATACTTGTTTTTCTTTTCCTTATTCAAAGGGCGGGTACTTCATTGATCGGAAAAATATTCGGCCCCATTATGCTGGTTTGGTTTACCATGATCGGCATATTGGGCATCAGCAGTATATGGCAAAACCCAGCCATTTTTAAAGCGCTCAATCCGGTGTATGCATACAATATGATTGCGCACTATCCGAGAGGTTTTTATTTATTGGGAGGCGTTTTTCTTTGTACAACGGGTGCCGAAGCACTGTACAGTGATATGGGTCATTGCGGCCGAAATAATATCCGCATCAGTTGGTTCTACATCCAGATTTGCCTGGTGCTTTGCTATTTGGGTCAGGCCCAGTACCTGATGCAGCATATTGGTGAATCTGGTAACACACTTAACCCTTTTTTCGGATTGGTACACAAATGGTTTTTATTGCCTGCCATCATCATAGCCACGATGGCAACCATTATTGCCAGCCAGGCTTTACTTAGCGGAACTTTTACGCTGAT
Source organism: Ferruginibacter sp. (assembly GCF_014377975.1). Taxonomy (GTDB): domain Bacteria; phylum Bacteroidota; class Bacteroidia; order Chitinophagales; family Chitinophagaceae; genus Ferruginibacter. Next base: position 30,754 of record NZ_JACMOO010000435.1, read on the forward strand.
CACGGAAGCTATCCGGCTAAACCTGTGGCCGAAAATGAGGATTGTTTATCCTAACAACATGCGGGGACAAATGTATATCCCTGGTATGAACTGGCTGCTATTGGTGGCTTGTTGTACCGCAGTAGTCGGATTCCGCACTTCGGATAATATGACCGCTGCCTTTGGTTTATCCGTTACCATTACCATGCTGATGACTACATTTTTGATCACTGCTTATCTCTATATCAAAAGGGTAAACAGAATATTGGTATTCCTGATGTTTGTGGTTTACCTGTGTATTGAAGGGTCTTTTCTTTTCGCCAATCTGCAAAAATTTGCGCATGGCGGATGGGTTACACTAATGCTTGGACTTATTTATGCCTTTATTATGTACGTTTGGTACAGGGTAACGCATATTAAAACAAGCGCCAATAATTTTGTTGATACCGCTTCCGTATTGCCGCAACTGAAACAATTGAGTAATGATGACAGCGTTCCATTTTTTGCGGGTAACCTTGTTTACCTTACCGCCAGTAACGGCTCAGGGCAAATTGAAAACAAAATAGCCTATTCCATATTTGACCACCAACCCAAACGTGCCAGTCTATATTGGTTTGTACATGTAGAAGTACAAGACGAGCCTTTTACCACTGCATATGAATACACGATTGTGGCACCCCAGGATATAATATATGTAAAGCTGAAACTGGGTTTTAGGGTAGCGCCGAAAATACAGGTTTATTTGCAAAAGATCATCAGCGAAATGGCAGACCGGAAAGAAATTGAGGTGGCGCCCAAATACGCTTTTTCAGAAATATCCAAAAAAACCGGGGATGCAAAGTTTGTCATAATTCAGAATTTTTTAAGTAATCAAAACGATTTAAGTGTAGGCGATACGCTGGTATTGAATGTATATTTTCTCGTCAGCCACTTTAGCTTAAGTCCGGAACAGGAGTTTAGTATTGACGACAGTGATGTGATTTTGGAAAAATATCCACTGCTGCTTTCTGCGCCTAAAGAGATTGCCTTAACCAGGTTAAACTAAGGCCAGGAACGCAAAGATGCAGAAAAGTATTCTGGCTTGCAAGGGCTTACACAAAGGAGAAATGGAAGATGAAGCAATGGTACGCAATGTTTGGTAAGGCATCGTATCAAGCTTTTATCAACACAGCATTATTCTGTTACAAGAGAACAAGGCACGCATTATTTTCATCGTTTGCCGGCAGCAAGTTTAAATCGTTGAAAAGATGGCGCAAATAAATAGGTTTTATTTTATAACTCAACACCCCAGTATGCTTTCGCTGCGACATCTCTCAATGGGATTAAGCAGAACCGGGAACATTGTATCTATCTGGATTACGCTTTGCTTTTATTTGAAATATACTCGTCTTCCGGGCAATGTCACTCAACGGGCTAAAGCATTGCCGAAGACCTTGCTACGCAGTGTTCAAGGCATTTACAGGCAACTTCTGCATTGTACATTATTTCAATCGATTTACATATAAGTCTTCCCCATTACGAATGTTTTTCATAATCAGTTGATCTGTCTTATTATTAAATCTTATAACGAATGTGCTATCCTCTGAATCAACTAAATTCTCCTCTTTGCTAAGTTTTAAACGACTGGTATCAGCTCCATAGGGGTGGTAAGAATATATACTATCATTGGCTTTAAGAATTTGAGCAGTATCAAACTTTAATCTTATGGTATTATACACAACCCATGTTCCTGCGTATTTAAATCCATTTGGTTTTTGTTTATGTATATTACAGGAGTAACAAAAAGTAATGATAAAAAACAAAAAATAAGATCTAGATATTTTATTCATTTTGCATTTTTAAGAATTTTAATTCCTCAACGGCTTACCACTTTTCAAAATACTCTGTATTCTTTCCAATGTTTTCTTCTCGCCGGTAAGGCTTAAAAATGCTTCTCTTTCCAGGTCTAATAAATATTGTTCGCTTACTAAGGTGGGTTCGCTTAAATCGCCGCCACACATTACGTACGCTAATTTTTTTGCTACCGTAACATCATGTGCCGTGGCATAATTTGCTTTGTTCATTCCGTTGATACCTGCCAGCAGGGTGCCCAATGCAGCCCTGCCCATCACTTTAATATCCGTACGCTGTACAGGCATAATATAACCATCATTGTACAGCTCAATAACGGCTTGTTTCGCTTCTGTAATCCTTTTTCGGCGGTTGATGCTTACCTGGTCACGGCCCTTGCGGTAAATACCCATCTCAAAAGCTTCCGCTGCAGAGGTTGCAACCTTAGCGGTAGCAATGGTGAGGAAACGATTTTGTATGGTAAGAATATCTACTTCGCCTTCCTGTGTTTCGTCTGCCGCCCTTAACACAAACTCTTTTGTACCGCCACCGCCGGGTATTACACCAATACCTACTTCCACCAAACCGGTATAGGTTTCAGCAGCAGCAATTACTTTATCGGCATGCAAACAAATTTCGCATCCACCACCCAATGCCAAACCATGCGGTGCCAGTACTACCGGGATGGCTGAGTAACGCACCCGCATCATCGTGTTTTGAAATATCCTGATGGCCATATCTATTTCATCATAATCCTGTTCAATGGCCAGCATAAAAATCATTCCTATGTTTGCGCCTGCACTAAAGTTTGTGCCGTCATTTGCAATTACGAGACCTTTATATTTTTCTTCTGCCAACGCAATTGATTTCTGAATGCCTTCCAGCACTTCGCCACCGATGCTACCCATTTTTGTATACCATTCCAGGCCCAATACATCATCCCCCAAATGATAAGTACGACAGGCACTGTTTTTCCAGATGGTTTGGTTGGCAAAGTTTTTCATTACAATAAATGCCTCCCCAACTCCGCCAACGGAAGGGCTTTGGTAACCTCCCGTTGTTAGGGAATAATATAAACGCTGACCATTTTCTACTTTGTAAAACGTTGTTATACCTTTCGCAATCATCTCTTCTACCCAAGGTGCTACCTTAAATCCGGCTGCCTTCATGGCTTCCATTGTTTTGGCTACACCCAGCGCATCCCAGCTTTCGAAAGCGCCAATCTCCCAGCCAAAACCCGCCATCATGCCATCATCTATGCGGTACAGTTCATCACTTATTTCCGGAATACGGTGAGAAATATAGGCAAATAAATTATAGTGAAACAGCCGGTAAAATTCTCCCGCTTTATCTGTGCCTGAACACAATGCTTTTAACCTTATTTTTAAATCATCAATGGGTTTGGCGGTTTCTATCGTTGCAAATCTTGGTTTGGTTCTTGGCTCATATTGCAGCGTTGAAAGATTCAGCACCTGGATTTCTTTTTCTCCTTTTGGCGAAGCAGGCATCTTCTTAAAGAAGCCCTGACCTGTTTTATCGCCCAGCCATTTATTTTCTACCATTTTATTTAACCATGCAGGAATTACAAATTGTTCCTTTGCTTCATCATCAGGGCAATTTTCATACACACCATTGGCCACTTTTACCAGCGTATCAATACCTACTACATCTGCCGTGCGAAAGGTAGCTGATTTTGGCCGGCCAATAATTGGCCCCGTCAGTGTATCAATTTCATCAACCGATAACTGCAATTTCTCCATCGTATTCATAATGGCCATTATTCCGAACACCCCGACACGATTGGCTATAAACGCCGGGGTGTCTTTACACAGCACGGTTGTTTTCCCCAATTGCAGACTACCATATTGCATTAAAAAATCAACTACCGCAGCATCGGTAAACGGAGTGGGAATAATTTCAAGCAATCTTAAATACCTGGGCGGATTAAAAAAATGTGTTCCACAAAAATACTTTTTAAAGTCATCGCTTCTTCCTTCGGCCATCAGGTGAATGGGAATGCCGGATGTATTGGAAGTAATTAACGTGCCGGCTTTACGAAATTTCTCTACTTCTGCAAAAATAGATTGTTTGACATCCAGCCTTTCAACCACTACCTCAATTACCCAGTCGCAACCGGCAATGTCTTTCATGTTATCTGTGAAATTGCCGGTGCTGATTTTCTTCAAGGCATCTTTTGTATAAACCGGCGAAGGGTTTGATTTTAAGGCTGCAGCAAGCGCATCATTAACAATCCTGTTTTTTACGGACGAATTATCTAAGTTCAAATTCTTTGCCTTCTCTGCATCGTTTAATTCCTTAGGCGCAATATCCAGTAACAATACCTTTAAACCCACGCCTGCAAAATGACAGGCAATCCGGCTACCCATTACACCACTGCCTAGAACCGCTACTTTTTTGATGATTCTTTTCATACGTATTTTTTTGACCTTTAGAGATTGCCGAAATTAGTTAGTTAAACAACTATTTTATACTTCGAAGGTAGGATTTTTAAATTATGGGAGAAATAATAAATGGGCGCAGGGAAACTGCTGCAATTTTAAAAAAGATTGAAAGTTTTACAATACACAATACTGCCAAACAGAAATAAATAATCACCTTTTATAATCAGTGATATAGCACAATTTTTACCTGCTGATCATTGTCAAGCGTGCGTTTAAAAATATTGCTTACAAAACTATACCGGTCATTTTCTGCCCAAATAAGAATGGGGTAATTGGGAAAGAATTTTTTAAGCAACGGGTATTGAAAATAATATCCTGACAAGGCACTTGCGGGATACATTTTCAGATTCAAAGCAATGGTATCAATTGCCTGGACAATCTCTTTTTCTGTATGCAGGTAAGGATTAAAAAAGGGCGTGTAATAACTGGTAAAAAATCCGCTGTCGCAGAAAGAATGCAGGTATTGCGGCGAAGATGACTCCACAATTACTTTATTTTGAAGCTGGTAACGCTGGCGCAAAAAGGAAATATATGCCCCGGACTTTTTTTCATTGGCAATAGAAAGATTTTTAAAATCAAGCCAGATAGAAGCCGTTAATTTACGGGTAGCATAAACGTTTAAAATATCTTCGATAAAAGGGCGGGTTGTTTCTGTAGAATCATGATAAACCTGCAATAAATTTTTGACAGTATCAAAATATACATCCATTTCCAACCCTGCGGCATCCGCCGCAATTTGATCCATTTTTTGAACTGTATTTACAGCCTTGATCCATTTTTTTTTGCTAATGATAAGCGGGTTATCACAAAGCTTTAAATATTGGGGAGAACGGTTGTCGGTAAATGATTTCGGAATTAAAACCCTGCTCATGCCTTTATGTAAAATAATATCCGCGGCCAGGCATAACAGCAATATGAGCAGCGACAGTGTATATTTGTTGAGTATAAAACTATTTTTCTTCATTTAAATAAGTCCATCGTTTGTTTACTTTAAAAACCGCTGTTGTAAAAGAAAAAACGGCATGGCTATTTCTTTCAAAGCTACTTATTTTACTAAGCGCTTTAAAATGTGTTTTCTTTTTTTATAACTATCGTGTTGCCAACGGATGGTCTGTAACGGGTGTAGCAAATGTATTTCAACTCATTAAATGGTCGCTTTTTTATGATGTGGCTTGTATTACACTGCTTCATCTTCCCTTATTTATTTTCTTTTTATTGCCACGAAAGTTAATACAAAAAAAAATAATCCGGGTTACAATAATTATCTTTTACAGCCTCGCAAATACCCTTTTACTTTTACTGAATACGGTAGATATTTTTTACTTCCGGTTTCACCTGCAAAGAGCCGATGCCGACCTGCTGTATGTTTTGCGAAATCCCTTTGCCAATGGCACTTTCCATGTGATACTTCTTGTATTGGCAATTATCTTTTATTGTGTGTTTATAGCCCGGTTTATTTACACCAGTTTAATAAAAATGTTAACGCAGCAAGCCACTGGCGTTCATTTTGTATGGACTACTATTTTACTTTTTATTTTATCAGGCTTATATTTTTTAAGTGGACAAAAAAAAATAGTACCTACTTATCCATTGACCCAACTGGAAGCGGTACAATTACCACTGGCTCAAAATTCTTTTCATACTTTTCTCTACTCTGTATATCGTAAAAATGAAACCGCGTTACCTGCGGCAGATTATATGACAACAGCACAAATGGAATCATTATTTTCTATTCATAAAAAAAATAATCCGGTTACTGGTACTAAAAAAAATATTGTGCTATTTATTATGGAAAGCGTGCCCTACGATTTTTTTGACAGCAGCAGCCGGTATAAAGTAAGCATGCCATTTGTTGACAGCCTGATAAATAAAAGTACTTTTTTCAGCAACGCTTTCAGTTTTTCTTACAATTCAAACAAAGGGATTACGGCCCTGCTTGCAGGCTTGCCTACCCTAACTGATATTCCATTGTACCACTCCAGTTATACGGCTATCAACCGAAGTCTTATCGGGAAATTACTGGCAAAAAATAATTACAGCTCCTCATTTTTTATTGGTGATAATTATGACGACATGGGGTTTGCGCAATGCTGCAAGTGGCTGGGTATACAACACTATTATTGTATGCAGGATATACCCGGTTACCGGCAAATGGAAAAACACAGCATGGGCTTACATGATGAATATGTGTTATCGTTTATGCAAAATAAACTGGCCGCAAAGCAACAACCATTTTTTGCAGTGCAGTATAATATTTCCACCCATTATCCCAACGATTTACCTAAATTATTTATTGACAAATATCCACTACAGAATACCACACCGCCCATGAAGACCATGCAATACTATAATGATTGCCTGCAACAATTTTTTAAAGACGCTGCTACAAAAGACTGGTACAAAAACACCGTATTTATTTTTTGCTCCGATCATTGGGCCGACCCGGATATTAAAAATTTCAGAATAGATGAGACCGGCGGCTTTAGAATTCCCCTGTTTATTTATGACCCTGCAAACGAAAAGAAAAAAATAGTCACTACTCCTGTCAGCCAGTTGGATGTATTCAACACCATCCTGCACTTTGGCAGCAAAGCAGATAGTATTATAAGTTATGGCAGCAACCTCGCTGACACCACTTTGCAAAAAGACAGAACCATTTTTACAAGAATGAACAGCGCCGTGTATGAAGCCATCAACAATGAATACGTGCTGGGCTTTAACGCCGTGGAAGGCAAGCCGATGTACTGTTTTGATTATTTAAAAGATCCACAGAAGAAAAATAACCTGTTGCATGAAGTCATTTATTCAACCAAAATTGACAGCATGATTTTACAGATGAAGGCCTTTTTGCAAACTGCATCTAACCATTACCGTAATAATCATGCTGCCAATGAATGATATCAGTTTATTTTTGTGAAGCCTCCCTTTTATTGATGCCAGAAGATAAAAAAAGTACAAGTGAGTGACACAACAATGTCGCCATGAAAAACAAATGCACATCAAAAAAAATATTTTTTATTAACTCACCCCGCTGCCATTTTTTACAGCTTCGTCAGGGTTTACAAATTTTAATTTTCCATCGGCATCTTCCGCCATTAATATCATGCCATTGCTTTCTATTCCCCTCATTTTTCGTGGAGCCAGATTGGTTACCACAGTAACCTGTTTGCCTACAATAGCAGCAGGTTCAAAATGCAGGGCAATGCCACTAACAATGGTTCTTGTTTCAAAGCCAAGATCTACTTCCAGTTTTAATAATTTGTCTGCCTTAGCAACTTTTTCTGCAGCAACGATGGTTCCTACTTTTAAATCAATTTTTACAAAATCTTCGAACCCAATTTCGGGCTTCACCTCCCGGCCCTCCGCAGGAGCGTTCTGTGAGGTAGTATTATTTTGAGTATCCTGCGTAACAGGTAAAATATTTAACGCCACTCCTTCGGAGAGGTTTGAGGAAGCTGTATCCATTTTTATTTTCTCGCTTTTAGTTTTCAATTTTTCTACCTGTTCTGCTACCTCTGTATCGTCTATTTTTCTGAACAATAATTGTGGTTCCCGTAACGAATAGCCCACACTTAATAAATTGGGTTTGCCGGCATTTTCCCAGTCTAGTATTTTATTTACCACCTTCATCATGTAACACATTTTTTTTGCTGCGTGGGGTAAAAACGGATTGATATAAACAGCCAGGTTAGCCGTTAATTGTAAACAAATATGTAAACAGTTATCAATTAATTGTTGCGCTTCAGGATTTGCTTCCAGACTTTTAGCCACAATCCACGGTTGTTTTTCCTGCATGTATTTATTGCCTTTTCTTGCCAGGTCAATCACTTCATATTGTGCATCTCTAAACTTATAACTTTCAATTAAACCGGCAATAGAAGCTTTTGCATTGAAGATATCAGACAGTAAAGCTTTATCAATATCATCAATAATTGCCGGATGCAAGGGTGGTACTTTTCCTTTGCACAATTTATGCATCAACACAAAAGCCCGGTTTACAAAATTACCAAACACATCCACCAATTCGCCTTTTACCGAGTCCTGAAAACCTTTCCAGGTAAACTCACTGTCTTTGGTTTCAGGTGCAATGGCGTATAAATAATAACGCAGTGCATCCACCATCTGGTCGCCCCCATTTTCTTTCTTTACAAAATCATTGATGTAATCTTCCATCTCAATACTCCATCCCCTGCTGGTGCTCATCTTATCCCCTTCCAAGTTCATAAATTCATTGCTAGGTACATTATCCGGTAAAATATTACCATGCAGTTTCAACATTACCGGAAATATGATGGCATGAAATACAATATTGTCTTTACCTATAAAATGAATCAGCTTGGTATCGTCATTGTACCAATAAGGTTTCCAGTCTTTATTATTATCAATGGCCCATTGTTTGGTGGCGCTGATATAACCAATGGGTGCATCGAACCAAACGTACAATACTTTGCCTTCGCCACCTTCCACCTCATTCGGCAATTTTATACCCCAATCCAAATCTCTGGTAACAGCCCTTGGTTGTAAACCTGCATCCAGCCAGCTTTTACATTGTCCTAACACATTGGCTTTCCAATCGTCTTTATGCTCTTCCAATATCCATTTCCGTAAAAATTCCTCGTGCCTATTTAAAGGCAGGTACCAATGTTGGGTTAACTTTTTTATGGGCGTGTTGCCACTCAAAGTGCTCTTCGGATTAATCAGTTCTTCCGGACTTAATGTTGATCCACACTTTTCACATTGATCTCCAAAAGCATTTTCATTGCCGCATACCGGGCAGGTTCCTTTAATATACCGGTCGGCCAAAAAAGTACTTGAAGCCTCATCAAAATACTGTTCCGTTTCCTTAATTTCCAGGTCACCGTTGTCATTCAGCATCGTAAAAAACTCCCGGGCAGTTTCATGATGAATGGGTGCAGAAGTGCGGTGATAAATATCAAAAGAAATACCCAGATCGGCCATATTGCTTTTTAACATGGCATGGTATTTATCTACAATTTCACGCGGCGTAGTATTTTCCTTCATCGCCTGTATGGTAATAGCAGCACCATGTTCATCGCTGCCGCATACATACACCACGTCTTTTTTTTGTGCCCGCAGGTAACGTACATAAATATCTGCCGGCAAATAAGCTCCGGCCAAATGTCCGATGTGTTTGGGACCATTGGCATAAGGCAAGGCAGAAGTAATTAAATATCTTTTTGGATCTGTCATACTATTTTTTTGTACCCGGCTTTTTTACTGCTATGTGCATTGGTGGCGTCGCACTCTTCTACATATTATTTCTAATGAACGCCCTCAAACCGTAACAGTGTACAGGTAAATAATCTACTTAACTTTTTAAAATACCTAACCCTGTAACTATTTTAAAGAAAGCGCTGCAAATTTACCTAAAGCAAGTACAATACCCAAACAAACAATAAAGTCTACGCTTATGGTGTAGACTTTATAAATATTCCAACAGAAAAATTATTTTATTAGTTAATTTTTAAAATTGTCTTAATAACGTAGGATTGCGCATTTCAAGAAAAGTCTCCTTAAAAACATTAAAAAACTAACTGTCTTGCTTCATCTATCTGGTGAAGATTATTAATAGATTTTACTGCAGCTCAGCAATAGCTCTCACAATCAATGAACCGTTGGCAGCTTTTAATGCAATGACATTGCCTTTAGCCAAGTCCACCATGCCTTTGTACAGCTCGGTTTTACCGTTGTCTTTTACTTCCATCATTAGCTGAAATTTATCACCTGCTTTGGTTTTTGTATCAAGGAAAAAGTTATCAGTTGGTGTAGCTTCTGCGTAGTTTGTTGCAGTATCTTTTGTAGCTGATTGCCATCCTTGCATCATTGCAGGTGTAAAATTTTTCGTTTCAATTTCGCCTTCAAATAATGCATGACGCTTGTCTGCTTCGCCAGAACTTACCTCGATTGTTTTGGCTGGCACAAAAATATTATCAATAAAATTTCCTGCTGTATCGGCAGTCCAGATGGCGATAACCGGGGTAATCACTTCCGCATTTTTTTGAATAATCAACTGTATCACTTTTCCTTGTTTGTCTTTATTGGTAACAATCTCATTAAAAGAGGTTTTCTCAACCCGGCCACCTTTTCTGCCGCCACCGCCACGGGTAAGGTCTTCACCAAAATGTTGTATTTGCGCAAAAGGGGGCAGGCTAAATCCTGCACCCAGCAAAAAAACAGCCACTACCACTGCCGCTACAAGAAATTCCTTTTTAATCTTACCTTCTTTTCGTTCTTTAGAATATACTTTTAATGAAGGCCAGTTATTTTTAATATGAAAAATAGCAAAGCTGGTGAATACCAATCCCAGTAATACATGGATGGACGTAACAAACTCTGGCTTCAATCCAAAATAAAGTAACAGGCCTGTTGTTGCCAGGAATAAAAAAGCCAGTGCAATACTGAGGCTGATGATATTTTTCTTTTTCATTATTGTTTTTCAATTTACTGCAAACATAGTATTCAATTGTTATGATGTGTTGAAAATGAGATAACAAGGTAAAATGTTGCGACGAAAAAATTGCGCTAATCTTACCTTTTGCAAATTATTACAGCTGTTTCCATTTTTTTTATAAGATTTAATAACACAATGAAAATATTTTTTCGGTAAGTCAATAATTTTATTTTTAATTTTTGAATGGGCGTTTACATTTATAGCACATGTAACTTTTAAGAAATAAATCAGCAATCATTTTTTTTAAGGAACAGGAAATAAACCTGCGAAATATTTCTGAGGATTGTATTATTTTTGAAATTCAAAACGATGAATTAAGATTGTTAAGGCGCTATTAAAATTGCGCTAATCTTTGCTCATTACCAGGTAATTTTGTATTAAAAGAACATCATAAAAATGACTCGGCAATACAAATACTGAAAGAAAGAACCAGCCCGGATAATATTTACAGGCGGTCGTTTTTTGTGTTTAATAAACCTTCCAGATCAAACTGGAAAATCAACGGACTGTTTATAAAAGCTATTGGTGTAAAAGGTAAAATCAAGCTTGATGTTTGAACAGTTTAACAAGATGGATTATGCTGCGTTTATTAATTTTCCGAAAGCAAAACCGTTGCCAGATGTGTTATCAAGTTTATGCAAATGATTTACTATTCATAAAATTTCACCCCTGCTGCTGCATTACTATAATATTTAAAATAAAGCACTGAAAAATATGTAATCGCAGTTAAACCATCTAGAGGTGGGATATGATCTTTTACCGAAAAGTTATCCATGCCGGAGTTGCAAAAATTATAGGAAACAATTTTAGACAATCAAGCCGATAAGAGAAATTCTCAACGCGACATTTTAGACAAGGATATTTTAAAAAGATTGAATGAAACAAAAAAAGGAATGGTGCACAAAACGCACTGGTTATACAAAATTCAATTTGCGTAAAAAACAGAAAGCGTTTTAGGGAGGTATGGGTTTTAAATTATTGCATTCGATAAAACTGAAATGAACTTATGAACCGGAAAAATTTCCTCTCCACCATAGTACCGCTGGCCGCCAGTTTTACCAATATTTCAAAAAGCCTGGAGCCTGATGTACCCGATGCAAAACCCGTTACGCCTGCTTACTTAAAAAAGGGTGATACCATTGCCATTACCTGTCCTGCAGGTTTTATAACCAGTGAAGAAATTGTACCAGCCATAGGTAAACTAACTGATTGGGGGTTTACAGTAAAAGTGGGAACTACTGTTGGTAAAAGAGATTTTACTTTTGGCGGCACAGATGACGAGCGGAGAGATGATTTTCAACAGATGTTGGATGATAAAAAGGTAAAAGCCATTTTATGTGCAAGGGGTGGCTACGGCACTATAAGAATAATTGATGGCCTTGATTTTAAACAGCTGGAACAGCACCCGAAGTGGATTATCGGTTTCAGCGATATTACCGTATTGCATAGCCACCTTAACCACAACTATGGCATCGCTTCCATCCATGCAAAAATGTGTAACAGTTTTCCGGCAGACTGGAACCTGGCAGAAGAGGTACAGAAGCAAAGTATAGAAAGTATTTTTAAATGTCTTAGCGGCGAAAAAATGAAGTACGATTTTGTACCCAACGCAAAAAATAAAACGGGTATTGCAATGGGTACTTTAGTAGGGGGAAATTTAAAAACGTTGGAATCTTTAGCAGGGAGTAACAGTGACCTTGTTACAAAAAATAAAATATTATTTGTAGAAGACACCGGCGAGTATTTGTACAGTATAGATCGCATGTTCTGGAACCTTAAACGAACCGGTAAACTAACTTCGCTGGCAGGATTAATTATCGGCGGCTTTAAAATAAAACCCGATGATGCCGGAGAAGAGTTTGGAAAATCATTGGAAGAAATTGTATTGGAAAAAGTAAAGGAGTATCATTATCCCGTTTGCTTTGATTTTCCGGTGGGGCATCAAAAAAATAATGTTGCTTTAAAGTGCGGGATTAAACATACCCTGCAAGTTCAATCAAACGACTGTAATTTAATAGAGACGATATGATAAAAATTCCACCCTATTTAAAAAAAGGCGACACCATTGGTATCACCTGTCCTGCCGGTTTTATGGCTAAAGAGAAAGCACAAAAATGTACCGATACCTTACAGCAATGGGGCTACCAGGTAATGGCAGGCAAAACGCTGGGCAGCAATTCGCCCAATTACTTTTCAGGTACTGATGAAGAACGCCTGAATGAATTGCAGGCCATGCTGGATGATGACAGCATCCACGCCATTTTGTGTGGCCGCGGTGGCTATGGTGCGGGCAGAATCATTGACCAGCTTGATTTTAAAAAATTTAAACGAAAGCCCAAATGGATCATTGGGTTTAGCGATATTACTGTTTTGCACACCCATGTTTTTACAACCTGTAAAACGGCCAGCATACATGCACCAATGGCCGCCGCATTCAATGATGGTGGTGCTGAAAATGAATATGTGCAATCCTTAAAAAGGATGCTGGCAGGTAAAAAAAATAAATACAGTTGCGCCGCAAATATCCATAATAGCCAAGGAACTGCTACCGGCGAACTGGTGGGTGGAAATCTTTCTTTGCTGGCACATTTAACCGGCACACCGTCTGATATCAACACAAAAAATAAAATTCTTTTTATTGAAGATATCGGGGAATATATTTATAGCATCGACCGTATGCTGTACCAGTTAAAACGCAGTGGTAAATTTGATAATCTGGCCGGTTTAATTATTGGCGGATTCACTGATATAAAAGATACCGACCGTCCCTTTGGGAAAACCATGGATGGAGCCATTTATGCTATTGTAAAAGATTACACCTACCCGATATGTTTTCATTTTCCAGTAAGCCATGGTACAGAAAACTATGCATTAAAAATTGGCGGTGTTTATACGCTGGCAGTAGGTAAAAATAAAATAGTATTGTCAGAGCAATAAATCATCGCAGCAACGAATCCAGCTTTTGATGAAACATTGGGTAGGCGTTCAGGTTATGATGCGTGCCCCCTTTAATGGTTATAAACTGATCGGTTGTTTTTAAAACATTTTTTAATTTAGCTGCGCAGCGATAAGGAATTACGCCGTCATCTGTACCATGAAAGATGGTGATGGGTACTTTTACTTTTGATAAATATTGATAAGAAGGAATTTTATAATTTGCCATACTACCGGCAGGATAAATGGGGGCATAACATCTAAATAAATCAGCGATGCTGCTGTAAGGCGTTTCTAATATTAATTGCCTGCAGTTTTTTACAGATGCCAGGTAAGCAGCAATGCCGGTACCCAATGATTTACCGTAAATAACAATCTGATTTTTATTAAATGTTCCTGCGGCCAGGTCGTAAATTTTTTCTGCCTGCTGGTACAGTATTTTTTCATTTCTTGTACCTAAACTTTTACCAAAGCCAGGGTAATCTTCCATCCATACTTCGTAACCATGTTTGGTAAAACTGGCGGCAAATTTTGCATAGCGGTTAATGTTGCCTTTATTGCCATGAAAATAAATGACAACTCCTTTACGCATAGAATCTGCCGGAAAAAATTTTATCATATTGATGGTATCTTTTTTACCAAATGCAATATCCGTTTCTTTAAAAGGCACATCAAATTGATACACATAATTTCTTGCAAGCCGTACAGGATGAAATAAAAAATATTCCTGCAAAAAATATAAGGCAACGCCTATAAAAACATATAAAAATACCAGCCACTTTAACCACTGCATTGTTTTATTTTTTTTGCTTTTATTCATGAATAACTGATTATTTAAAGGTATAAATTTTTCTGTCCGGGATATCAGGGCGCTAAAATATCCCTGATAAATTTATGGTATTCCGGAAAAGAAGGCAGGTTGTTATGGCCACCTCCCACAATACGCATCAATGTTATTTTGCGTGGGTTTAAAGCCTGTAATTTTTCACTGTTACTGATGGGAATCAGCCAATCCCTCGTTCCGTGCAGGATATAGGTATGGCAATTTACTTTTGGTATCCACTTATCGGTACGCATGTGAAAACGCAATACAAAGCGCATAGGTAAAATGGGTAAAAAACGTTCTACCGCTTTTATAAAACTAAAATACGGGGCATCTAAAATTAAGTACCGGGGTTTGTTTTCACTGGCCAGGTTTGCTGCAAATCCGCTGCCAAGGCTTCTTCCATAAACAATCAGGTGGTTTTCGTGGTGCTTTGTTGCCAGGGTATCATATACAAACTGCATATCGCTGTGCATATCTTTTTCGTTACGCTTGCCGGTGCTTTTTCCAAAGCCACGATAATCTACCAATACCACATCATACTGGTAGCGATAAAAGTCTTTGGCATATTTTGCCCAGCCTTTAATGCTTCTTGAGTTGCCATGAAAATAGAGGATAAGGCCCAACGGTTTTTCAACATAAAAATGAAGGCCGTTGATGCTCACACCTTCGGCTACATCAAAAAATAATTCTTTAAAAGGTGCGTCATATTTGTACTTAAAATCGGGCTGTAATTTTTCCGGTTTAAAAATAAAACGTTCCTGCACCAGGTAGGCAATTGCTAATAAAACAAGGTAGCCGAGGATGATATATATTATGGTGGATGACAAGATGATTTATTTTATAATTCGCTTACTAATATCTCCTTTTGTTGTTTGAGCATTCGCACGATATGCTCTAAAGAATTTTCTCTTTTTTGATTTACTGCTTTCAACACTGAACTAAAAGGAAATCCTCTCAGCATAATATGATCAATCTGGCATAAAAAGTCAGTGCCATATTCATGGGTTATTACAGTTCAGGTCGAACCCAATGTTTTATTAACGTAATGGCCAAATGCTGAACCGATTGAAGTAGCAAATTCAGTTTCGGTACAATTAAAGTTTTTAGGATTTTTATTCCATAAGTCAATTAGAAAATCAAGATTTTCAGCTGTATAATTCTTCAATGAATGCCCGGGCATATACTTTTTAAGCAATGTATCTGCAAGTATTAAACATTCAAATATAAATTTGCAATCTTTTTCAGCAAGCGCTGCAAATTCTTGCTTTATCATTTGAGATACAGCTTCTTTGAAGTAAATAGTTTTACCATCGATATTTGTTGAGCGACGTTCAAAATCGTCGTCTGATATTTCATGATATTTTTTATACATTAAAATATTCTTAAGTTAATAATCTATCAATTGAGAGAACATTGGCATTGCTGAATGTACAAATAATAAACCAGCCAAAACAATTGAACGCTGCATTTTGCGTGAGGGATAGAAAACGAAAGCCCAAAGGTGAGGCTTTGTGCAAAGGTTCGTGCCGGCGACCTGGAGTGGATAGCGTGCCCCCTTAAGAATCCCGGGGGCACGCCCAAATTATTTTTAAACTATTAAATATTACCAAACGTTTTCTTCCAGGCTTCGGTACCACCAACAAGATTGTATAAATTATTGAAAGGATATTTTTCCTGCAACCGCTGAATGGCAATCTGGCTGCGAACGCCGGCCCGGCAATAAATAACCACTGGTTTTTCCTTTTCTATTTCAGAAAGATGCTTGGTTATTTCTGCCAGCGGAAACAAAATGCCACCAATGTTATAAGCTTCATGTTCATGCGGTTCACGGGTATCTATCAGTTGAAAATCTGTGTGGTCACTTATCCACTTTTGTAATCCGGCTGCACTGATATTTTTTATCTGCATAAATATTTTATCCTTCTATACTGCTATACTTCTTCCTCTTCGTCGGTATAAATTCTTCTTAATTTAAACCTGCTGGTTGGGGCTACCACCAATGGATATTTTTCAACCGATACATTGCTTTGCTGCAGGCCAAAACCTTTTTCTTCGCTCAGAGAAATTTCTTTTATCCAGAAATAGAGATGCATGATGATGCGTTCCATAAAAGGCAATTCATTGTCCTGCGATAAAAATTTTTCCATTACCACAAACTGAAAATCGCCTACTACATTGTTGCGCTGCTGGCTTTCATAACGGCTGGTAACATTCACTTCTTTATTGGCCACCAAATCTTCTACTACTTTTTTAAACATCAGGTTTATCCGCGGCGCTATCCGGAAGCCCAGCCTGAATTCTACGCGGATAATATCATTGGGAATAATATGATCTACGACGTACTCGCAGGTATAGGGATCATCCAATGTATCCAAATGTACAAACCAAAAAATATCGGCCCGTTTTGGCTTACCGCTCAATATGCTGTAAATAATTTTGTGCTCAATTTCTTTGGGGTTATTGGCACTTGTCATATACACCAGATGGGTAGCGTATTTGGGTACTGTGGTATCATTACTCAATTCTTCCAGCTTTGGAACGTATTCTTCCATGCGAACAAATTCAACATACCTGTTTTTTATTTTTCGGCTGCGATACCACACGTACATTACCACAAACAGGCCGCCAGCAACCAGCAAAGCTATAAAGCCGCCATGCGGAAATTTATCGAGGTTGGCAAAAAGAAAACTTATTTCAATGGAGAGATACACCGCTAAGAACAGGTAGATCCATATCCTTGCTGTTCTTCTCGAAATTAAATAATTGGCAAACAAAATAGTAGTGGACAGCATACACAAGGTAATGGCCAAACCATAGGCTGCTTCCATGGCACTGGAAGATTTAAAATACAATACAATGGAACAGCAGCCGATGAACAGTAAAAGGTTAATACCGGGGATATACAACTGGCCCTTTGCTTCGGATGGATAATTGATTTTCATTTTTGGCCACAGGTTCAGGCGGATGGCTTCGGCAATTAAAGTAAAGGAACCACTGATTAATGCCTGGCTGGCAATAATGGCTGCTAAAGTAGCAATCACCAATCCTATCAGTCTGAACTGTTCGGGCATTACACCAAAAAAAGGATTAAAGCCACCCTTGATCATTTCATCTGAAATAACATGGCCGCCGTGATGAGACAATAACCAGGCTCCCTGGCCAAGGTAATTTAATATAAGGCACAATTTTACAAATATCCATGAATACCGGATGTTGGCACGGCCACAGTGACCAAGATCGCTGTACAACGCTTCTGCACCCGTGGTACATAAAAAAACGGCGCCCAATATCCAAAACCCTTTGGGATATTGGGTTAATAATTTAAAGGCATAATAGGGATTAAAGGCTCTAAAAATTTCCCAGTCGTCGGTTAGGTGAATAAGGCCAAACACAGCAAGCATGCTGAACCAGATCATCATAATGGGGCCAAACAATTTACCGATAGAAGCCGTACCAAATTGCTGTAAAAAAAACAGAAACAACAAAATACCCAGCACGATATAAATAATAGTACCCTGCTCAATATGTTTAAAGGCATCTATTTGTTTTAAACCCTCAATGGCCGATGCAACCGAGATAGGCGGGGTAATCATACCATCTGCCATCAGGGCTGCACCACCTATCATGGCAGGAATTACCAGCCATCTTTTTTGCCGCCTTACCAATGTATATAAAGAAAAAATACCACCCTCACCTTTGTTATCGGCCCTTAATGTAAGTATTACATATTTAATGGTTGTTTGTAAAGTAAGGGTCCAGATAATACAGGATAATCCTCCTACAATGAGTAGTTCGCTTATTTCTTTACTGTTTACGATGGCGTTAAAAACGTACAATGGAGAGGTTCCTATATCTCCATAAATAATTCCTAAAGCAACAATTAAACCTGCGGCTGTTACCTTATTTACTGGCGTTGACACTACTTTTTAATTTTTAGTACGATGGCTTTGGCAGCAGCGGTAAACGCTATTTCATACTGCAAATACCGTTGCAAATGTATATTGAAAGCCTTTATTTTGAATAGAAAAATTTTAACACTCCGGTACTACCCTGGTTTCGGCAAAACAAAACTTATTTCGAATGTTTATTTTAAAATGTAAACAGGTTTGTAGCTGCCTGAATTGTACCATAAAAAATGGAATGTTATGGACAACATTATACTTTTGTCTGCCAATAAAATACATCCGGCATTTACTTTATCTTTAATAAAATTGTATGATCAAATACTCCTTTCTTTTTTTCGTTGCCTTTTGTTTTATTTTTTTACAGGTGCCAGCGCAAAAAATGGTCTTAAAAAATATACATTCTTTCGGCGCAAAGGGAGATGGCAAAACAAATGATACAGAGGCATTTTTAAAAGCCGCTGCTTTTTTTAATGAACGGACGGGAAATGGTACACTGCTGATTCCAGAAGGTGTCTACATCATCGGCAAACAACTTTTTAGTAACGGCGATGTAAATAAATCTACTTACCAGGGCATTCGCATTCTTGACTTTAAAAATAGCAATAACCTGATAATACAGGGAGAAAAAGGCACCCTGTTAAAATATGCAGATAATTTAAAATTTGGAAGTTTTGATCCTGTTACCGGTAACATATTTAATGGCAATAATCCTTCGCAACCTGATCCAAAATATGCAGGGGATATTGGTTATTGTATTGGTTTAACCGACTGCAAAAATATTACTGTTAAAACGCTTGTTTTAAATGGAAATAATAAAATGATTCAATTGGGTGGTTTGTATGATGACAAAGGAATTCAATTAATGCATGTAGGGATTTATATACACAATACACAAGGCGTTTATATCGATAATATAAATGCCAGTTATTTTGCACTGGATGGCATTATAGTAACCAATGTTGCTTCTGATAAAAAGGACGATATTAATATTACGAATTCAATATTTGAATACAACTTCAGGCAGGGATTATCATGGGTTGGAGGAAATTATCTGCAGGCAAAAAACTGCAGGTTTAATCATACGGGCAAAAGTGTTTATTGTTCTCCACCGGGCGCTGGTGTAGATATTGAGGCTGAAGTTGGTCCTATCACCAATGGTATTTTTGAGCATTGTGAGTTTATTGACAATACAGGCTGTGGCGTGGTAACCGGCGGCGGTGTTACCAGCAATTGTACATTTACCGATTGCACTTTTTGGGGAATTAATAACTGGTCAATTTGGGTAAGCGCACCCGCATTTACTTTTATTGGATGTAAAATATATGGTAGTATTGTACATGGATACAATGCATCCAATGCAACGGAAGCTACCCGTTTTATACGATGTTATTTTGAAGATAAAGCCTACAAAGGGCAACCTTCCTACGGCAAATATTTGCTGGAATGCGACGGGCCCAGAAGGATATCTTTTGACAGCTGCACATTCGTCCCGCATGCAAAACCAATTGCATGGCTAAATACAAGCAATGCAAAAACATCCGAAGAAAAAGCAACAATAAGCAACAGTCAATTTATAATTCCGGAAAAAGAAGGTAATAACACACCCGTATCTTTTTCGTTTATAAATTTTTTTAACAACACTACAGAATTTAAAAAATATTAAGCTGTAAAGAATAAAATGATGTGTTCTTATATTTTATTTTTATATACCCTTCGCCTCCAATAACTTTAATAATATCAAGGTGGTAAAAGCAAGTGTTACTTCATAGCTATTTTGTAATTTTTCCGGTTGATCCGGTTTCTCCTGGCATTAATTCAAAAATAAAGTCTGGATTAAGACCTTCTTCTGCCCGGTGAGAAACATACAATACAGCCGTTTTACTTTCCATGGCTATTTTATTAATCAATGAAGTTATAATAATCACATTGTGATCATCCAAACCGGCAGTTGGTTCGTCCAGTATCAACAGGGGCGGGTATTTTACCATGGCCCGTACAATTAATATCATGCGCTGTTGCCCCAACGAAAGCAGGTAAAAAGGTTTTTTCTTCAGCGGCAAATAACCAATCAATGCAAGCCATTCATTGGCTAATCGTATTTTTCTATCGGAGGGTTTTATGTACAAACCAACTGAATCATAAAAACCCGACAGCACCATTTGCTCTACACTATTGTACCTGCTAAATAAGTCTGTTATAGAGCTGGTAAAATAACCAATCTTTTCTTTGATCGACCATACCGTTTCGCCACTTCCTTTTCTTTTTCCAAACAGTACCAGGTCTTGTCCGTAGCCTTTTGGATTATCGCCGGTGATCATGGATAATAAAGTTGTTTTACCTGCACCATTCGGCCCCGTCAGTTGCCAGAATTCACCTGCATTAATTTGCCAGCAAATATTATTTACAATCATCCTGTCTTCGTATTGTACACTAACATTATTAAACTGAATAAGCGGATTATTAAATGTATTGTACGCATGATCGGATAAGGGTATGGTACCATTGAACAACGGTATTTTTTTATCTTCCTGCTCCCGGATATAACCGGCAATGTTATTGAGGCGTACTATGCTGTTATCATCCGTAACACTCACTGCATTTTTTATAAAAGGCAGATAATCTATTGCCCGGTTTATAAGCTGGATGATGGTAATGCGCTGGCCAATATCGTGGAGCATTGCCAGCAGTTTTTTTTGTGAATCAATATCAAGATTATCGAAAGGATTATCAGCTATGATAAAGTCCGGCTCCTGTAAAAGCAAATAGTGCAGCAGAGCTTTTTTTTGCTCGCCCCCTGATAAAGAGCGCAAGTGCCGATTGGCTGTGGCAGCTACTTCTACCTGGTCGTGCCGCTCCTCCTCTTCTATAATTTCTTTTATGGAAAGGGCAGAAAACAATACTCCTTTTAATCCACTAAAGCCTTCAAAAACTGCAGGCAATTTATTACTTAATAACTGTTGTATCAATAACTGCTTGTTGGCATTATCCGTTAAAAAAACTGCCCAATGATTTTTGTTGTTCATGTTTTTCAAAATAATTTAAATGTACTCCGGTACTTTTCCCTAAAATAAATTACATAGAGATATTTGTAAAGAAATTAAAATTACTATTTTAATCCTCCTGGTGCTGTACCAAAACACAGGCCCCTTACTTTGAAGTAAAGGGCCATTATACAAACTATGAGAATAAACAAAACTGAACGCCCTGCTGCACACAAAGCGCATTGCGTCAATCTGGTTTTTTACCGTCTAAAAATGTGTTGATGGTGCCTATTTCGGCCTGGTTATTTTCATCTGATTTTACTGTATAGTTACTATAAAAACTTTCTACATCCGCGATAGAATTGTGCAATTCCATATTGCGGCGAAGGTAAGCAGGTACCGTTTCAAACTCATTATTCGGATCGGCCGCGTTAATATTGAATGACAAATTACGCAGTTTTGCAATGCGATCCATAGCCCGGCGCCGTAGTTCCTCCGTTTCGTCAGGCATTGCCCGCTCCTCAACATTGGACATCATGATTGGCTGAGTTTGTTGTACAATTGGTTGTTGCTCTTCCTCCACCGCTTTTTGGGAATCCTTAACCACCATTTGCATTTCAAATAAAGGCTCGTCTTCCCTTACCGTAATCCGCAAAGAGGTTAGTTCTTCCGTAGTGTTGGATTTCGTGTCCGGCTGGTCCTCTACATATATATTCGAGGGCTTTGCCAAAAAACCACCTGCAGACGATACAGGTGCGCTAGCTTCTTTATTGTGTAATGAAAATATCGTTTTGGTAATGGAAGTGGTTGCTGGTTTCTCAACAGGTATGGGTAGCTCGGGTATATCAAACTCTATTACAGGACTTTGATCTGAAGCCGAAGATATTTCAAAAAACACAGGTTCATCCTTTGATTTTTCCCCAGTAGTTTTACTAAGTAAATTTACCACAGCTACTTCATGGGTTGATGCTGCTACAGGCATTGCTACTTCATGCGCTATTTTTTCAACCGGGTTTTCTTTTATTTTAATTGCTGGTTTTAGCACTTCCATATCTTCAAATTGCAATGTGGGCTGCTGCATTTTCACCACTTCCTTTTCGGGTGTTGCCAGGGTCATAACAATCTTATCATCTTTCTTTTGTTCTTTGGGTTGGTTAATGGTTTTTGCAAACGGATCTTTGTGTTCAAAGCCTGTTGCAATCAGCGTAATACTGATGGCTGCGCCCAGCGAATTATCATAGCCCAATCCTAAAATCACATCACTGTCGGGGCCTGCCTGCGCCATTAAATAATTCTGGATAACCTCTACCTCATCCATGGTAAATTCATTCTCTCCTTCGCAACTGTTGATGTTGATGAGAATCCATTTAGCGCCGCGGATATCATTGTCATTCAACAGCGGAGAGTTCAATGCATTTTCAATGGCCATCTGTGCCCTGTTTTCACCTTCGGCAGATGCGCTGCCTAAAATGGCAACACCACCCTTGCTCATTACCGTACAAACGTCGGCAAAATCCACGTTTATCTGGCCAGTGCTGTTAATTACATCCGTGATACATTTGGCTGCTGTAGCCAGTACATTGTCTGCTTTGGCAAAAGCCTCCTTCATTTTTAAATTACCAAACTGGTGGCGCAATTTATCATTGCTTATTACCAGCAAAGTGTCTACATGATCTTTCAGTAAACTGATACCCGCTTCTGCCTGCGCAAGTCTTTTTTTACCTTCATAAGCAAACGGTGTAGTAACAATACCTACGGTAAGTATACCCAGATCTTTACAAATTTTTGCAAGAATCGGAGCGCCCCCCGTGCCGGTACCACCGCCCATGCCTGCTGTAATAAATGCCATTTTGGTATTCACTTCCAGGATGCGTTTTATTTCTTCCAGGCTTTCTTCTGTAGCCTGTTTACCAATATCCGGGTTAGCGCCCGCCCCAAGGCCCTGCGTTAAATGTGGCCCCAACTGAATTTTATTGGGCACTTTACTTTGAGCTATGGCTTGTGCATCTGTATTGCAGATGATGAAGTTTACGCCTTCAATATTTTGCGAAAACATGTGGTTCACCGCATTGCTTCCGCCACCACCAACACCAATCACTTTAATGATTGACGATTGTTCTTTTGGCAAATCAAAATGTATCATAGTTTGTTTTCTCCTAAATACAGTTTCCTTAAATGAATTAATATGAAACTGCATTTTTTAATTTAGGCACATTATTTTTCAGTTAGTAAGGCAGAAAAAATATGCTGTTATTGTAAATGGGGTTAGTGATAAAAGTGCATTATTTATTGAGCATTTATAAAAACCTTTTATTAAATAAGCCTGGTTCGTCTATCTATCTTTCAAATGTTCTTCCGCCGCGGCGAAAAGATAGTTGGTGCGCTTTATAACTTCGAATCTTCCTCTTCTTTAAACAGGTCTATCAGTCCAATTTTAAAAGAGTCCATAAATCCCTTTAATGATTTCCGTTCTTTTACTTTTACAACTTTTACCATGTCTTCTTCTGGTGCTTCCTTAACCGTATCAAGGGTTTCATCTACTGGTAACTGCTGTAAAGCCCTTGGTACTTCCACCTTGCGGAATTGCTCATCAAAACGCTTGTTCTTATTTTCAAAATCATTGTATCCCTTTAATATTAAACCAATACAGGTGCTGTACATTGGTTTTGCCAGTTCATCAATATGTCCACCCGCCAGATGTTCGTTCGGGTAGCCGATCCTTGCATTTAAACCCGTAACATATTCTGTTAACTGTATCAGGTGTTTTAACTGAGATCCGCCGCCGGTGAGTATTACACCCCCATTAAGCAAGCGGGTATCCAATCCAACCTGTTTTAAATGATAGCTTACAAAATCCATTATTTCACTCATGCGTGCCTGTATAATGCTGGCCAGATTTTTAACACTTATTTCTTTTGGCTGCATACCACGCAAACCCGGGATAGTTATAAAAGCGTTGGCTTTTGCTTCGTCGGCCAACGCACTGCCAAACTGCACTTTCATTTGTTCGGCCTGTGTTTTTAAAACCCCCAGTCCGTTTTTAATATCGTTGGTAATATTTTCGCCACCAAAGGGAATTACCGCGGTGTGTTTTAAAATGCCTTCGTAAAAAACTGCAAGGTCTGTAGTACCGCCACCAATATCAACAATGGCCACACCTGCTTCCAGGTCCTGGTCGCACATTACGGCTGCCGCAGATGCCAGTGGTTGTAACACAAGATCCTGCGTTTTTAATCCTGCTTTTTCAACACTGCGGTTAATATTGCGAATGGCATTTTTGTCGCCGGTGATGATGTGAAAGTTAGCACCCACTTTTACGCCGCTGTAGCCAATGGGGTTCGGAATATTTTGAAAATTATCTACTGTAAATTCCTGCGGAATAACATCAATAATCTGGTCGCCTGCCGGAATGTAAGTGCGGTACTGATCTGCAATCAGCCGGTCAATTTCTTCCTGCCTGATTTCTTCTTCTGTTGTTTGGCGAACAATATCGCCACGGGTTTGCAAACTTTTAATATGATGGCCTGCAATACCAACATATACTTCACTCAGCACCAGGTTAGGGTTTGAAGCATAACAGTTTTCCAATGCCGTTTGAATTGCCTTGATCGTTTGATCTATATTCAGTACCATTCCATGTTGTACGCCATTACTGTTGGCACGGCCAAAGCCGAGTATCTCCAGTTTGCCATATTCGTTTTTGCGTCCGGCAATGGCTGCAATTTTTGTAGTACCGATATCCAGACCAACAATAACAGGATTGGTATTAGCCACCCCGCTTTCATTTGCTGTGTTTTGTTCGTTGCTCATAGTTTGTGTGTTTGTATGTGTTTGTGTGTGTGTTTTCTATTTTTTGTTTACTGAACTTTAAGTCCCATCCTGTATTATAAATATTTTGCTATCATTTTATCTTTAGTCAACATCGCTGTGTCACTCACTTTTACCGCATACCTTTTTTTAACTTTTATCTAAGCGTATGGGCTGCATTCAATTGCTGTTGTTATCATTTTTTGTTATTGTTCAATAAAATTTCTCTTTTACTCCTTTACTATTTTATGCTTTCAAACGTATGTTAATATTCATTGCCCGCTTTTTTAACCGCCGGTTTAGCCGGAGGTTTGGTTATTGGTTTTGGCAATAATGCCTTTGGTTTTACCATAGGTTTTAATGCTGGCTTTAATACTGGTTTTAATGCTGGTTTTACAACTGCCCGTTTTAATTTTACTGCTGTGTTTACTTGCTTTTCCGTTACCGCTTTTTTTACCGGTAACAATATTGGTTTAGGCACTTTTATAACAGCCGGTTTTATACCAGGGGCTTGCTTTACAACTGCATCAGTTTGTGGCGAAAGTCTTTTTCGGGCAAAGGCGTCATGCTCGTCATCCCGTTGTATTGACTGTTGTATTAAATCAATGCTGGTAGTATTGTTTTCATTATCGGCTGCAATGCTGTGCATCGAATCGTTTGACAATCGTTCCGTATTTTCAGCCATCGCCTGCATCAATTGTACAGTACGCAGACTATCGGATGATTTATCTTCTGCACCTTTTCTTTTGGCAACCACCTGCCCTTTGTATTGCACATTTATTTCGTTGTATCTATTCCATCCTGCTTTTACCATTACGTCTTTGTAAAATAATTGCAGCTTATAAAATTTTTCTTCTACATCTGTTGCATCGCCAAAAACAATTATCGAGTTACCAATTTTTGGCACCATTTCAAAGTTTCTTTGCGGGGTTATATCTACCTGGTCAATCATAGCCATCGTAAACCTGTCTTTTTGTATGGCCATACTAACGGTTAAAATATCTTTTAATAAAGCACTGTCCTGCGGTAATAAAACAATCTTATCCGAAGGAAACCCGGTAAATACAGGCAACCTGGCCGAAAACTTTTCACTCAATGGCAACATGGTGAGCGAACTGTCAATGTAGAAAGTAGTGCCGGTAGTAGTAAATACTCTTGCCACGGGTTCCCTTTCTATCACCTTTACCATTAGCTTGTTATTGTTATCAAAAAACAATTGAGCTGTTTTAACCCAGATGTCTTTTTGCAACGAGTTTTCCAATAGTTTTAAATCAAAAGCACTGGTTGCTTTACCCGTTGCACTGCCACCAACAATACCGTTAATTATATTGAGTATATCTTTTTTATCAACAAAAAAATTATTACTCACTCCTTCAATGGCAATGCTTATCCCACTGCAATGTTGCGCATCCTTTCTTTTGATAGCGGCTACCAGCAATACAATAACTCCAACAGCTGTGGCAAGCCATACGGAAGTCATTATCCATTTTACTATCGTTTTTTTATTTGCCAGAAGAAACTATTTTTTTAATTGGTTCAATCAATGTGTCTATATCACCTGCGCCCGCCGTTATTATCAATGTTCCTTCAAAACCTTCTTCTACATGTGCTTCGTTTTCCTGCGCCAAATGTTTTAACAGGTTTTCTTTGCTGAGCACCATTTTATTTTCGCTGTGCATTCTTTGTACAATCATTTCACTACTTACCCCTTGCAGGGGTAATTCCCTTGCGGGATAAATAGGTAACAGAATTGCCTCATCTGCCAGGTCAAGTACTTCTGCAAAACCATCTGCCAGGTCGTTGGTACGGCTAAACAAATGCGGTTGAAAAACCACAACGCATTTTTTATTGGCAAACATTTTTTTTGCACTGGTAATCAACGCCCTTAATTCCTCCGGGTGATGCGCATAATCATCTATATACACTACCTTATCCGTTTTTACAATGTATTCAAATCTTCTTTTTACTCCGCGGAAAGCCGCAACAGCCGCAATGATTTTGCTATCCTCAATTTGTAAATGGTGCGCTATTGTTATTGCTGCAAGTACGTTTTCAATATTGTGTAAGCCACCCATATTGAGTACTACCGAACCTCCCTGCCCCCCAAAAGACGGTTCTTTAGAAATCACTACATTGAAGTGATAACTGCCGTTGTGTATGTGAATATTTGATGCATACACATCCGCTTTGGGATTGTCGATGTGGTACGTTAAATGTTGATGCCCTTTTAAATCTTTCTGTTTGGCCACACCAAATTTACTAAGTAACAAACCGCCTGGTTTTATCCGTGCAGAAAAATCAATGAAAGCCTGTTCCATATTTTCAACTGTTCCATAAATATCCAAATGATCCGGATCCATACTGCTGATGACGGCTACATCGGGACTTAGTTTTAAAAAACTACGATCATATTCATCCGCTTCCACCACACACACATTGTTTTGGGCGGCCCAAAAATTAGTATTGTAGTTTACTGCAATGCCCCCTAAAAAAGTATTGCAGCCATAACCGCTGTGCGTAAGAATATGCGCCACCATTGTACTGATGGTAGTTTTGCCATGTGTACCTGCTATGCAGATATTAAAAGAACTGCTGGTGATGGCCTCCAATACATCACTGCGTTTTACGACTGTATAATTATGTTGCTGAAAATAATTTAGCTCATTGTGACTGGCGGGTACTGCCGGGGTGTATACCACTAACTGTACCGCTTTATCAATTAGTTGTATGCTATCTTCAAAATGAATGTTAATTCCTTCTGCGGTTAACTGTTGGGTTAACGCCGTGGGGGTTTTATCGTAGCCACTTACCTTAACACCGATGCTTTTAAAATACCTGGCTAGTGCGCTCATGCCAATACCGCCAATGCCTAAAAAATAAATCCCTGCTACTTCATTCGCCACAACTGGCCTTACTTTCAGCGATGTTAATATGTTGTTGTAGTTGTTCATTTATTTTTATTCAGATCAGGCAATTGCCTGATTTTTTTATAGATTCAATTTTTCGTTTTATTCTTATTTTGTTTCCTTGTGTTGAGTAGGCCGCAGCCTGGTACTACCCGATTGATTGTATTATATTTTTTGCCACCACTTCATCTGCGTTGGTAATGGCGAGTTTACTAATATTTCTTTTAAATGTTTCCAGCTTTGCTTCGTCTTTTACCAGGGCGATAATTGCTGGCACCAACTCATTCAAAGCCTCACTGTCTTTTATCATCATACCGGCATTTTTATTTACCAGATTTTTTGCATTTACCGTCTGGTGATCTTCTGCTGCAAAAGGATAGGGCACAAACAAAACTGCTTTTTTGGCCACACATAATTCCGAAACCGACATTGCTCCACTTCTGCTGATTACTGCGTCTGCTGCTGCATAGGCGTATTCCATTTGCATTACAAAATCGTTTACCCAAACATTGGCTTTTCCCGTGGCTGCTTCTTTTGCTTTTGGCAAAAAAGGTTTGCCGGTTTGCCAGATCAGTTGCAGGTTATTATTTTCAAATTCATCCAGATGAGCAGCCAGCGCTTCGTTGATACTTTTTGCACCGAGGCTGCCACCGATGGATACAATTGTTTTTTTATAAGGATCCAAATCGAAAAAACGTACTGCATCTTCCCGGCTAACGGTACTGCCGGCGATACTTTCGCGTATTGGATTGCCTGTGACCATAATTTTATTGGGCGGAAAAAACTTTTCCATACCATCGGTTGCTACAAAAATCTGCGTTGCCTTTTTACCCAGCAGCATATTGCTTTTACCCGCAAAGGAATTGGCTTCGTGAATAAAAGTTTTTATCCCTCTTGCCTGGGCAAAACGCAGTACCGGATAACTTGAATAACCGCCCACACCTACTACTGCTGTTGGCTTAAAGAGCCTAAAAATTTGTTGCACCTGTAATAAACTTTTTACCAGCTTATAGGGTAAACCAATATTTTTTATCAAAGAACTTCTGTTAAATCCTGCAATACTTAACCCTTTTATTTTATAACCTGCCAACGGCACTTTTTCCATCTCCATTTTTCCTTTTGCTCCCACAAATAAAATTTCCGCTTCGGGCATTAATTTTTTTATTGCATTGGCAATGGCTATGGCCGGAAAGATATGTCCGCCGGTGCCACCGCCTGCGATGATGATGCGAAGCGGAGCTGAATCGGCCACCCCTGCTGCGCCCCAAGGTAGGTTCTGTGAAGACCCTGCTTTTTTATCATCGCTCATTTATTTTTATTGAGTTTTATCTTTTTTCTTTTTATCCTTAAATTGCTTAATACTGTTTCAAATTATTGTACTCTTTGTACTGCCTGCTGCTTTTTTTGTACAAGAGTGCGACGCAACTATGTTTAATTATTAACAAAAGCCGGGTACAAAATTCTTTATAAATTTAAACCTGGTCTTCTTCCTTTTGGGAAGATGCCGGGGCTTTAATTTCTGCTGCCAATATGCTTTTTCCCTCTAACTGTTCTACGTTTCTTGCCACACTTAAAATGATACCGATGGACAGACAGGTAAACAGAAAACTACTTCCTCCCATACTTACCAGCGGTAACGTAACCCCTGTATTTGGAAACAGATTTACGTTTACCCCCATGTTGGCAATGGCCTGTATTACCAGCGTAAAACTTAGTGCCAGCGCCAGAAATGCTCCGAATGCAAATGGGCATTTTTGGTACAACCTGATGCAGCGGTATAAAAACAACAGGTAAATAAATACAATGAATGTGCCACCCAGCAAACCATACTCTTCCAAAATAATCGCAAAAATAAAATCGCTGTACGAGTGTGGTAAAAAATTTCTTGCACTACTGTTACCCGGACCCACACCAAACCATCCGCCGTTGGCAATGGCAATTTTTGCCTGGTTTATCTGGTACAATTTTTCATTTTCATCTTCCTTATGGCTGTACATAAAAGTCTGTATCCGTCCTATCCACGTAGGTACACGGCCTGTTGCAAAAATCGCCGGAAGATCTTTTGTTTTGTGCTCTTCCTTATCGTAATATTTTACCGCAATGGTTAATAAAATCATTACCGGTATCATTGCTATAGCAATGGTTAATAAAATATGTTTGGTGCTGATGCGTCCAATAAACATCAGTAATAAACTGGTAGCCGCAACCAATATGGCCGTGGATAAATTGGCAGGTGCTATCAGTAAACAAATAATAACAACGGGAATAATAATGGGCAAAAATCCTTTCTTAAAATCTTTTATCACCTGTTGCTTGCGGCTTAACTGGCGGCTCATGTACATGAAAAGGGCCAGCTTTGCAAGGTCAGATGTTTGAAAAGTCATATTGATAACGGGCAATTTTATCCAGCGGCTGCCTTCATTTAAGCGGGTGCCAAAAAAGAAAGTATAAATGAGCAATGGAATGGCAATTAAAAATAAGATGAGCGCTATCCTTGAGTAGATGGTATAATTTACCCGGTGAGCAAAGTAAATAATAATTACACCAAGGATGATGAATGCAAACTGTTTAAATAAAAAGCTTTCGGTGCTTTTACTGTATTTATACGCCAGTGATCCGGTGCTGCTGTACACCACCAGCAAACTTACCAGTGTCAGAATAATTACGATGGCCCATATCACCTTGTCGCCTTTGGTTTTGCTAACCAAATTGCCGCCCATATTGCTGATGTTGGGTGTAAAAAATTCTTTTATGTTGATGTTATCTGCCATTATGAAATTCCGAATGAAGGGAATTTTATTTTTATAATAGTTCGTTCTTTAAATTTTTTTATCAAAGTTTATCTTTAGCCATCGTTAGAATTTTTAATTATTTGGGGCAGTTTACAGATTTTTAACAGCCTGCTTAAACTGGTTACCCCTGTCTTCATAATTTTTAAACAAATCAAAACTTGCACAGGCGGGACTTAACAAAACCACATCGCCATTTGCTGCAAATTGAAATGCTGCCTGTACGGCTTCTTCTGCAGTAGCTGTGTCAACAATTGAAGGAACAATATCTTCAAATGCCTCATGAATTTTACGGTTATCAATGCCCATGCAAACAATTGCTTTTACCTTTTCTGTTACCATTTCTTTCATGGCTGCATAGTCGTTGCCTTTGTCAACACCCCCTAAAATTAAAATGGTAGGCTTTTCCATACTCTCCAGGGCAAACCAGGTACTGTTTACATTGGTGGCCTTACTGTCATTAATAAACTCAACTCCTTTAATGGTAACCACCGGCTCCATGCGGTGTGCAAGGGTTTCAAAAGTCTGGAGTGCTTCCCTTATTTTTTCTTTCCGGATATCAACTGCTGTTGCGGCCAAACTTGCTGCCATACTATTATATTGGTTGTGTTTTCCCTTCATCTTAAAGTCATCAATGCTCATTTGCATTTCTTCACTTTTCCATTTCAGGTGCATTTTTGCGTTGGCCAGGTATGCTCCCTGTGGTAATTCTTTGCTCATGGTGATGGGGTATAAGGTTGATTTAATATTGTACTTTTTAATACTTTTACGGGTGGTTTCATCATCGAGGCAGTAAATAAATACATCTTCTGCCTGCTGGTTTTTTGCTATGCTAAACTTACTGTCTATATAATTTTGAATGTTATAATCGTATCTGTCCAGATGATCTTCGGTAATGTTGGTTAACACTGCCACATCGGGCCGAAAAGTTTTTATATCGTCTAACTGAAAAGAACTTATTTCCACTACGTACAATGCTTTAGGATCTTCAGCTACCTGCTTTGCAAAAGAATATCCGATATTGCCTACCATGGCGCAATCTTTACCACCCAATTGGCACATGTGATAAATTAATGCGGTGGTGGTGGTTTTTCCATTGCTGCCTGTGATGGCAATTATTTTGCTGTTGCCTTTGTACCGGTAAGCAAATTCAATTTCGCTGATTACCGGAATTCCTTTTAACCTTATCTTTTTTACCAGTTCATTTTTTTCGGTAATGCCCGGGCTTTTAATTACTTCATCGGCTGCTAAAACTTTGCTCTCCGTATGGCGGGCTTCTTCAAAAACAATACTGCTTTGCTGCAATGCGCTTTTATATACTTCTTTAATAGATCCGCCATCGCTTACAAATACATCATACCCTTTTTGCTTTGCCAGCAAAGCAGCACCCACACCGCTTTCACCGGCACCCAATATCACCAGTTTTTTTAAGCTGTTGTGCGTATCCGGTACTTTACCCCCAGGTATGTTTGCAAATGCCTGCATAATTTAATTGTACATAAATGAGCCTTTTTTAAAGGGCTTTTAATAAAAATAGTTGTTCAACAACCTCAAATCAAACAGACAGTAATGCTGTTGATTTTAGTTGCTGTACCAGTAAAAAAGGTTTTTCAACAGCATAGAATTTAACAGGTTCTTTTCAATTTTTTTATTGCCGTAACAATAAAAATGGTTCTTCAACAATATCAAATTTTGCAGACAGTTGTTCTGCTAATTTAAGTTATTGTAAATTTTAAAATGGTTCTTCAACAGCATAGAACTTAGTGGGCTGATGGCTTAATTAATTTTCACAATTCAGGATCTGTTAATTGAAAAACGTGAATTGGATTTTACTCAATTCAATATCCGGGTTTTTCTAAGAAAAAAATTTACCTCAATTTTAATGTTCCTATTGCTACTACTACACTTAATATTGTTACAATCCAAAAACGAACGGCTATTTTACTTTCGTGATAACCTTGTTTTTGATAATGATGATGCAGCGGGCTCATTAAAAAAACACGTCTGCCTTCGCCATATTTCCTCTTTGTATATTTAAACCAACTCACCTGTATTACCACACTTAAATTTTCTACTAAAAACACAAAGCAAAAAATTGGTATTAATAATTCTTTGCGCACAATAATGGCCAATGCTGCGATGATACCGCCCAATGCCAAGCTTCCGGTATCGCCCATAAAAACCTGTGCCGGGTAACTGTTGTACCATAAAAACCCAATACACGCTCCAACAAAGGATGCTATAAAAATAGACAGTTCACCCAGGTTGGGGATGTACATGATATTAAGATATTCAGCAAGTTTTATGTTGCCGCTTACATAAGCAAATATTCCCAGACAAATTCCGATCACTGCACTTACGCCTGTTGCCAAACCATCCAGCCCATCGGTAAGGTTGGCTCCATTGCTTACCGCCGTAACTATTATTATTACAATAATGATGTACAGTATATAAGTATATTCCCTCCAGCTTGCCGGTAGTAATTTTGCATAATTAAACTCATGTGTTTTTACAAACGGGATAGTGGCAATGGGCGATTTTACTTTTACAAAAAGATGTTGTTTACCATCAATAGTTACTATGTTAAAAGAGTCGCTCATTAATCTTTGTCCCGACTTCAAAAGAGAATCCTTTATAAATTTTATATCGGGATTGTACACTTCCCTTTGCACCACCACACTCTGGTTAAAATACAATGTTGCCCCCACAATTATCCCCAGCATTACTTGGCCGAAAATTTTAAACCTGCCTGCCAAACCATCGCTGTTACTTTTTTTATAATTGACGCCCTTGGCCTGTGCCCTCCGTTTCGATCTTATTTTCAGGTAGTCGTCTATAAAACCAATAGTGCCTAACCAAAGCGTACACAAAATCATCAGCCGTATATATACCTTATCCAAATTTGCCAGTAACAAAGTAGGTATTAATATGGCCAGTATAATGATGATGCCACCCATTGTTGGTATGCCTTTTTTTTGCTGCTCCCCTGCCAGTCCTAAATCACGTACACTTTCGCCCAACTGCTTTGTATGTAAAAACCTGATCAGTTTTTTACCAAATACGGTTGTAATCACCAGGCTTAATATAACGGCAAATAATACCCGGAAAGTAATAAAATCGAACAGACCGCTGCCCGGAAATTTTATCCCTTCTTTTGTTAACCAGCGAAATAAGTGATACAACATAATTTTATTTGACAATTAATTATTAATAATGGATAATTAGTAATTATTAATTCCTGCTACTTTTACTCTCTTAAAAATTTTATTTTTTTGTTTCTTTAGCTATCTTTTAAATCGCTAATATATCAGCACATTAACTAACTAATTGTCTTCATTTGTCGAGTAGTTCAAACATTTCATTCAAAATTTCCTTATCATCAAAATCATATTTCACCCCTTTTATCTCCTGGTATTTTTCATGGCCTTTACCTGCCACCAAAATAATATCTTCTTTCAATGCCAGGCTCACGGCGGCTTTAATAGCTTCTCTTCTATCTGCGATGGTGATATATTTTTTTCTTGCTACTACATTTACGCCTGCCTCCATCTCTTTTAATATGTTCAGCGGATCTTCACTGCGTGGGTTATCGGCTGTAAAAATTACCCTGTCACTGTGCTCACAGGCAGCCGCTGCCATGATGGGCCGCTTTGTTTTATCCCTGTCACCACCACAACCTACCACGGTAATAATATGCTCGTGACCCTGACGTAATTTTTTAATGGTAGCCAGAACATTTAATAATGCATCGGGCGTATGTGCGTAATCAATAATGCCAATCACTTTATCATTTTTGCTTACCATATAATCAAATCTTCCTTCTGCGCCATCCAGGCTGCTTAACACTTGTAGTACCTTATTTTTTTCTTCTCCCAAACAAATAGCTGCCCCGTACACAGCTAATAAATTATAGGCATTGAACTCGCCTATTAACCGAAAATAAACTTCCCGGTCGTTCACCAGCATGTGCAATCCTGCTAGGCTGTTTTCTAAAATCCTGCCTTTAAAATCAGCCATTGTTTTAAGGCTGTAGAAATATTTTTTTGCAGCCGTATTCTGTAAAATCACATGGCCTCTTTTATCATCTGCGTTACTGATGGCAAAGGAAGATGATGGCAACGCATCAAACCATGATTTTTTTACCCGGATGTATTCATTAAATGTTTTATGATAATCCAGGTGGTCGTGTGTTATGTTACTGAACAAGGCTCCGGTAAATTGCAAACCTGTAATTCTATGCTGGTGAATGGCGTGACTGCTGCATTCCATAAATACCATGGTACAACCTGCATCTGCCATTTTTTTTAACAATGCGTTTAGGCTGATCGCATCAGGTGTAGTATGAGTAGATGATATTACTTCTTTCCCGATTTGATTTTGCACAGTGCTGATCAATCCACATTTGTATCCCAATTCACTAAACAATTTCCATAATAAAGTAACAATGGTTGTTTTGCCATTGGTACCGGTTACACCGGTTAGCTTTAGTTTTAAAGAAGGTTCGCCATAAAAATTATGACTCATAAAACCTGCTGCCGCTGCACTGTTCTCTACTTCAATATAGGTTACCTCCTCATTTAATATGGCAGGTAATGTTTCGCAAACAATTGCACTGGCACCATTTTCAATTGCGGTATCCACAAATTGATGCCCATCCGCAACAGTTCCCCTAATGGCGATAAAGCAGGTGCCCTTGCTCACTTTTCGTGAGTCAATCTGCAGATCTTTTATTGTTGTATTGGTATTACCCTTTACGCTCCGCAGGCTTACTTTATATAGAATATCTTTTAGCATCAATTTAAAAATAGTGTTATAACCTGTCCTTTTTTAAAGGTGGTTCCGGCCGCTAGTGACTGGCTTAATACCCTTCCTCTGCCAGTTGCTGTTACTTTCAATCCTTTGTTCTCCATTAAATACACTGCATCTTTTAAGCCCATGCCAATTACCGCCGGTATAATGGCAGAAGCAGTAGTTGTATACACCGGTGTATTTAAAACAGCCGTATTATTTTTTATGCTGGTTGACCTCCAGTAACCGCCTGTTGCCGAATCTTTGTAAGGCAGCTTCAGTGTACTAAAAATTGAACTCCATTCGTTTTTCATGCCATAATAATTGTACTGTGTGGTATCTGCTGATGGAGTAATAAATTTTTTACTACTTAAAAAACGGCCATAAATACGATCACTTATTTCTTTAAATACAGTACCTGAAACATCTGCTCCATAAACGAGTTTAGATTCTTTGCTATTTTGAATAACCACTGCCATGGTATATTTGGGCTGACTAGAAGGAAAATAACCAATGAAGGAAGCCTGGTAAATTTTATTGCCTTTATTGTATCCCTTATTGTTGAGCGCTGTAACTGCGGTACCGGTTTTACCCGAAATAGCGTAAGCACTGTCAAATAAAATTTTATGCCCTGTTCCGTGAACACTATCTACCACTGCACTCAAACACTCTTTTAATTGAACTAGTGTTTCGGCACTGCAAATTTTTTCAACCAGAACCTGCGGATGTATTGTTTTTATATCTGCACCATATTCCCTTACGGCATTTACCAGGTAGGGCTTCATCATTTTACCATCATTGGCAACGGCATTGTACAACATCAGCATGTGCAGTGGTGTTACCAGTTCTTCGTATCCATGTGCCATAAAAGGGATAGTTGTATTGGCCCAACTCCGGTTGGAAGGTTTTTTAATCAACGGCTTACCTGATGACGCGGTAATATCAATTCCTGTGATGGTATCCAAACGCAAATGATGTAAATGTTCAATAAATTTAGAGGGCTGGGTATGATAATACTGATCAGCCATTTTTGCAAAAGCAACGTTACTACTTGCTGCAAAAGCTTCTTTTACGGTTAACACCTGGTTGGGATGGGTATCATGAATTCTTAATCCGTAAAATTGTTTCATTCCTCCCTCGCAATCTACCAGGGAATTGTTGGTGACATATTTATCTTCCAGCAAACTAAGTAATGTAGCCAGTTTAAAAATAGAACCCGGCTCTGTTGCTTTACCAATTCCATAATTGAGGTCTTCTGCATACGTACCGTCCGTTTGTTTTCCCAGGTTGGCAATGGCTTTTATTTTACCGGTTGCTGTTTCCATAACAATGGCCGTACCGTGTAACGAGTTATTGCCCACCATCATTTTCATTAGTGCATTTTCTGCCACATCCTGCATATAGGTATCTAGTGTAGTGATGATGTCTTTACCATTTTCAGGTTCCAGCTCCGCCCCTTCCACCGGCATATACCCACCGGCAATATAGCGCATCAACCGCTGGCCTGTTTTACCTTTCAGTACACTGTCGTAACTCTGCTCTATCCCTACATTTTTTGTTGCATTTTCTCTTGATAAGCCAATGGTTCTATTGGCAAGCAGTAAATAAGGATTGATGCGTTTATCTCTTGGATCAATAATAAAACCACTTTTATTTCTCCCCTGTTTTACCAACGGAAATTCACGTAGCTGTGCATATTCTACAAATGATATCTTTTTTTTCAAGGTGTAATAGCGGTCTTTATTTTTATAGGCCAGTTGCATTTCCTTTTTATATGCAGCACTTGTTTTGTCTTTAAAAAGCCGGGCTAAATAAATACTCAGCGAATCCACATTGTCTTTAAACCGTTTGCCGTTTTTTTCTCTCAATCCATCTGCGCCAAAATCCACATACACATCAAAAATGGGGATAGAAGTGCTCAGCATATTTCCATCTTCACTATAGATTGTACCGCGTTCAGCATCCATTGGCATGTATCTTAAATGCAGGCTATCGCCTTTCTTTTTCCAAAAATCACCGTCAATGTGTTGAATAAAAAAAGCCCTGCCTATAACAACAGCGCCGAGCGCTATCATCAAAATAAAACTGAGGTACACCCTCCATAATATGTCTCTTTTTATATCCAAAGTACTAATCTCATTTACCGATTTTATTATTCATTTTTAAAAGAAAAAATGAAGGTTATAAAAGCGGTCTTTTATAATTTCAAATAATTATTTTCATCTTATCTGTATGTTGTTAACACCGTATCCAATTTACAAACCTGTTAAGGATTTGTAGCAACAATACTATCCAGCAATATCGGGGCAGTCGTCAATTCTTTTAATCCCAGCGGCTCCACTGCTTTCACCAGTTCACTTGCCTTGCTTCTAAAAATTACTTCGCTCTTAATCGTTTTGTATTCGTATTCAAGTTCCCGAATGTGTTTTTCTGTTGCACCTATCTTTCTGGTTATTTTATCTTCATAATGGCCATTGTAGATGTACAACACTGCCAGCACGGCTAAAAATAAAAAGAAGGGAATATTTTTAACCACCCACTGATGATTTAAAAACCGCCGCCAGTCTGGCTTACGGTTAACTGGCTGTTCCGGTATTTTTACATCTTCCTGCAAACTTCTTTTTTATTTAATTTTTAAATCTGTTATTCTTACAATCACCAATCAGCTAATAAAAATCATACATCAAACCTGCTGCTTTCTTTCTGCCACTCTAAGTTTAGCACTTCTTGATCTTTTATTTTGCTTTGTTTCTATTGCCCCAGGCAGTACCGGCTTTTTAGTAATTACCAGCAATGGGCTTTCTGGCCTGCCTCCATAAATATCATCCGCTTCCGAATCTGAAAAAGTTCCTGCTTTAAAAAAATTCTTTACCAGCCTGTCTTCCAAAGAGTGAAAAGTGATGATGACCGCCCGGCCACCGGGTTTTAATAAAGCGGGAATTTGTTCGAGTAATTCTTTTAGTGCTCCTAACTCGTCATTTACTTCAATGCGCAGTGCCTGAAATACCTGGGCAAAATATTTTGGAGGAATTCCCTTCACCACCGATTGCACAGCCTGTTTAAATTCGTTGACGGTTTTAAGAGGTGTTAAAGTCCTTTGCTGAACAATTATTTTGGCCAATGTTTTTGCATTGGTTACTTCTCCATATTGTTCCAGCATTTTGTGCAACTGCAGTTCGGAAAATGTTTTTAAAATATCTGCTGCGGTTGTTGTTTGACGCTGATCCATCCGCATATCCAAGGCTGCGTTAAACCTTGTGGAAAAGCCCCGGGCAGCTTCGTCAAACTGGTGACTTGATACACCCAAATCGGCTAATATGCCATCTACCTTTGTTATTTTATGCAGACGCAAAAAACGTTGCAGGTGGCGAAAATTCTGTGGAACAAAAATCACCCTGTTATCCGCAGGTAAATTTTTGCGTGCATTCTCATCCTGGTCAAATGCAAACAGTTTTCCCCTTTCATTTAATTGCTGCAAAATAGCACGGCTATGACCTCCGCCTCCAAACGTACAATCCACATAAATACCATCGGGCTTTATTGCCAAACCGGCTATAGATTCATTCAATAATACCGGCACGTGGTAACCAGCCTCTGAGCTCAATTGATTGTTTGGCAGCTTTTTATTTTCCTGTTCCATGGCTTTCAATTAATCAGCATTTTTAACTTTCAGATTTTGAGCCCATTACTTCATTGGCCATTATCTTGAACTCCTCTTGTGAAAAAGATTCAAAGAACTCTTTGTATTTTATTTTATCCCAGATCTCAATTTTATCGCCCACAAATACCAGTACTGCATCCTTTTCCAATTTTGCGTAATTCATTAAATTCTTTGGCAATAGCAATCTTCCCGCACTATCCAATTCTACTTTTGATGCGCCATTTAGAAACCGGCGTTTAAAGGCACTTGCCTTACTGTCAAAATCGTTTAATTTGCTGATTTTTGCATAAAGGGGGTCCCAGCTTTCCATTGGGTACAAACTCAAACAAGAATCCAATCCTCTGTTAATGACAAACTGGTGTGCGCCTTCTTCTGCCAACTGCTTTTTTAAAGCAGCCGGAACAAGAAACCGCCCTTTGGGGTCTATTGTAACTTCGTATTCACCCAAAAAACCTGTCATTTATAGCTGAATTATATTTGAATAAATAATATTCACACAAAATAACACTTTTTCCCACTCCTTATTCAATTAAACAGAAAACATTTTTTTCCACATGCTTAAATCGGGCAGGAATGTGGATTTGAGGCGGTTTTACC